>ONAE01000001.1 GCA_900315695.1 uncultured Prevotella sp. | reverse complement strand
GATGCTTGATCCGGCTGCTCCCCATGACCTGGAGGTATCGTTTGAGAACACCAAGGACGGTTCAGCCATGAAGACCCTGAAGGGTACCGCTTGCTACTGTGTACACTATAAGGAGTACTGGGCAGACGGTGAGGAGCACTACGAGGAGATCCTGCTCAGCTGTCAGAAGCTCGAGAACGGTCCCGTCGCATACGAGAATCCTTGGAAGTAATCACTCTCATGATCTGGACTCGGCCCCTATAGGGACTGAGCCAGATCATTAAAAAAGAAAGAATATGGGTAAATTTGTAACTCAAGGAGCTATGCTCCAGTGCAGTTTTGGATTGTCTCCGTGTACATTAGCTATTATCGTGCCGACCAGGCCGAAGTGTATGAACATGTTGATGGCTGTGACAACGGATTTTACGGTAACTAATATTCCTACATTCGGCATGTGTCAGTCGATGGCTAACCCGACGGTGGCCTCTGCAACGTCTGCCGCTATGGGTGTGTTGACACCGATGCCCTGTGTTCCAGTGATTACTGCTCCCTGGTCGCCTGGCAGTTCTCAGGTTAAGGTCGGTGGTATTCCTGCGCTGACAGACAGCAGCAAGTGTATGTGCTCTTATGGCGGTAACATCTCTATTACCAGTCCGGGCAATACAGCAGTGTGATTGCCATACTCTCGCTGCCGTGTGTTGCTCAGAAGATCAGCATAGGGCAGTTTAAGCGGGTCAAATTTGACTTTGCTAAAAAGAAGATGTACCCAGTAGATAAGAAAATGGCGACTTTGGACCTGAAAACCGACGAGAAAGGTTTCACGTTCAAAGCCGATGGAAAAACAGAAATTGCGGCTCAGGAGGGTGATGGTCAGATTACCTTATTAGCTCCTCATAAGACCGCCTTCATTCTGGTGAAACATCCGGAATACGGACAGTTGATCTGGAAGGTACCCGGTAAGGGCTTGAGGAAGAAAAAACATTACCAGGCTATTATGCAGACAGACAAGCCTGGGAAAGAATATAAACTGTCGAAGCAATGGGTGGTGTTCCAGGTTATTCCTGAGAATGCCATTCTGCAAGTAGATAGCACAGTGGCGCTCGTGAGAGACGGGACGGCCCAGTTTGAGCTCCCTTTGGGGAAGCATGGCTACCACGCGGAAGCTCCATTCTATGAGGAACTGTCTGATAGCGTGGAGGTTGTGGATAGTGCAAAACTCGTGGTGCCAGTCGTGTTGCAATCGGTATATTCCTATCTCACCGTGAAACTGCCCATAGCCGAAGGGCTTATCTTTGTTGATAGTGAGCCTATCGGAAAGGGCGAGGCAACAAGTGGGCATCTGCAGCCTGGTGATCATCATCTGATTGTGATGCAGGAAGAGACCTGCTTGGCTGATACGGTGTTCAATATGGGGGTGGGCGAGAAGAAGATCCTGGCACTGAAAGCCAGCGACCTGAGAGCCCGACCACTGATGGCGCGGGCCATCAATCCCCAACCAATCGAGGAGGTTAAAGACTCCACTGTAACGGATTCGCTGGCAGCAGTGCCTCAGGATTCTTTGAAGGCCCTGGTGACTATTACAGCCCCGGATGAGGAAACACAGATATGGCTTAACCGTGAGCCTCTGGCATATGGAAAATGGGTAGGACAACTGGGAATCGGATTCTACTCGGTCAGTACACTGAAGGAAGGCTTGGAATCGAAGCCGATTTTCTTGTGGGTTGACGATACCCTCCCCAAAGTGGTTGACCTGAGTCTGCCGAAAGCTAGCTATGGTGTGCTGAATATCCATAGTAACGTGGTAGGCGCAACTATTCTTATCAATCGCGTGGAGGTTGGTGTTACCCCCTGTATCCTGGAGAACCTGCCAGCCACGGTGGCGTGCAAGATTCTACTGAAGAAAAAGGGCTATCGAGATGCTGCAATAACGGTGATGCCCGTGCCTAACGATATGTTGAATGTAGAAATTAATATGAAACCAGATAACTAATAGATGAGCAATGGCCTAGAACAACAACGAGTATCGGCTTCCCATGTGATGGTGGTCGGATGCGGTGCCTTAGGAAACGAGGTTCTGAAGAACTTGGTGTTGCTTGGTGTTGAACATCTTGTGGTTGTTGACTTCGATGTGGTGGAGGTAGGTAATCTCTCACGCTCTGTGTTCTTCTCGAAAGCTGATGCCGATGCGCATCGCCTGAAGGTGGAGGTGATTGCGGAACGCCTGAGAGCCATGAATCCCATGTTAGAGATTCAGACCATCTGTGGTGATGTGGCCTATGATGTCGGTCTCTCGCTGATCCGCCGCATGGATGTGGTTATCGGTTGTGTGGATAACCGTTGGGCACGTTATTGCATCAACCGTTTGTGCATGCGTGCAAGCGTGCCTTGGGTTGATGGCGCTATCGAGGAACTCGAAGGTACGGCGCGAGTGTTTATACCTGGTAAGAACTGCTATGCCTGTAACCTGGGGCCGGAAGGCTTGCGTGACATGGCGAAGCGGATGTCGTGTACAGGTGTGATTCGTCGGCATGAGCAGGCGGGATCAGCTCCAACCACTTCCCTGATGGCTTCGGTGATCGGAGCCGTACTGGTGCAGGAAGCGTTAAAACTGGTGCATCAGGAGGCCTTGGAACAGGGGACATTCACTTCCCTTTGTGGAAAGATGTTCTACTACGACGGGCAGCATCTGACCACTAAGTTGCTCGACTTCCAAGCTTATGATGACGACTGTGCCGTTCATGAGTGCTGGACTCCCATACGTCCATCAGAGCTCTCGAGACAATCATCGGTATCAGAGGCTTTCCGACTGTTGGGTCAGATGTTAGATGCCCAGTCGGTGACCATCTTATTGGAGAACGACTGTTTTGTGGATTATGTGGCAGAACGTGCTAATGACCGTCGTACGGAAGTGATGTGTCCAGGTCATGCTGTAGAGGCTTTCGTGGAAAAGGCAGATGCCCTGCGTGGCATTCCTTTCAGTGGTTTGTACCAGCATGAATATAGAGAGATCAGTGCCGACTTCCCTTATGGTGAGTTGACACTGGCACAATTAGGTATTCCCAGCCATGATGTGCTGCATATAGTGGCCGATGGACAGGATTATTATTTTGAAATGAGCGAACAATGACAATAAATAGGAATATCAGTCAGATCAGGGCCGAAGTGCTGTTGAACTATCTCTATCCTGAAATGAGCAGGACATGGATGGTTCAAAGCAAGGGTACTTTCTACAGAAATTACAACCAGGATATCCTCGCCTTGTATGAGAAGGAGGATAAGGCAATCCTGACGCGCGATGGTTTCCTGCGTCTGTTGCCTGAGGGCCTGTTGACGCGAGATGATGATCTTCGCGGAGAGGACTTCAGTAAGAAATACGAGGAACTGGAATGGCGCAGAGAACTGCTGAACGAAGCTTTCTCTCCTTTTGATACCTATGTGTTTCGTAAGAAGTTGGAGATTGAGCGTCAGGCGTCGGAGCTTCTGGAGCAGAAGCTGAGCTATCTGCTGAAGGAATATTTCAATTTTGATATTGAGGCAGAGCAGAATAGTCTGGTGAAGGAGGCTGCATTTATATTACCGTATGTGAGTCGTTGGCGGGGTGATCTTGGTCTGGTAGGTAACATCTTGGGTGCCCTGATGCAATGTGAGGTAGAGATGGTGAAAAGTCGTTATAGTCCTATAGACACTACACGCTTGTGGCTGCCTCAGGTGACTTATAAGTTGCTGATACCTGATTTGACACTAGAAACCTATCAGGAGCAGGTAAAATCGTTGGAGCCATTGGTTGCTTTCTTGAAAGAGTGGCTGATTCCATATGACGTGAAATGTGAAATTGAAATAAAACAGCATATGGTTCCTCAGAATCCTGGTGGTGGCCTGATGCTGAATTATAATACAGAACTGAATCAATAAATCAGTAGGATTATGGATCTGAATTCAAAAATAAACTGGTTACCAGGCATGGAGATTACAGCCCAGACCTTCATCGGTCTGGAGGAGAAGCTGGATTTCCAGCAACAGATTGCCATCCGTGCTGCATTGGGAAGCACGCAGATGGGTATGTTGCCTGGAACGGAACTGAGTTGTAAGGGTGTCTTCGTCAAGAATACTTTTGAGGTGGAGAACCTCCGGTGTATGGCGTTGTTGCCGTCGGGTAAGATTGTTGATGCCGACGAGAAGGCTATCGTTCCTATTCCCATGTTGTTTGGTGACAGTTATTATCTGACTGTTGGCATAAGCGATACGACGACAGCCTTTGAGAAAGAAGGTGTGCCTTATCTCCGTCCACATTATGAATATGCTCTTCTTTCTTTGGAAGAGGCAGAGGCTCAGGATGTGATGCCATTGGTACACTTCAACGTCAAGGATGGTATGTTCTCTATCGACACCGCCTACATACCGCCATGTCTGCTCATGACTTGCAACCAGCAGTTCGCTACTTATGTGGAGAAATACGTCGGTAGGCTGAGTACCATTACCTCTCACCAGAATCTGGAAGAAGGTGACGGTAAGCGGGCACTCCTACATTACCTCTTCATCATGAAAGGATATAGTCTGCGCAACAGCGTACATGATTTCTTGATGTTGTTGCAGGAGATTGCCCATGCCATCGATTATTATATCATCAGCCCCAACACGGAGCAGTCGATTACTATTCCAGAACCAAGACAGGTGGATGTCCAGTTGTGGCTGAACTGGTTTGAAGACTATCTGACGGGCGCAGTTGCCGTGCTCGACAAGGTGGTGCTGGTTGATAATTCCATCGACTATGATGCGCTTCTGCGACAGGCGAAGGCAGAGCTGTATGCCCAGTTGCATGAGGAGTTGATCGTCAAACTTCTGGAGGAGACGAAAGAGAAGCTGATAGCCCTGGTGAAGGAGGAAATGCAGAACGCTCTGGAGGTGCAGACGAAGACTCTCACCGACTATATCAACAACCAGATGAAGCCGATGCTCATGGAGGAGTTGCGTACGGAGATGAACCACTCTCTTAATATGATGGAGGACAGTTTGAGGGAGAAACTCTACGAGCGCCTCTACGAAGAGCTGTTCGAACACCTGTTCAATGCGCTTTATGTGCCTGAACCAGAAAATGAACGATTTATCCCATTGATCTAACACGCTTATGGCATACCTGTCAATACCTCTGAAGGTGGTCAAAACCGGCCTGGCCCGTGAAAATAACATCAAGCGCTCGATTGATGAGGCGATTAACATGTTGTTGACCACGCCGCGTTACAATAGTATTGGAGATTCCAAGTATGGCTTTGTCTTCAATAATATGCGTTTCGAGATCTTCGATGAGCATGAGGGTGTCATCTACAATTCGGGTGATACGCTCTATGAGAATGGTTTACGTGACCTCTATTCTAAGAAGATATCAGGTTCGTCGAAGAATATGAATACCTTTGCGGCTGAACTTAAAGAGGCTGTGAAGGATTATGAGAAACGACTTGACGATGTGGCAGTGACAATGACTTATATCCGCGAAGAACGTTTGGTGTATATCACAGTCAAGGGTGTCATCGTTGCAACTAAGGAAGGGTATCTGTACAAGAGCACATTGCGTGTATGGAAATAAATACGATAAAGAAGCATGAAACAGACGATATTTGAAAATAAACAAAGGGCCGAGGAACTGATGCAGGAGGCTATCCGCATCTGGCGTAGTAGTGACCATCCTGACCAGTTAGAGGGCATCGAGCAGGATCCTGTCTTCTCGTTGCTGCTGACAGCATTGGCCTATCAGTCGAATGAATTGGAGAACGAATTGGACCACATGAAGTCAGAGGTTCTGGAAGAGTTCTCACGGATGCTGGTACCATATGAGGTTGGTCATGCCATTCCTGCCACAGCCGTTGTCCAGGCTACTTTGCAACCAACTCTTCCCCATCTGGAGCTTACGCAGGAGCATGTCTTCACGTTGACAGATACTGAGTCCAGTTTTATTCCTCTGCTTAAAACCCGTGTGCTCAATGTCACGATCCGTTCGATTGTCAGAATGGACGGACGCCGCTGGAAGGTCTCTCTGAAGTCCGATAGCCCTATAGCTGATCTCTCTGGACTTTGTTTTGTGGTGAAGAACCGTAGTTTCAAAGACCTCAAGGTGACGATTAAAGGACAAATCCTGCCTATAGTCAGTCCTTGGGAGTTTTCCGAACTGCCACTCTCGCCATGCTTTGATATCGACACCGTACTTTACAATGGCAATCAGACATATAATGCAGCTGTGTCCTGCTTGGACCTGTTTGCTCGTCAGAATGTCAGGATGTATTGTGTGAAGAGTCAGTCTCATAAGATTCTGCCGGCAGAGACGGACAGTGTTGATCTGGTGTTTGAGTTCTCTGGCATCAAGGATGATTTTGTGTTTGATAAGGACAATCTGATCCTGAACAGTATTATCCTGGTGAATGCTGAGGTTCATACCGCTGACCTTAGTTCGGCTACGCCAATCGTCCGGGTGGCAGGCTATCAAAGCTTAGGCAATGAGGTAGATAGTTCCAGTCAGCAGTTCCTGCATATGTTACGTCCCTCCACCGACCAGATTTTCGGCCATTTCCCTGTAGAGGTTCGTAAGATGGCTACTGACCGTTTCAATCAGGGACGTCTTGTGGTCTTGTTGAATTCTCTCATTAGTCACTACTATACCGATTTCTATGCTTTCCAGTCGTTACGTGAGGAGGCCAACGATAAGGTGATCTATAGTCTGATAGAAACGTTGACACGTATGCGTGATGCCGCCCGGGCAAATGCAGAAGAGCGTATCCCTGGTGTCTATCTGATGCTGAATCCCCGTGCGGCAGACATTCGCAATGATGTCTCGCTATCCCTTACCTATGTCACCACTTCAGGCTCGGCCATCAATGCCCAGCTTTCTGATAACAGCACCTTCCAACCGCCAGCAGGTTTTAATAATAACTCTGTGCGACTGATTGCCACACCTGTGCCTGGTAGCGATGAGGTGCGTGACCAATTGGAGGAAGCTTCTCTGTCGCGTTACTATATGATCACTAATGATCGTCTGGTGACACCTGCCGACATCAAGCTGTTCTGCTATACGGAGCTGATGACGCGTTATGGTATTACCCGTCAGATGGTGAAAAGCATCACTGTCAGTCATCGTCAGCAACAAGAAAGATGGGAGGCAGGCTATGAGATACTTGTCGAGATCATCTTGAATGAGAACACATTTATTCGCCGTGGCTTTGAAGAGAAGATTCCTCAGGCAGAGACGCTGATGCAGGCTATGATAAGTGTAAGAAGTGCGAACATATATCCTATACAAGTAACAATAACAATTGATAAACAACAATCATAAGATATGGAAGATTTCTTTTTGGATATTTCTTACAAGAATAAGACGGTCCGCTTCAAGGTTGTGAATCCAGATGCCCCTCTAGCTACACTGATGGACAATCTGCGCCATGCCATTGGAGAAGACGGACGTCTGATTTTTGATTTCCCGTCTATTGATCAGACGGGTGCACCGTTGGATTATTTCTTTGGTAAGGAAGATCCTCAGGTTCATGAGATTAGGGTATTGCGTCCGCGTATCGGGCGTGAGGATCAGAAACTGGCTGACTATAATGTGCAGAATGGCGACTTGGTATATTTAGTTCCAGATCCTATTCCAGGTTGATGACAAGAATTGTGAGGTATGATGGAGCGTGAGATACAGGCTTTTGACGCCACTGCCCTTCACGGACGTAACCGTCGTCTGTGGTATGAGTGGCAGCAGCTGGAGACAGGACTGGCTGACCGTCAGGATATCTCCTGCAAGGTGACGCGTCGTAACACCGACGGTCTGCCTACGTCTTATCTTGTGACCTATCATCTGCGTAGTATCTGTGGTGTGACCCACGAGGAGGCACTCAATGAGCCTGGGGTAGAAAACCAGCCTCTCTATGCCACGTGTTTCCAGATGATGATCGATCTGCCGCATAACTATCCCTGTGTGGATGCACCGCCTTCGTTGCATTTCCTCACTACTGATACCGCAGGACAGTCTATCCCGCATCCCTGGCATCCGAACATCCGATACTTCGGAGACTTTGCAGGACGGGTTTGCCTGAATATGACTGATACCTATACGGATTTGCTGTGGGGCGTTCTGCGGGTGGCTTCCTATCTGCGCTATGATACCTATCATGCACTGATAGAGGCTCCGTATCCAGAGGATTTGAAAGTAGCTGCTTGGGTCACGCATCAAG
The DNA here is from genome assembly GCA_900315695.1 of uncultured Prevotella sp. Taxonomy (GTDB): domain Bacteria; phylum Bacteroidota; class Bacteroidia; order Bacteroidales; family Bacteroidaceae; genus Prevotella. Next base: position 61,855 of record ONAE01000001.1, on the reverse strand, counting down.
GCGAGCCCAAAGAATGGATTTATTTTGAGCAATCATAAAAGCATATGAATATAAAACATAGAATGATACTTCTGCTGACAGGCTGCTTCTGGATGTTTAGCATTCAGGCGCAGACGGTCAGGGCTATCAGTGTAGCGCAAGGGAAGTCTTATACGGATCATATATCCTTAAAACCTGATAGTAAGGATATGGATCTGATGGTGAAGTTCGTGTTCAAAGAGGATGCCAATACGCTGACGGTGACCCTGATCTCCTATCGGTCGCTGTTCGTGTTCTGGGATAAGGTGCATTTCAAACCGCTGATCAAGGGGCGCAAACTCCGTCCTGCTCAGCTCCCCTACGTGGTGGCATTCGAACCTACTGACAAGTATCGCATCACGAAGCTTGTCAAGGCCTCTATTCCCAAGCCGAGGAAGGAGTTCTTCTTCCAGCGTTGGATCGATTATGATGGTCTGCAACCGACTCCTATCGAATATAAAATGGAGAATGATTTCATAGCCCAGACGTTTGATATCCTTAACAAACGTACACAGGTGAATATCACGCTCCATGATGTGTTCCTGATTGATAAGACCGAGAAGAAGAAGTATAATCTTTTTGAGATACCGTTTGGTCGGGATCTGAACATACAGTATCAGGTGACCATTGAACGCAATCCGTGCTTCGGCCTCGACGCTGATGTGGAGGGTGCCAGGAAGGCGTTGGATGGTGTAAAACAGAGTTATACCTCTTTTAAGAAGAAATATGGTAGCGGACAGGTGGGTTCTCAGGAGTCGTTGAAGATCTTTGAGGAGATGAAGACCACCATCCAAGGGCAATTCCAGGCAAAGGAAGTCGAGAGTCCGTGTCCCGATGTTCAGACAGCATGGAATGAGTATAACCAGTATGTCGATTCCATTGCAGCCATGAAGTGCGTTGTGGTGGGGCCCGTTGGCTCTGGTGGTGGTTCCGGCTTATCGCCTGAAGACTTGAAGACGCTGATGGTGAAAGCCCGTCAGATTGACGAGATAGTGTCGCGCTGGTTGATAAGCATTGATCCCATAGAACGTCAGGATCTGATTACTAATGGCCAAAATAATATCAAGTCAGGAAATGAACTTATCGGAGGTCGTGCTGGCGTCACGGAAGAACAGAAGAAGGCATTAACCATCTTCAATGCCGCTGTACGTTACTTTAACATGACGTGTCTATCCGCTAAAGAGTGAGTTTTGTTGAGAAATGAGTAATTGGCTTCAATATATCGTCGTGGCTCTGTTGGGCTTAACGCTTTCGGGTTCTCTGATGGCGCAGGAACAAGCTGTGCCTCTGAAGCAGGATGCAAAAGAGGGAAAAAAGACAGAGGCTTTGTCGCCCGAGGAACAGGCGCTGAAACTGGAGATTGAATCACGCCTGAGTCAGTTCTCCGATGACTTTACCCAGTTGCAAATGGTGGGTAGTATCTCCTTGGCACCAGATGTCAAGTTGGGACTCACCAAGAATTTCGTTGATGTTCTTGAACAGCGTATGAAAAGCTACGACCAGCGGTATAACTCGTTAGATGTGATGTGGAACACTTATACGCAGGCTCAACAGATGGATATCGCCAACGACGAAGATCTGATGACAATGGTGGCCAATATTGAGGCATTGAAGCAGTCTGTGAAAGATACCCTTGATGCGAAGGACGCGATGGTGAAGGCCATCTCTGATTTTGCTGATGCTGATAATTTCATCATCAGTCAGGTAGCTGTCTATAAGAAACTCTATCAGCGTGCTTATAAATTGTCGCTTGTTAAGAATCTGGCCCCCCAGCTTGAGAAGGCAAAAGCACGTGAATCGCTGATCTTTGAGAAGCTTCAGGCAAGCTACGATGCAGCTAAGGCTTCTGCAGAACTGGTACCTACGCTTCAGCCTCGTATGAATGTGCTCGACGAGCAGTTCGTGGTGATGAAGAGTGTATCTGAGAAGGTGCAGGCGTTGGAGTATAAACCAATTTTCCAGCGTATCAAGGACTATGTGATGGGTCTGGCTGCTGTATCGATCATCCTTTTGTTCTTCACGATGGTGGTTGCCAGATACAAAGCTTACAAGGATAAGTTGGCTAATATGAAGAAGATGAAAGAAATGATGAATAATCAAGGAAAGGATTCCAAGTATCCTATGATCTAAATAAACGAAAAAGGTATAAACGCATGATAAAGAATATGTATCGTATATTACTGATTGCTTTCATTGCCGCTTCCATGGTGGGATGCGACCAACTGACGAATGCAAATGTTGATGACACAGAATTGGAGGATATCTTCAGCACGGAGTCAGAGAACGACTCTACCATCAGTGCCAATCAACTTGAAGTGATGGGGGTGGAGTTCTCTCCTGGCTATAAGCGGTTCAAGATATTCACATCCATCAAGGAAGACCTTGGCCCTTATGCGCTTACCGATACCAATCAGGTTGTAGTGAAGGCTACCGAGCTTATTGGCGGAGTGCCGAATACTTCTAGCAGTCATCCTGTTCTCACTTATGTGAGGAATTCCGAGGGCGAACAGGTGGTTAAGGAAGGCTTGAAGGTACTGGTGCTGGTTGATCTGGATCTGCCGCAACCCATCGTGGATAATGAGTTGAAAGCAGTTCGTGAGATACGTACGGTTTTGGGTGTGAATCTTTATCTTGCTTTTATGTATGAGGAGTCTGTCAGCGAGACCATGCGAGCTACCGACTATGTGCTTAACACTCGTTTCGTGTCCAAGCAGGATCAACCCAAGTTGCTTTATCGTTCTATCATGCTGAAGAAGAAAGAGATTGAGGATCGTGCGGGTGTCTGGGCCAATGCCAAGAAAGTGGCGATGGTGGTATTCTCCAATGAAGTGGTCTATGGCGATAATGACGAACCGATAGATCCTGACCACTTTACTTTGCAGGAACAGTTGATTAAACAGGATTCTGTGCTGACAGCGAACTTCCTCTCTATCAGTGCCGTCTGCTTCTCTACCAATGATGCACTCGCCACGAGTAATCAGGCGGAGAGTGTCTTGAAGGTGCTTGCAAAGAATTACGGTGGCGTTTATGAGACACAGTTCACCTGGACAGAACTGAAGGAGAGTATCATGGGTATGAAACGAACAGACATCATTGCCAATGAGTTCGACTTCGAGAACCCCGATGGCAAAGTCTATAGTGGTGTTCCCCATACCATGCTCATCGAACTCTTGGCCAAAGATGACGGACATCTTATTGGTAAAGCCACTACCTCCATCATCTTAGGCGATGCTTATAATCCTGTGATAGTTAATGGCTATACCCAGATTTCGATGTTCCTTCAGGGCGTCGGTCTCAGTCTGCTTGCTATCCTGTTCGTTTATCTCGTATTCCAGCTGCTGATACCATTCATCAGATATAAGCTTTTCTTGAGAGATTATGTTGTGAAGTATATTCCAGGCAACATGAGTGTAGGCAATATCGCCGTTTCTGAGACTTGCTATTACTGTAAGGCTCCCTTTGAGACTGGCGATGATATTGTGGTGAAGTGTGAGCATGTGATGCATAAGAGCTGCTGGGATGAGAACGGCTATCATTGTCCGGAGTATGGACGGCATTGCCAGACGGGTTCACATTATTATAATCATGATAATCTCTTCGATCCTAAGAATGCACATTTTTATATGAAGTGGATTATTGTCTCCATTGCGGCGGCTATGGTGGCTTGGCTCTTGTATGTGAGTCTGGTATTAGGGTTCGATAATGAAGTCCCCACTTTGGTCGCAAAGATGGTTGAAGCAAAGATCGTTGAAGTGGATTCTTATGCAGTGTTCAATGATCAGGATTCCAACAAGGGTTATGTACCATTGTTCGGCACATGTCTCAGTGCCTGTCTGACCTTCGCCCTGACACTTCTGACAATACGGCGTCATTTCCACCTCAAGCGTGTGCTCAGCATCTGCCTGCGTGTGATTATTGTCTCTGTATTCTCTTATCTCATTTTCCTGCTCATCGAGTCCGTTTCTATTGCCTTGAATATGAATCCTTGGGTGGCTGTGCTCGACTGGATACCCTGGGCGGCAATGGCTTTGATGATTGCCTTTGTTTCTACAGCCGACACCAGGATCCATCTCCGTAAATACATCCTCTTGTTAGCTATTCTGTTGGGTGTAATCTCTGTCTATCTGTGGACAATTCTGTTCAGGGGAGTCATGCAGTTGGATATCCGTGTGCTGTTACTGTTCAGCTGCATCTTCTATAGTGTGGGTGTGGGACTGGCTGTGGCACAGATGGCACCTGTATCCGAACGCTACTTCCTCAATGTGAAAGGTGCGGTTAAGGAAATGGATATCGCTATCTACAAGTGGTTCCTCAATAATCCTGAAGAGGTGGTCACTATCGGTAAATCTATCGACTGCTCGTTGCAGATGACGTGGGATATTAAGGGTCAGGTAGCCCCAGTCCATGCCAACTTGCGGCAGTCGGGATTAGGTATCCGTCTGACGGCTCTTGAAGAGGGTGTGATGGTAGGCACAAATCCTCTCAAACCGGGCAACAGTTGCACACTTTATCATAATTCAAAGTTCACCATCGGTGATACTACCTTCACCTATCTGGAACGAGATATTTAAGCTACATAACATACCAATAACTATTAAATATTTATGATGATCAGAAAAACGATTCTACTGGCTATACTGGCCTGTGTGGGACTCTCTGCACAGGCCCGTGAGCGTTTGTGTTTCGATAAGGGGTGGCGCTTTATCCTCGCTGATACGGCAGCGATGGCAACACCCGAGTATCATGATGCTTCCTGGCGGCAGCTCGATGTGCCTCACGATTGGGCTATCGAGGGTGATTTCTTTGTGGGGAACCCCAGCGGTGCTGGCGGTGGTGCCCTGCCTGGTGGCATTGGCTGGTATAGAAAGACCTTTGAACTGGGACGTGAAGAGGTGAAGAGTGAGAAGTTCTTCCTGGAGTTTGATGGCGTGTATATGAACTCCACTGTCTATGTGAACGGACAGAAGGTGGGCTATCGTCCCTACGGCTATTCCAGTTTCGAATACGATATCACACCTTATATTCATGTTGGTACAAATCTCGTAGCTGTCAGAGTGGATAACTCCGACCAGCCTAACTCCCGCTGGTATTCCGGCTGCGGCATCTACCGCCATGTATGGCTCACGAAGACCCATCCGATTCATGTGAAGCACTGGGGTGTCTTTGTGAACAACGGCAAGGTAGAGGTGGATTATGAGAATCCCACCAACCAGAAGGTCACTGTTAAGAATATCTGGCTCGATGCCAATGGCAAGCCTGCCAATATCAAGAAGCCGCGTAAGTGGTCGTGCGAGGATCCGTATGTCTATACAGTCCGCACACAACTGATCGCAGATGGCAAGGTGGTGGATGAGGTAGAGACCACCACAGGTTTCCGTGATTTCAAGTTTGATGCCAAGACGGGCTTCTGGCTCAATGGCAAGAACTTCAAGATCAATGGTGTCTGCGAGCATCACGACTTCGGTTGTCTGGGAGCTGCACTCAGCGAGGATGCCCTCCACCGCAAGCTCACCAAACTGAAGGCCATGGGTGTGAACAGTATCCGCTCTTCACATAACCCACCAGCTCCGGAGCTGTTGAATATGTGCGACACGATGGGTCTCATCGTTATGGACGAGTCGTTCGACATGTGGCGCCGCAGAAAGACACAGAACGACTATGCCCGTTTCTTCGATGAGTGGCACGAGCGCGACCTCTCCGACCTGGTGATTCGCGATCGCAACCACCCCTCCATCCTTATGTGGAGTATCGGAAACGAGGTGCTTGAGCAGTGGTCTTCTGCTGAGGCTGACACCTTATCACTCGAACAGGCCAACCTGATCCTGAATGCAGGTCATGATGCCTCTACACTCGCCAAGGAAGGGGAGCTCTCCGTACAGTCGCTTCTCACACGGCATCTGGCAGAGATTATACGTCGTTACGACGCGTCGCGCCCCATCACGGCAGGCTGCAACGAGCCCGACCCGGGTAACCACCTCTTCAGGAGTGGTGCCATCGACATCATCGGTTTCAACTATCATCACCAGTGGATCAAGGATGTGCCTCAGAACTTCTCTGGCAAGCCCTTTATCATGTCAGAGAGTGTCTCTGCCTTGCAGACACGCGGTTTCTATATGATGCCTTCCGATTCTGTGATTGTGGCTCCGAAAGAGTGGTGGCTGCCCTATACCGATCCCACCTATATGTGTTCGTCGTATGATAACATGCACGCCTCATGGTCAACAACCCACGAGACGAACTGGGATGTGGTGAAACACACGCCCTATTGTGGCGGACAGTATATCTGGACAGGCTTCGACTATATCGGTGAGCCCACGCCCTATGGTTTCCCGGCACGTTCGTCTTACTTCGGTATCATCGATCTTGCAGGTTTCCCAAAGGATATCTATTATATGTATCAGAGCGAGTGGACCTCGAAGCCCGTTCTGCATCTCTTTCCCCACTGGAACTGGATTCCTGGCGATGAGATCGATATGTGGTGCTACTACAATAATGCCGACGAGGTGGAGCTGTTCATCAACGGAAAGTCACAGGGTGTACGTCGTAAGGCCGACTCCCATCAGTATCATGTCATGTGGCGTGTAACCTTTGATCCGGGTGAGGTGAAGGCTGTATCCCGCAAGGACGGCAAGGTGGTCTGTGAGCAGACCATCAAGACGGCAGGTGCACCTGCTAAGATCCGCTTGTCGAAGGACTATGTGGGTAAGGAGCTGACCTTTATCAGCGCTGAGGTCGTTGACAAGGATGGCAACCTCTGTCCTTGGGCAGAGGATCAGATCTCTTTCATCAGCGAGGGTGGTGAAATCTTAGCTACCGACAACGGTTGTCAGACCTCGATGGAGCGTATGCGCCTCGTTGCGACTCCCGAGAATCCTCACCCGTCAGCACTGCGCAAAGTCTTCTTCGGCAAGTGTATGGTTGTGGTCAAGGGCAATGGTTCCGTTACGGCTAAGTCGCCGATGCTCTTGTCTGATGTGATTGAATTCAATAATTAAAAACTTGAAGATATGAAGAAATTATTATTTGTCCTTTTCGCTGTCTGCTGTTCACAGTTTACTGCTGTGGCTCAGATTCAGACCAATGCAGGCATCCAGTATCTGCAAGGTATGCAGAAGGATGTGTCAACCGATTTCTACGACCTGTCTAACATTTACTTTCTGGCCGACTCCCTGTCGAGTTTCGATGCCCAGAAGGGTGAGGGAACAGTCAACTGGAAACGCTTCCGTCTGACCCCCCGTCAGGCTTTCAACCTCAATGGCTACTGGCCCGTACGTTTGCAGATGCTCGACTTCCCCGATGCTGCTTATGTCAACGATCCCGACCTGAAAATCAAGCTCGAATTCATCTCACCCCGTACGGTGCGTGTACGGATGCTCACCACCCCGATAGAACCTGCTAACACCGAACAGGACGATCCGATGTTCTGCGATCAGTTTAAACAGCGCCAGGGTGGGGTAGCATGGAAGGTGTCGCAGACCGACAAGGCGATTGTCTATACCTCACCTTACGGCAGCATCGAACTGCAGAAATACCCATGGCGACTGGTCGTGAAGGATGCCGCTGGCAAGATCCTCACGCAGACTCGTCACAACATCGATAATGATTCCTCGCAGGTGAAGCTGTTGCCATTCTCATTTATCAAGCGTGGCACCGACAACTCCCGTAGTGTCAACCCTGTACTGACCTTGGCACCTGGTGAGCGTATCTACGGCTGTGGTGAGTCGTTCACCTCTTTGAATAAGGTAGGACAGAAGGTACACCTCTCCGTTACCGACCCTCAGGGGCCTGAGACCGATGGCGAGTACAAGCCAGTGCCTTTCTTCTTCTCCAACCGAGGCTATGGTGTGTTCATGCATACCTCAGCACCTGTCACCTGCGACTTTGGTGCCTCTTATATTGGCACGAGCCGTCTGTTTATGGCTGATGAGCAGATGGACTTCTTCCTCTTCCTTGGAGAGCCGAAGGACATCCTCAACGAATATACCAATATCACGGGTAAGTCACCCATGCTGCCTCTCTGGAGCTTCGGCACCTGGATGAGCCGCATCACCTACTTCTCTCAGGAGGAGGGTCTTGAGATTGCTCGTCAGTTGCGTGCTAACAAGATTCCCAGCGATGTGATCCACTTCGATACCGGTTGGTTTGGTGTCGATTGGCAGTGCGACTATCAGTTTGCCAAGGATCGCTTCAAGGATCCCGTGAAGATGCTCAAACAGTTTGCAAAGGACGGCTTCCACACCTGTCTGTGGCAGCTGCCATACTTTACGCCGAAGAACCGCTTCTTCCCCGAGATCATCGCAAAAGGCATGCATGTGCTGAATGCTGCAGGTGGTATGCCTGTAGAGGATGCCGTTCTCGACTTCTCAAATCCTGAGACCGTCAGCTGGTACCAGCAGAAGATCGAAGGCCTGCTGAAACAGGGTGTCTCTACCATCAAGTGCGACTTTGGTGAGGCTGCACCTTATAATGGTTTCTACCATAGCGGTAAAGGCGGACTCTATGAGCATAACCTTTATCCCTTGCGCTATAACAAAGCCCTTTGGGAGGTTGTAGAGCGTAATCATCCAGGTGAGGGTATCATCTGGGCACGTTCTGCCTGGGCTGGCTCTCAGCGTTATGCCCTTCACTGGGGCGGAGATGCCGCTACCACGAATACAGGTATGATGGGTGATTTGCGAGGTGGACTTTCCTTCGGACTCAGCGGCTTCTCTTTCTGGAGTCATGATATGGGTGGTTTCGTCACCGCTTCACCGGAAGATATCTACCGCCGTTGGCTCCCCTTCGGCTTCCTCAGTTCTCACACGCGTGCCCACGGTGCACCTCCCACAGAGCCTTGGCTCATCTCAGAGTCATTTACAGAGGCTTTCCGTGATTGTGCAGAGATGAAATACAAGCTCATGCCTTACGTCTATGCTCAGGCAAAGGATTGTTCAGAGCGCGGTCTGCCGATGGTACGAGCCCTGCTGGTGGAGTTCCCGCAGGATCCCGGCGCATGGCTCGTCGAGGATGAGTATATGTTCGGTTCCCAGATCCTCGTGGCACCTCTGATGGAGTCAGGCAACAGTCGTACCGTATATCTGCCTAAGGGCAAGTGGATTGACTACCAGAGTGGCAAGATTTATGAAGGTGGTTATCAGACGATCGAGGTAGGTAAGATCCCTGCCGTCATCCTGGTTCGCGATGGATCGCTGATTCCTCATGTACCCCTCGCACAGCGTACCGACGAGATCGACTGGAATGCCATCGACCTGAAGCCTTACCAAGCCGACGCCAAGAGTTGCACAGGCTTGCTCTTCAAGCCAGGCGACAAAGCGCTCCAAGTCATCACAAAATAAGCCAATAGGGTGTGCTCAGGCACACCCTATTTACTTTCTCCCTCCTCCGAGATCATTTTTTTTGAATTGTTCGCCATAATTACAGCAATTAGTAACTTTTCGCATGTCCATTCATTACTTTTTGCCCTCCAATTCATTACTTTTCGCCAATCAAAAAGTAACTTTTCACCTTCCATTTTTGTGATCATTCCTTTTCTGTCATCTCGACTAAGCGAAGCGCATCCAAACCGTTACGGTCTGTCCTATGAGCTTGCTTAGGGGGCAAAACTGAAAGATTTCGAAAGGATTCTGTAAAATAGGTTAAAATGAATTAAAAAACGGCGGCAGGGGTTGCAACGTATTGCTTTTTTTTGTACTTTTGCACGCTTTTTCAGCATAACATTACAAATATGAGGCAATTAAAGATTCAAAAGAGCATTACTAACCGATCAAGTGAGGCACTCGATAAGTACCTTGTGGAGATCGGTCGTCAACCACTTGTAACTATTGATGAGGAGATCGAGCTGGCACAGGCCATCCGTAAGGGCGGTCCTGAGGGCGAGAGAGCAAAGGAGCGTCTGGTGACTGCCAACCTCCGCTTTGTCGTGTCTGTTGCCAAGCAGTATCAGCATCAGGGATTGACGCTGACCGACCTGATCGACGAAGGTAACATCGGACTGGTAAAGGCTGCTGAGAAATTTGATGAGACTCGTGGTTTCAAATTTATCTCCTATGCCGTATGGTGGATTCGCCAGAGCATCCTTCAGGCTATCGCAGAGCAGAGCCGCATCGTGCGTCTGCCGCTGAACCAGAGTGGAGCCCTGAGCAAGATTAATCAGGAGATCAACCGTTTTGAGCAGCTTCATCAGCGCCGTCCCTCTGTCACAGAGTTGGCAGAACTCACACAGATCGATGAGGCTAAGATAGAGCAGACTGCTAAGGCTGACAGCCATCACATGAGTATCGACGCCCCCTTTGGAGAGGACGATGACAACTCTATGGCTGATATGCTCAGTTCTGGTGACGATACACGTACTGACAAGCATGTGGATTACGAATCGCTCACCTCTGACCTTGAGAATGTGCTGCGCAGTGTCCTGAAGGACCGTGAACTGAAGATTGTACGTGAGTGCTTCGGTATCGGATGTCAGGAGCGTGGTCTTGAGGAGATTGGTGCCGAGATGGGTCTTACCCGTGAACGCGTACGCCAGATCCGTGAGAAGAGCATTGCAAAACTCCACGACAGCGGTCATGCCCGCATCCTCATGAAATACCTGGGTTAAACCATTATTGATCCTTCGCCTTGACAGCGGAGGATTTTTTCTTTAAAAACAATGACAAACAGATATATCCTCACAATCGCTGGCCTGCTTCTGGCTGCCAACACTTTTTCTCAGGCTCTGCCAACAGACGGGCCTCTCACGCTGCGCCCTGTACTCCAGCAGCTCGGAGAACGGCTCTTGAAACATAAAACGGGCAGTATCGTAGCCATCAATCCCGCTAATGGCGAGATTCTCTGTCTCGCCACCAACACGCCTCAAGGCAGTGATGTGCGTCAAGCTATCGGCAAACCCAATGCCCCTGGCTCTACTTTCAAGACGGCACAGGCGCTCACCTTGCTCTCAGAAGGCATCATCACCCCGTCCACTACCGTAGAGTGTCACTCAGGTATCACCGACGGTGCTATCAAGGTGGGCTGTCATCAGCACCGCTCCCCGCTGGATCTCAAGGAAGCCTTGGCACAGTCGTGTAACACGTGGTTTCTCACCACCTTCGCCTCGATGATCAACGATGACTTTATGTATGCCTCGCGTGACGAGGCCATCACTACCTGGCGCTCCTATATGCAGTCGATGGGCTTGGGAGGACCTATGCATATCGATATCCCTGGTGAGCAGGGCGGACTCCTTGCAGGTGCTGACTATCTGAACCGTCGCTATAAGGATGGATGGGATGGTAAGACGATCTGGTGGGCTGGCATGGGACAGGGTGATGTCACCTGCACTCCTTTGCAGCTCTGTAACCTCGCTGTCACCATAGCTAATCGTGGCTGGTTTTTCGTGCCCCATATCCATAAAGACACGCAAAACCAGCGTTATCTAACCAAGCGTCAGACGAAGGTGGCTCTTGAGACTTATGCCCCCGTTGTAGAAGGCATGCGCCTTGCTGTAGAGCATGGCACCGCCACCAGTATCAAGGCCAGCTATCCCATCTGCGGTAAGACGGGCACCATCGAGAATCCGGGTGAGGATCACTCAGCTTTTATTGGTTTTGCCCCGATGAAAGAACCCAAGATAGCCGTTTGTGTGTATATAGAACATGGTGGCTTCGGAGCCGATCTTGCGGCCCCGATAGCAGGCTTGATCATCGAGTCTTATCTCAAAGGCAAGCTGTCTTCCAAATCCGAGACTATCGCAACCCGCCTCGAAAAGAAAGCCCTATAGTTTACTGGTAGTTGCGGACGAGAACTTTTATGCCTTCCTTATAGAGCTGAAAGGTGATCTTGTTGACGGGTGTGTCGTTGTAGTGATAAGGGAAGAGCACCTTGGGCTTGATGATCTTCGCGGCATTGACAGCCTGGTCGATGGTCATCGTGTAAGGCTGGTTGCAGGGCAGGAAGGCGATGTCGATATCCTTCAGGTTGGCCATCTCCGGAATGTCCTCGGTGTCACCGGCAATATAGATGCGTAGGTCTTCGAGGGTAAGCACATAGCCATTGTCACGCCCCTTCGGATGGAACTGTTCGCGCCCGGGGGTAGTGTTGTAGGCTGGTACAGCCTCGATGGTGATATCTTTGGCAAATTTCACCTCGTCGCCGTTCTTCAGTGCCTTACCGCTGCCGAGCATCTTTTGAACGGCGGGGTTGAGGAATATCTTTGTTGAAGCTTTGCTCAACTGAGCGATGGCATCCCGGTCGAAGTGGTCGTGATGCTCATGGGTGACGAGGATGATGTCTGCCTTGGGGAACTTCGAGTAGTCGGTCTCGGGCTTCATGCCTTTCCCGACGGGATCGACTTCTATTTCCAAACCGTTGTAGTTGATCTGGATACTGGCATGTTTGATGCATGTGAAGCGTACTTTCTTTCCACTCTGGGTGGTGAACTCATCGGTCTGCTGTTGCGCCTGGCAACCGAGACCCGCCAGACAGGCGATTGCGATCATAAAAAGCTTCTGTATCATATTATGAAATAGGTAAAGTGACGATGAATCGGGCTCCCTTAGTGTAGGCGGTGTCGAGACGGACGCCACCGCCGAGTTTCTCGATAAGCATACGGCAGAGGGGCAGCCCCAAGCCGATACCCTCCTTGAAGGTGTCGAGTTTCACGAAGCGCTCAAAGATGTGTTCTGCCTCGTTGGCAGGGATGCCGCAGCCCGTATCTTCGACAGTGAGGGCGAGCTCGTTGTCAGAAGGCTTTGATGCCTTGAGGACGATGGCGCCTTCAGGGGTGTTCTTAACCGCATTATCGACGAGGGCGTTGATGATAATCTTCAGCATATACTCGTTGGAGAGGATGGTGAAGTTGTCGGCCAACGTAGTGTCGTATTGAATGGTTGTCTTGGTTGAGATGTTGCCTTCGGCCTCCTTCATCACTCCACGCATGAGGGTGTTGATCTCCACGAGATTCTCTTTCTTGGCTTCCTCACTGCTCTCGTTGAGTGACACCAGCAGCATCTCGTCGATAAGCGAGGTGATGAGTCGGGCGTTCTTCTGCGTCATGCGTGCAATCTCGCGTCGCTCTTCGATGTTGGTATCGAGCTCGGGATTGGCAATCACCTGCGAGAAGCCACTGATGATGTTGAGCGGCGTGCGCACCTCGTGGCTGATGTTCTGGATGAAGGCTGTCTTCATCTTGTCCGACTCCAGGGCCTGATTATAGGCTTTCTTGAGTTCTTTCAGATGACGGCGACGCGTCTGCGTGATGTGGAAGAGGGCGACGACTAAGAGGGCCAGCAGGATAATAACAGCAGCCATCATGTAGAAACGGCTGCGGGCAGCATCGCGCTCTGCCTCGTAGATCATCATTTCGTCGCGGATACCCATCATGCTGTTGGAGAGCACCACGTTGTCGATGGAGTCGCTGGCAACGTGCTGTTTTTTCAAGGCATGGAAAGCTTCTTCCCAGCGGCCTGCCTTCTCATAGATAATGGTGACGGCATCCAGTCCCTCGTCGCCCAGTTCTTCATGGGCCATTTTAACAGCTTTGTCGGTATTTCCTAGCAGGGCTTCGTGATAGATTTCAATCTCTCGTCCATGGACGGAGGACTTGCCTTCTGCCATGCCTTTCTTGTAGGCCGCATAGCCTTTGAGGAACCTGTTAAAATCGCCACGGAAGTAATAGCTGAGCGTTTGGCGCGTCTCAATGTCAAACACGCGCTCTGGGCAGTGCTTGAGGGATATCTGTTTGGCAATCTCCAGCAGGGAGTCGGCCTCTTCAGTGCTGTCGTCGAGTGCCACGTTGACGATATTCATATAGATAGTGGGCATGCTGGAGAAGTAGCCGTGCTCCTGCATCAGACGAAGCACCTCATGCCAGTTGTTTTTCGCCTCTTCCTTATTACCGCAGTAACGGTTGATATGGCCCAGCATGTTCATCGCCATATACATCTCCTTATCGATCTTCTTCTCGCGCAGTTCCTTCGAGAGCTCTCTTGCCAGTTTGTAGGCCTCGTAGATGCGCTGCTGGTTCATCTGGAACACGATCTCATTGCAGCGCTGAGTGTAATAGCCATGCAAGTCTTTCTTATCGGACAAGTATTTCTGAAGTGCCTGTATAGCTGGAAAGAACTTGGCAGTATCACCGTCGTTGAAAGCGCGGTGCATGGCATTGTAAAGCTCTTGGTAGGTCTTGTCGTTGGAGTAGTCAACAGCCTGTGCAAGGATCCTGCTGCTACAACAGAACAATATGGAAAGGGCCAAAAGGAAAGGTCTTATCTTCATTGTTAATAACTTACAGTTTTAGTTGACGATTATGTTTGCAAAGATACGAAATATATGGTAATAACCAAAAAAAATAGGAAATAATTTTGTTTTTTGGTGATAAAATCGTAATTTCGCCCCCGAGATGGAGGTTGTCCCGATAGGTATTTTCCATTCGCCACTGAAGTCGAAATTCGGCATACCGAGGCAGAGTGGACTCGTCAGTGAGCTGGCGGGCTATGTGACTTTTGAACCGGAATACCGCCAGGAGGAGGCTGTGAGAGGACTGGAGGATTTTGATTTCCTCTGGTTGATTTGGGGCTTTTCGGCGAATCGTGGTGAGGCGCACGGTCTCACCGTCCGACCGCCCCGTTTAGGGGGCAACAAGCGGATGGGGGTGTTTGCCACCCGTTCGCCGTTCAGACCGAATAAGTTAGGGCTCTCGTGCGTGCAACTCGACCATGTGGAGATGCATCCGAAGTGGGGCCCGGTGATCTATGTGAGAGGGGCAGACCTGATGGACGGTACGCCGATCTACGACGTGAAGCCGTATGTGGCGTATGCCGATGCCCATCCTGAGGCCAGGAGCGGGTTTGTGGATCAGAAGGACTGGGAGCCGTTGGAGGTGTTGGTGCCGGAGGCTTGTGCGAGGCTGTTTTCCGAGGAGGAACTGGCTGCGCTGAAAGCCACGCTGGCACAGGATCCGAGACCTCAGTATCAGGATGATCCCGAGCGCATCTACGGGATGCCGTATCTGGATAAGGACGTGCGCTTCCGTGTGAAGGGGCACGTGCTGGAAATTGTAGAAGTGAAGCATTTGTCTTAGTTTAGTTTGGTTATGGTGTGGATTATAGTTGTCGTATTGGTGATTATCTGTCTGGTGCTGGTGTTCCGCCTGAAACAGCAACAGGAGCGGGTGTCGGCACTGTACAAGTCTGACAAGTTGAAATCGCATTTTATCAAGTCGTTAGTCTATGAGATCCGCAGCCCGTTGCAGTCGGTGATGAAGCTGGCTGAGATGATGGGCAAAAAGGATCTGTACCTCTCGAAGGAGGAGAAGAAGCATGTGGCAGACCAGATCAGTTATCACTCCAGTCTGATGGCGACGCTGCTCGACGAGGTGGAGATCTATGCCGACAGTAATAAGAAAGGCCATGAGATCACGGATGAGCGTTTCAGTCCGAACCGCGTGTGTGAGCGTTGTATCGATGCGAATCTCCATAATGTGCCGGAGGGCGTGAAGATGACCTTCCGTCAGGAGACGGGACATAGCGTGTTTGTGTCAGCCGATCGTCATCTGGTGGAGTTGGTGCTGAACAAGCTCATAATACTTGCCTGCAGGTTTTCCAAGAAGGGTGAGATCACTGTGGGTTGCCGTTATGAAGAGAACAGCCACAGGCTGACTTTCGTGGTACAGGATATGGGTGGCGGCATCCCCGAGGGGCGTGGAGATGCCTTGTTTAACTGGTATAATGATCCCGATGACGTGTTTGACGAGACGGAGATCGACCTCAGTGTGTCACAAAAGCTCGCCTCGAAGCTGGGTGGCTTCATTCACTGGGATGATACTTATAAGAATGGTACGCGCATGGAGTTCGTACTCCCTGTGAGATAATCAATCAGCTTTATCTAAACGATCGCGCCAAAGATACTTGCGCGTCTCGTGAATGATGATGCCACTGAGGAAGATCAGTGACAGCAGATTCGGTATGGCCATCAGCGCATTCATACAGTCGGCGATGTTCCATACTAAGGCGAGATTAATCACACTGCCGATGAACAAGGCTGTAATAAAGCACACACGGTAACCCATTACCCAACTTTTGCCTTTGAGATATTCCACAGCGCGCTCACCATAATAGCACCAACCGAGGATGGTGGAGAAGGCAAACGTAAGCAGGCCGAAGGTGAGCAAAGGGCGACCTATGAAGGGAATTTTTGCAAAAGCATCCTTGGTGAGGGTGGCACCATTGGAGAAATCGATATCAGGGTAGGCGATAACGGAGCTGACAATCACCAGACCCGTAAGGGCGCAGATGACCACAGTATCCCAGAACGTGGCACTGGAGGATACGAGGGCCTGACGCACGGGATTGCGCGTCTGGGCTGCTGCAGCTACGATGGGGGCGGAACCCATACCACTCTCATTGGAGAACAAACCACGGGCAATACCAAAGCGGGCGGCCATCATCACTGTGGAGCCTACGAAACCGCCACCTGCGGCTTCGGGTGAGAAGGCTGCCACACAGATCAGTTTGATGGCAGGCCAGATGTAGGCGGCATTGACAATGAGAATATAGATGCAGCCGAGGATGTAGAAACATGACATGAAAGGCACCAACATGCTACACACACGGGCGATGCTCTTGACACCACCTATGATAACAGCCCCTGCGAGCAGACAGACAACGGTACCTGTGAAATAAGGTGAAATGCCGTAGGACTCGTGGACTACCGTCGCTATGGCATTGGCCTGTACTGTGTTGCCAATACCTAATGCCGCAAATGCCGTGAACAGTGCGAAGAGCACTGCCATCCACTTCCATCCGAGACCGCGCTCCAGGGCATACATCGGACCACCGAGCATCCTGCCGTCGGCACCCTGGATGCGATATTTGATGGCCAACAGCCCTTCTGCATATTTTGTGGAGATGCCGAACACACCTGTGAGCCAGCACCAGAGTACAGCACCTGGGCCTCCTAAGGCGATGGCTGTGGCTACACCGATGATGTTACCCGTGCCGATGGTGGCGGCTAAGGCGGTAGTTAAGGAACCAAACTGCGTCACGTCGCCTGTAGCTGTGGGATCCCTAAGCACAGACAAACGGATGGCCTTGAAGATATAGCGTTGCGGAAAGCGCAGGCAGATGGTGAGATAGAGATGAGTACCCAAGAGCAGGATTATCATCGGCCACCCCCAGAGGAAGCCGCTCACCTCAGTCAGAATATCGTTTAGTTCTTCCATGTTATCTTGATGTTTTTATATCCCATTGAGCGCATCATGTTTCGCATCTGTTCTTCTCCATTGGCCTCAGCTGCCTGCAGGTTCTCCTTCGTTAGGCAGTGGGCCTTCATCTGACGATAGGCTTTCTTATACATCGCCTCCTTGTCCTCAGGCTTCCATTTGCCACTCTCGAAGAACGGTTTGGTGCGAGCCTCGTCGATAAAGTCGGTGTCCAGCAGACCAACCTTCGGCAGCATCAGCATCACGGAGTCACCACTGGCTTCTATCCATTCCGGCTCCAACTGGCTCATGTCAATGCCAAGGCGCAGGGTGCCGTAGTAGATGCGGACGAGTTCGTCGTCGGAGAAGAATCCCTTGCGGACGGTATCAACCAGTTCTTCGGCATTGACGGCGAGAAACTCCCATTCGCCAATGGCTTTGATGCTCATAATTTGTGTAGGGGTGACATCAATCTGGGTGTCGCTTCCAAGACTGATGTGGTCGTCCTTGGTGAGATCGCGCAGCCAGAAGAAACCTGCCAGTAGCAGGATGATGACCGTGATGGCGGTGGCCAGTTTAATATAGGTACTAATCTTCATAACGCAATAGTTTCATGATGTCGTTGGGTTCATAGTGCTTGCGGAAGGCAATGGTGATGTCTGCCTCATCGTAGCCCAGCTCCATAAGCATAGGCACCAACACCTTCGCTGCGTTGGCCTGGGCAGTCTCGATGATACCCATCTTGGTGATGTCGGCAATGATGGCCTCACGCCCCTGTTGCTGGAAATTAGCCAATTCGGCATCACTGAAGTGCGCACGCGTGAGAGACACGTATTCTTTCACATTCTTCTGGTCGATCTTAGAGCTTGTCATCGTCACCTGAGGGTCTGGCAATACAATCGTGATCTTTCTGCCCTGACGCTCGATGTTCTCCTCGGAGAAAGTGCTGAAGTCGATATAGGCTTTCAGCTTCGCATCGATGGGGATGGCTACCTTTCGGTCACCGATGGGCATTTTGATGTCGAAACCGCGTTTCAGCATTGTACCTTTCAAATGCAACACATCGTCGTGTGTCACAATCTTGTGGACATGGTATTCTGCTGTGTATAACTTGGCGCATTTCTGTACCTGGGTAATGAGCAGAGGCACCGTGTCAACACCCTGCATGGTAGATATGGGTTGAGAGGCATCAGTATGTTCCCATCGACTGTTGCACATCACGAACACCACGCCTAAAAGCGCTACGGCGATCAGTAGAATAAGGTATTTTTTTGTCTTCATAAAACTCTTTTTGCCGTTCTGTTGGCAAAGTTAGTAAAAAAAAGCCAATTAGCTGAAAAAAAACGCTGTTTTTCCGAAAAACTTCGTATCTTTGCAAAAAATTAATCAAGACAATGAAGAAGATACAACTGTTTCTTGCCCTCATGATGACTGTTCTGGTGATGAGCTGTGGCAAAAAGAAAGAGAGTAAAGATATCATCGTTCCAACTGCTGAGGTGGTGAAACCGAAAGCACCAATCAGTATGCAACCCTACAATCAACAACAGGAAGTGGAGTGGCTCGACAAGAGTTATCAGGTGATCATCAACCGTGTGGCTGACGACAGTCTGCGTATGGTACAGGATGAGACAGGTCAGAAGTTTATCGACAACCGTATCACACTTAGGGTGATTCGTGCTGATGGCAGTGTGTTTTTCAAGAAGGTGTTTACGAAAGGCAACTTTGACGCACAGCTCGATGATAATTATCGAGAGACGGGTATCCTGGAAGGTCTGGTGTTTGATAAGGTGGATGGTAATAACCTGGTCTTTGCCGGTAGTGTGAGCCATCCCCAGACAGATGAATATATACCTTTAGTGGTGACGGTCAGCAATTTTGGAGATGTATCCATTAAGCGCGACAACCAGATGGATACAAACAGCACCCAAGATCAGCAGTCTCAGGATAATCAGGTAACAGACAAAGACGGTGTGTGATTAAAGGGTGGGAATCAGTTTCTGCCACTGATGACTCAGTTCTTCCATCGTTGGGAAGATCAGGTCGGCGCCAGCACCAATCAGTTCCTCGTTAGGCAGAGGACCAGTATTGACTGCAATGGTAAAGATACGGGCGGCATGACCTGAACGTACACCAAGGGGTGCGTTTTCTACCACAATAGCTTCATTCGGTTGAAGGCCACCTGCCTTCTGGAGTCCTATCAGATAAGGATCGGGAGCGGGTTTTCCATGCTGAACATCGTAAGCAGTGGTGATATGGTCTTCATTGACAAACGCACTGAAATCCTTATGAAGGCGCTTGATTAACGGCTGTTGTCCACTGCCTGTAACAATGCCGCACAGGATGCCAGCAGCCTGTATCTGTTGCATCAGATCGAGTATGCCCGGCATGATCGGGGCTTCTGGGAGACTATGAAAAATGCGACTCTTCTCATCATACATACGCTGGGCTTCGGCTTCGTCGATCTCGCGTCGCAGCTGTTGGCGTACCATCATACGGATGGTGTCCACACCGCGGGCCCCCTCGGTGGCATAGGCATCGTCGGCTGTCATGTGAATGCCGAACTTTGCCATGCTCTCCTGCCAGGCAATGGCGTGATTGGGCATGGAGTCGTAGAGCACGCCGTCCATATCGAAAAGCACGGCTTTGGGGTGAAAAGCCTCAAAGCCGTGTTCTTCTAAGTATTTGATGATTGCAATCTGATACATCTGATAAATTTATGCCTCTTTTGCCAGACGCTCTTTGATGGCCTTAGAGTCAGCCTCGTAGCCAGGTTTGTCGAGCAGGGCAAACATGTTCTTCTTGTATGCCTCCACACCAGGCTGGTTGAACGGGTTGACACCCAGTACATTTCCACTGATGCCACAGGCAATCTCGAAGAAGTAGATCAGTTGTCCGATGTAATACTCGTTGAGCTTGGGAACGCTGATGCGCATATTGGGCACACCACCATCGACATGAGCTAGACGGGTACCGAGTTCTGCCATCTTGTTCACCTCATCCACGCGCTTGCCAGCGAGGAAGTTCAGACCATCGAGGTTCTCTTCATCGTTGGGGAAGAGTAATTTCTTCTCAGGCTCCTCAATAGAGATGACCGTCTCGAAGATGGTGCGCTCGCCTTCCTGAATCCACTGACCCATCGAGTGCAGGTCGGTAGTGAAATCGACAGATGCGGGGAAGATACCCTTGTTGTCCTTACCCTCAGACTCGCCGTAGAGTTGCTTCCACCACTCAGAGAAGAAGTGGAGCTTCGGCTGGTAGTTCACCATGATCTCAATCTTCTTGCCTTTCTGGTAAAGACCATTACGAACGGCAGCATATTGGGCGGCGGGGTTTTCTGCGAATGGAACACCAGGGGCACAAGCCTTCTCCATATCCTGAGCACCACCTACCAGCTCCTTAATATCAAAGCCAGCACAGGCAATAGGCAGCAGGCCTACAGGGGTGAGTACGGAGAAACGACCACCTACGTTGTCGGGGATAATGAATGAGGTGTATCCCTCCTTGTCGGCACAAGTGCGTGCAGCTCCCTTCTTGGCATCAGTGATGGCTACGATGACTTTCTTTGCCTCATCCTTTCCGCGCTGAGCCTCACACTGCTTCTTCAACAGACGGAAGGTGAGGGCTGTCTCAGTGGTGGTACCACTCTTGGAAATGTTGATGACACCGAATTTCTTGTCTTTCAGATACTCAGTAAGTTCGAAGAGGTAATCCTCACCGATGTTGTTACCTGCGAAGAGGATGGTAGGGTTCTTCTTGTCTTTCACAAGCCATGCGAAACTGTTGCTGAGTGCCTCAATGACGGCACGGGCACCGAGGTAGGAACCACCGATACCGGCAACAACGATTGCCTCGCAGTTCTCGCGGAGCACATTGGCACATGCCTGCAGTTCATCGAGGAAAGCAGGTGTGATGCTTGATGGCAGATGCAGCCAGCCAAGGAAATCGTTACCAGGACAAGTGCCCTCTTCAAGTGCTTTCTGGGCACTCTTAATTTGAGGTTCAAAGGCCTCTACTGCGCCAGCCTCAAGGAAGCAGGCGGCTTTGGAAATGTCTAATTTGATGTTGCTCATAGATCTTTTTTTATTTATCTAAATGAATCTGTTAGTAATTTAATTTCAATCTGTGGCGCAATACGCTCATAAAGGATGTTGTACACTGCGTCAAGAATAGGCATGTTCACATGGCAGTGACGGTTAATCTCCTTCATGCACTTCGTGCCGAAGTAACCCTCGGCAATCATCTCCATCTCAATCTGTGCTGACTTAACGCTGTAACCCTTACCAATCATCGAACCGAATGTGCGGTTGCGGGAGAAGTTGGAGTAGCCTGTCACAAGCAGGTCGCCCAGATAGACAGAGTCGTAGATGTTTCGCTCCAATGGATAGACAGCCGTGAGGAAACGATTCATCTCCTGTACGGCATTGGCCATGAGGACGGACTGGAAATTGTCGCCGTATTTTAATCCGCTGCAGATGCCTGCTGCGATGGCATATACATTCTTCAGCACAGAGGAATACTCAATACCAACCACATCGGTAGATGTCTTGGTCTTGATGAATTCGCTGGTGAGTATGTCGCAGAAGGCCTGTGCCTTGTCGCGATCGCTACAGCCCACCGTGAGGTAGGAGAGGCGTTCGAGAGCCACCTCCTCGGCATGTGAGGGTCCACCGATACAGGCCAGATTCTCATAAGGCACATCATATACCTGATGGAAATACTCTGAGCATACCAGGTTTTCATCAGGTACGATACCCTTGATGGCTGTCAGGATAAACTTGTCACGGATGCGCGACTTGAGTTTCTTCAAGTGACTCTTCAGATAGGGTGAGGGGGTAACGAACACCAATGTGTCGTATTGTTGCACGATACGATTCAGATCACTGTCAAAATAGATCTCGTCGGTGTTGAAATGAACACTGGTGAGATAGGCAGGGTTATGTCCCAAACGGCGGAAATCATCGATACGGTCATCGCGACGCATATACCATCCGATGTGATGTGTATGTCCCACCACAATCTTTGCGATAGCTGTTGCCCAGCTGCCGCCGCCGATAATTGCTATCTTACCACAATCGTACATAATTAGTTCACTTTTTCAATCCAGGCGGCGATTTCATCGACAGAGGGTTTGGTCATGTCGAGCTTGTATTTCTTGACGATATCGCCAATCTTCTGCTGAAGACCCTGTGGTTTCTCGTCCTTGATGTTCTGGATGAGGTTGAAACCAGCCTTGCGAAGAACAGGTACCCACTCCTCGGCTACGCCAATCTCGGCCCACTCGGCTGGGGTGCTCTGTGGAATCTTCTTCTCTGGCTTCATCTGTGGGAACAGCATGACCTCGCCAATGGTAAACTTACCTGTGAGCAGCATAACCAGACGGTCGATGCCAATACCGATACCAAACGTTGGAGGCATACCATACTGCAGAGCACGCAGGAAGTCCTGATCGATAATCATAGCCTCGTCGTCGCCCTTGTCGGCAAGCTTCATCTGCTCGATGAAACGCTCCTCCTGGTCGATGGGGTCGTTAAGCTCAGAATAGGCGTTAGCCAGCTCCTTACCATTAACCATCAGCTCGAAACGCTCAGTGAGTCCTGGCTTAGAGCGATGCATCTTGGTGAGAGGTGACATCTCGACAGGATAGTCAGTGATGAAGGTGGGCTGGATGAATGTGCCCTCACAGAACTCGCCAAAGAGCTCGTCGATGAGCTTTCCCTTACCCATGGTCTCATCGACCTCCATACCTTTGGAGAGGCAGAACTGACGAATCTCGTCCTCTGTCTTTCCATCGCAATCGAAACCAGTCTTTTCCTTGATGGCATCGAGGATAGGCAGACGGCGGAATGGTGCCTTGAACGAAATGATGTTGCCATCGATCTCAACCTCTGGTTTACCGTTAACAGCCGTACAAATCTGTTCGAGCATATTCTCGGTGAAGGTCATACCCCATAGCAGGTCCTTGTAGCTGACGTAAAGCTCCATACAGGTGAACTCTGGGTTGTGGGTCTTATCCATACCCTCGTTGCGGAAGTTCTTACCCATCTCATAGACACCCTCGAAACCACCTACGATGAGGCGCTTCAGATAAAGCTCAGTGGCAATACGCATGTACATGTCCTGATTAAGCGCATTGAAGTGGGTGATGAATGGGCGGGCTGAAGCACCACCTGCGATGTTCTGCAGGATTGGCGTGTCAACCTCGGTATAGCCGGCATTATCAAGAATGCTGCGCAGGGTGCGGATGATAGTGGCACGCTTGAGGAAGGTCTCTTTTACACCCTCGTTAACTACCAGGTCAACATAACGCTGGCGATAACGGAGCTCTGGATCGTCAAATTTATCGTAAGCCACACCGTCCTTATATTTTACGATAGGAAGTGGCTTCAATGACTTAGAGAGCAGGGTAAGCTCAGAAGCGTGAACAGAGATCTCGCCTGTCTGGGTGCGGAACACCTTACCCTTAACGCCGATAAAGTCGCCAATATCCAACAAGCGCTTAAACACATTATTATATAAGTCCTTATTCTCGCCAGGACAAATGTCGTCGCGAGTGATGTAAACCTGAATTCTTCCTTTTGAGTCCTGGAGTTCGGCAAACGATGCCTTACCCATCACACGACGGCTCATCATTCGGCCTGCAATGACAACCTCACGGTCCTCGTCATCCTTAAAATCTGCTTTGATATCAGTGCTGAATGCATTGGTAGGATATTCTGCTGCAGGATAGGGGTTGATTCCCATGTTACGCAGTTCCTGAAGGCTCTGACGCCTTCCGATTTCCTGTTCACTAAGTTCTAAAACGTTCATCTTTTTCTTTGATCTTTTTGCTTTTATGGCTGCAAAGTTACGAAATTCTTGCGAAAAAAGCAAGGTTAGGGTAAATATTTGCAAAAAAAAGTGCAAAGATTTGCATAGTATTGAAAAAATGTATATATTTGCGACATGTTACCAACAGATGAATAATGGAACAAACTAAAATAAAGAAACGAGTAATAGGTGTAGATATCAGTTTGGAGGAGACTACTTTCGCTATTGTGAACGCAAAAGGTGAGATTCTAGTGAAGGATAGTTTTCCAACAGAGAATTATCTTGATGCCAATGATTATATAGCAACCCTGAGCGAACGGATCCTCATGATGATAGAATCTAATGGTGGGTATGAATCTGTTCGTTCTGTAGGTGTGAGTTGCCCTAGTGCCAATTTCGCTACTGGCTGCATGGAGAACTCACCCAATATGCCTTGGAAAGGAATTATCCCTATTGGCCCTATGATGCGTGATCGTCTGGGAATGGCTGTTGCTGTGGCTAATAATGCCCAGGTAATAGCACTTGGTGAACATGCTTTTGGCTATGCGCGTGGAATGCAT
This sequence comes from uncultured Prevotella sp., assembly GCA_900315695.1. Classification (GTDB taxonomy): domain Bacteria; phylum Bacteroidota; class Bacteroidia; order Bacteroidales; family Bacteroidaceae; genus Prevotella. Next base: position 37,294 of record ONAE01000001.1, on the reverse strand, counting down.
AATTTTGTGGTGATTACCTTGGGAACAGGTATGGGAAGCTGTATCTTTTCCAATGGTCTGATTCATAAAGGCTCTGACGGTTATGCTGGTGAGGTTGGGCATACCTGTATTGTCAGAAATGGCCGTTCCTGTGGCTGTGGACATCAAGGTTGTCTGGAGGCTTATACAGCAGCCAAGGGGATTGTCCTGACTGCCAACGAGGTGTTGGCGGAGAGCAATCAGCCTTCGTTGATGCGTTCTGCAGAGAAATTAACGCCGAAGATCATTGCAAAGTTTTGTGATCAAGGTGATGAGTTGGCCATTGAGGTATTCCGTCGCACAGGTTTTATGCTTGGTCTGGGCTTAGCCAATTATGCCTCGATAGTGAATCCTGAGGCATTCATCTTTACAGGAGGTATTGTTAAGGCTGGCGACTGGCTCCTGGATCCCATGCAGGAGGCTTTTGAAGAACATGTCTTCAAAAATTTGAAAGGTAAGATAAAGTTCCTCGTCTCTGAGTTGGATGAGAACAACCACGATGTGCTGGGTGCCAGTGTGCTTGCCTGGGAAGTAAAAGAGTATTCATTATTTAAATAATCCGTGAGATATGGAAAATATTGAAGCAGTTGAGTCTATTGACAAGATCAAGACCCGTGTGGTTGGTATTGACATCCGTATTGAGAGAACTACATTGGCTGTGGTGGATATAAGAGGTGAGATCGTGGCACAGGATTATTTTGCTACTACAGATTATCCGGATGTGAACGATTACGTGACAGCCTTGAGTGAGAATGTCTTTGCCTTGTTGGAAGAGAATGGTGGCTATGAGAGCGTGCGCTCCATCGGTGTCAGTGCACCAAGTGCCAGCAGCATATCCGGTTGCATTGAGAATGCGGCCAATCTGCCCTGGAAGGGCGTCATCCCTTTGGCAGCCATGCTGCGTGACCGTTTGGGGTTGGCAGTGGCAGTAGCTAATGATGCCCATATCACCGCCCTTGGTGAGAAAACTTATGGTAGTGCACACGGCATGAAGGATTTTGTGGTGGTCACTATCAGTCATGGTGGTCTGGGCAGTTGTTTCTTCTCCAACGGACAACCCCATCTGGGTAACGATGGCTTCGCAGGTGAGATCGGACATACCTGTGTGGAGATCAATGGTCGCGAGTGCGGTTGTGGAAAACACGGTTGTCTGGAAACCTATTGCTCTAAGAAGGGACTGGTGAGAACAGTACAGGAACTCATGGCTGAGACGCAGGAACCTACCTTGTTGAGCAGTCTTCAGGAACTTACCATCGAGGGTATTGCCAATTGTTGCGACAAGGGCGACAAGTTAGCTATCGAAGCCTTCCGTCGGGTGGGTGAGATGTTGGGGCTTGGACTGGCCAACTATGCCTCAGTTGTCAATCCTGAAGCCATCATCATCACAGGCGATATGACGTCTGGTGGAAAATGGTTGCTGAAACCTATGCGCCAGTCGTTTGATGAGCATGTGTTCCGTAATATCCGCGATAAGACGCGTATTCTGGTGTCTATCCTCAAGGAGGGCGAGCGCGACGTGCTTGGTGCCAGTGCCTTGGCCTGGGATGTGAAGGAATATTCCCTGTTCAAATGATTACACGATAACTAAAAAAATAAGTATCTAAAATATGGAAGAGTACAATATCAAATCAAAAGTTGTTGGAGTAGATATCAGTAATGAGTCGACAACTTATGCCATCGTAGATTTGCGAGGAAACATTATTGCTGAGGATTCCTTTTCTACACAAGACTATCCTGATGTCAACAATTTCGTGACGGCTCTGAGTGAGAAGATCGTGACATTGGTGGAGTCCAATGGTGGCTATGAGACCATCCGTTCTATTGGTGTCAGCTGTCCGAGTGCCAGCTCTGTTTCCGGTTGTATAGAAAATGCCGCCAATCTGCCTTGGAAGGGTGTCGTGCCTCTGGCAGCGATGTTGCGCGACCGTATGGGGCTGGCAGTGGCCCTATCCAACGATGCACATATCTCAGCCCTTGGCGAATACACTTTTGGCAGTGCTCATGGTATGAAGTGCTTTATTATTGTTTGTCTGGGCGTTGGCATTGGCAGCTGTTTCTTCTCAGAAGGATATGAGCATCGTGGGCATCTGGGCTTCGCAGGTGAGTTCGGACATACCTGTGTAGTAGATAATGGGCGCAAATGTGGTTGTGGTCATAATGGCTGTCTGGAGACTTATGTTGGAGCCAATGGTATCGTTGAGACGGCTCGAGAGCTGATGGCAGAGTCGGATGCTCCCAGCCTGATGCGCGATATAGAGAATCTCTCTCCACGCATTATTGCGGAGTTATGTGACAAGGGAGATGAGATGGCCATTGAGGTCTTCCGTCGTACAGGTTATTACTTAGGATTGGGATTGGCTAATTATGCTTCCATCGTCGATCCTGAGGCCATCATCCTTACGGGTGGCATCTCTCATGCCGGAAAGTGGCTGGTCGCTCCTGTTTATGAGGCTTTCGAGCCGCACGTGTTCGGCAACCTCCGTGGAAAAGTAAAGATACTCTGTTCAAATATGAATAATCGTGAGCGTGATGTGCTGGGTGCAAGTGCCCTGGCTTGGAGCGTTCCAGAATATTCCCTGTTTAAATGAATGTAGAAAGAATACGAGAGATAATTAACGAGAAGCCAAATCTGAGTACCGCCCTCGGGATGGAGTTCATCTCCACGCCCGAGGACGATACATGTATGGCACGTATGAGAGTAGATGAGCGCAATCGCCAGCCTTTCGGGTTTCTGAGTGGTGGTGCTTCGCTGGCTTTGGCAGAGAATGTGGCTGGTGTAGGCTCCTGTTCCATCTGCCCTGGATGTGCCTGTGTGGGCATCGAAGTCAGTGGTAGTCATGTTCAGGCTGTTTCCGAGGGCGACACAGTGACTGCATTCGCCACATTGTTGCATAAGGGCACAACGCTCCATGTGTGGAATGTTGATATCAAGAACAGTCTTGGTGACCTGATTTCTAATGTGCGTGTCACTAACTATGTCATCAATCCCAAACGGTAATGTCAGAGGTATCAGGAATAGCCGTCTTTCGTCAGCCTTATTCTGACGAGGTGACGCTGGTCGTCCAAAAGGAAGGAACACCAGCGGAGTTGTTCTCTTGTGCAGAACTGAATGGCAGGAGTGGATTTGTGATAGCGCCCTTTGAGGTGAAACCAGAACAACCCATTCTTCTGATACATCCTGACAAGATGGAACAGATGTCGCTTGCTGCGCTTGCTGCCTTGCCGCTTGAAATCCCTGTCACCAATGGCATCGGCATGACAGGTGCCACACGTATGCATTATGCCATCGACTTTGCCAATGAGCATTCACAATTGGAACTGGGTACGTTCCAGAAGATAGTGTTGGCGCGATGTGTGGATGAGACCCCCCAGAACTTCCAAAAGCCTTTGGACTTCTTCCTTCAGGCCTGCGAGCTCTATCCCCGTCTGTTTATCGCTTTGGTATGGACAGAGAAGAGTGGTTGTTGGCTGACGGCTACCCCAGAGATTCTGCTCAAAGGTGAAGGCTCTGCGTGGCAGACTGTTGCTTTGGCTGGTACCATGAAGCTGGAGGGAGAACAACTGAAATACGATGCGCCCTTGAAGGATGTGCCCATCACTTGGACCACTAAGAACATTCAGGAACAGCGCATGGTGGCAACATATATCGCTGAGTGTCTGGAGCAGTATGCCAGTGATTTCAGTGAGGAAGGACCTTCTACCGTGCGTGCTGCTAATCTGGTGCATCTGCGCAGTGACTTCAGTTTTACTTTGCCAGATAATACTCACATTGGCAACCTCCTGCAGTCGCTTCATCCCACACCGGCCGTCTGTGGTATTCCCAAGAAGAGTGCTTTTGATTTTATTGTCCGTCACGAACACACGCCCCGCTGCTATTACAGCGGCTTTATGGGGATGCTTGATCCACAGGCGCAGACCTTTCTCTATGTCTCTCTGCGCTGCATGAACATCGAGCAAGGTGTGTGCCATCTCTACGCAGGAGGCGGTTTACTGAAGGACAGTGTTGAGGAACAAGAGTGGCAGGAGACGGAGGCAAAATTAGATACAATGAGAAGATGTATAGCAATAAAGAACAAGTAAACATACTCACTTCACTGCTTGTGGCTCATGGCATACGTGATGCCGTCGTGTGCCCAGGTAGTCGTAACTCACCCATCGCGCACAACCTCAACGAGTGCCCCGATATCGCATGTTATCCTGTAACCGACGAGCGTTCGGCAGGCTTCTATGCCTTAGGTATGGCACAGGCCCGCAAACAGCCTGTTGTGGTGTGTGTCACCAGTGGTACGGCTCTGCTGAATCTCGCCCCTGCTGTTACTGAGGCTTTCTATCAGCATATCCCCATCGTGGTGATATCAGCCGATCGCCCTGCTGCATGGATAGATCAGCTCGATGGACAGACGATGCCCCAGCCTGATGCCTTAGGGCGTTTCGTAAGGAAGGCTGTATCCCTGCCAGAACCACATGATGATGATACCCGCTGGTATTGTAACCGTCTGGTGAACGAGGCTTTGATAGCTGCCCTGCAGGGTGGGTGCGGACCCGTGCATATCAATGTTCCCATCACCGAACCCCTCTTCGACTACAGTGTGGCTTCGCTTCCTGTGGAACGGAAGATTGAGTTTGCTGCTGCCGACATGTCACCAGCAACTCTGAGCCATATCACGCGTATGTTCCTGCAGGCCAAACGCCCCTTGCTGATCAGTGGTCAACCCATGAACCCGCTTTTCGATGAGGCTGTCTCGCTGATAGGTGATGATGAGACTTATCTCCCTGACTTCGTACTCTATATCGGGGGCTCCATTGTGAGCAAACGTCTGAAGCGTTTCTTGCGTAAGGCCAAGGAGACGTGGGTGGTGAATGCCTCGGGCGAGGTCAATGACACTTTTATGAATCTCACGCACATCTTCCAAGGTGATGGTGAGGCAGTGGCTGATCATATCCGTTTCATGATGGTGATGGAACCTCATCCCTTCATGCAGAAGTGGGATGAACTGCTTACCCGTATCCGGCAACAGGCCGATGCTTATGAACCAGCCTATTCCCAGATGGCTGCAGTGAAGTATTTTGAGCGTTATGTGGGTGAGGCGCAGATCCATTATGCCAACAGCACCGCCATTCGTCTGGCCAACAGCTTTGCCAAACATCCTGTGTGGTGTAATCGTGGTGTCAACGGCATCGAGGGCTCACTCTCTACGGCAGCAGGCTTCTCAGTGGTGTCTGATGATCGCGTGTACTGTGTCATTGGCGACCTGAGTTTCTTCTACGATCAGAATGCCTTGTGGAATCAGAATCTGAGGGGTAATCTTCGCATCCTTTTACTCAACAACGGGCGAGGCGGCATCTTCAACATGCTCCCTGGCTTGGAACAAAGTCCTGCCCGTGATACCTTTGTTGCTGCAGCACATCATGCCAACGCTGAGGGCATCTGCCAACAGAATGATGTCGTGTATCTCTCAGCTTCTGATATGCCCCAGCTTCGCGCTGGCATCGACACCTTATTAAATATAGATAGCGACCGTCCTGTGCTATTGGAGGTATTCACCGATGCCGCCGCCGATGAACAAGTATATAAAGACTATTATAAATCACTAAAGATATGAGAGACTGGAAAGAAATTCGAAAGTTTGAGGAGATCCTCTTCGAGGAATATAATGGTATTGCCAAGATCACCATCAATCGTGCCCGTTACCGGAATGCCTTTACGCCCAAGACCACTTGGGAGTTGTCACAGGCTTTCTCGATGTGTCGTGAGATGCAGGATATCTCTGTGGTGCTGCTCACAGGTGCCATGTCTGAGGTGCCAGAAGGAAAGACTTTGGCTGATGTGAAACATGCCTTCTGTTCGGGTGGCGACATGCACGTAAAAGGTCGTGGCGGCTATGTTGATGAAGACGGAGTGCCCCGTCTTAGTGTGCTTGATGTACAGATGCAGATCCGTCGCTTGCCCAAGCCTGTCATCGCGATGGTGAATGGTTATGCCATCGGAGGCGGTCATGTGCTGCATCTGGTCTGTGACCTTACGATTGCCTCTGAAAATGCCATCTTCGGACAGACAGGTCCTAAGGTTGGCTCCTTTGATGCAGGCTTCGGCTCATCCTATCTCGCCCGTATCGTGGGTCAGAAGAAGGCGCGTGAGATTTGGTTCCTCTGTCGTCAATACTCGGCAAAAGAAGCTGAGGAGATGGGTATGGTGAACAAGGTTGTTCCTATCGAACGCCTGGAGGATGAGTGTGTGGAGTGGGCAGAGATCATGATGGAGCGTTCGCCTCTGGCTTTGCGCATGATTAAGGCAGGACTGAATGCAGAGCTCGATGGCCAGGCTGGCATTCAGGAATTGGCCGGCGACTGCACCATGCTCTACTATTTCCTCGACGAAGCCCAAGAAGGTGGCAAGGCCTTCCTAGAGAAACGTAAGCCCGATTTCAAGAAATATCCCAAACTACCATGATCTGTCAAATCGAAAAGCGGCTATTGCATTTTAAGCAGCCGGCGGGGACATCCCGAGGGGTTTATACGACCCGAAAGATCTGGTTGGTTCGTCTGACTGATGGTGAACGGACAGGTATCGGCGAGTGTGCCCCGTTACCTGACCTCAGCTGCGATGCTCTGCCTGATGAGGTGTATGAATCGAAACTCAATAGCTTCTGTCAGGACCTCTGTCAGAAAGGCGATATTGATGTCGATGCCCTTCGCCCTTACCCTTCGATGCTGTTCGGACTGGAGACGGCTCTGCTGAACCTCCGGAATGGCAACCTGCTCTTCGACACACCCTTCAGTCGTGGTGAAGAAGGCATCCCCATCAACGGACTCGTGTGGATGGGGCGTTACGACGAGATGCTCCAGCGGATGGAAGAGAAGCTGGAGAAAGGCTTCCGCTGTGTGAAACTGAAGATCGGCGCCATCGACTTCGAACAGGAACTGGATCTCGTGAAGCGCATCCGTGATCGTTTCTCCTTCCACGAAGTGGAACTGCGCCTCGATGCCAACGGAGCCTTCAATTACGAGGAGGCGCTCTATAAACTGGAACTCCTCTCGCAATATGCCATCCACAGCATCGAACAGCCCATCCGTCAGGGACAGTGGGCTTATATGGCAGAACTCTGTCGCGAGTCACCCCTGCCCATCGCCCTCGATGAAGAACTCATCGGTGTGAATGATCCGGATATCAAAGGGCATATGCTGAACATCATCAAGCCTCGTTACATCATTCTCAAACCCTCGCTTCATGGTGGCATGAATGGTTGTCGGGAGTGGATTGCTACTGCTAAGGAACAAAGCATCGGCTCATGGATCACCTCTGCCCTTGAGAGTAACATCGGTCTGAATGCCATCGCCCAGTTTGCCTCCGATGTCTATGGCCCTCACATCACGATGCCTCAGGGTCTTGGCACAGGTCAGCTCTTCACCGATAATATCCCCATGCCCCTCACGATCATCAAAGACAAATTACTATGTCTTTAGAGGAATTTTTAGCTGAATGGAATAACGACAGTCCTTTTGTCCATGTGCAGACGAGTGGATCTACTGGGGCGCCGAAGCCGATGCTCGTAGAGAAGCAGCGGATGCTTAACTCGGCCCGTATCACCTGCGATTTCCTCGGACTCCAGGAAGGCGATACGGCATTGCTCTGTATGTCGCTCGATTATATAGCAGGTAAGATGATGGTTGTGCGTGCCCTTGAGCGCCATCTGAAACTGATAACTGTTGAGCCTTCAGGTCATCCGTTAGATGATAACCTTTGTCAGATCGACTTCGCCGCGATGGTGCCTATGCAGGTCTATAACTCCCTTCAGGTAGCTGAGGAGTGTGAGCGTCTCAAACAAATCCGTCACCTGATTATCGGGGGTGGTGCCATCGACGAGACCCTTGCCTCGGCGCTGAAAGACTTCCCCAACCACGTATGGAGCACTTACGGTATGACAGAGACGCTTTCGCATATTGCCCTCCGTCGATTGAATGGTGCTGATGCGTCCGACTGGTACACGCCCTTCCCTTCAGTCAAAGTAAGTATGAATGAAGACGATTGCTTGGTGATCGATGCCCCCTTGGTCTCTCCTTCCCGTCTGATTACTAACGACATCGCCGACTTATCATCAGGGACAGGCCCCAGTGATAAGTTTCGCATTCTGGGGCGTAAAGATAATGTCATCTGTTCTGGTGGTATCAAGATTCAGATCGAGCAGGTGGAGCGACTGTTGCACCCTCATCTGCAAGTGCCTTTCCTCATCACGAAACGCCCTGATGCCAAGTTTGGCGAGGTTGTAGTCCTGCTCACCGAAGGCACTGTTGATGAGGCTCGACAGGTGTGTGCCCGGGTGCTTCCCAAATATAATCAGCCGAAGGCGTATCTTCATGTTGATAAGATACCTTTAACAGAAACGGGCAAGCCTGCGCGCAAAGAAGCAGAGAACATCGCTAAAAACAGATAGGACCACTCTCCCGAGCAGCCCTACCCTGATTAGTTAGTAATATGATTAGGTCTAAAAAGTTGATTGGAAATCTTATCTTGTCAGCTCTCCCGATAGAAATCGAGCGCCTCATAGATTTCTTCCTTTGTGGCTGTCTGGTTGATGCGGATGTCTCCGATACCTCCCAACAGCGTGAAATTGATGGTGCCAGCCACATTCTTCTTGTCGTGCGTCATCAGCTCCAGCAGGGTGGGATAGTCATCACAGATGATGGTCATCATCCCATAGTGCTCTTTGATGAATCTCACGGTCTGGTGCATCTTGTCCGTGGGGAATCCCGTCTTCATACAACTCAGGTAGAGTTCGCAGATCAAGCCCCAGGCCACTGCATAGCCGTGTAACACGGGTTGGCGCTTCAGGGCGAACGACTCAAAGGCATGTCCCACGGTGTGTCCCAGGTTCAGTGCCTTACGGATGCCCTGCTCTGTCGGATCCTCAGTGACGATGCGCTCCTTCACGGCTACGCTGTCGGCCACCATCCGGCTCAGCTGCCTCAAATCCGGCTGTTCCAGATTAAAGTTCATCAACTCTGCCCACATCTTCTCGTTGGAGATCAGTCCGTGCTTCAGCATCTCTGCATAGCCAGAACAGATGTTCTCTGCATCGAGGGTCTTCAGGAACTGCGTATCAAGAATCACGGTAGAGGCATTGTTGAAAACGCCAATCTCATTCTTCAGTCCTCTGAAGTTGATACCCGTCTTCCCGCCTACACTGGCATCTACCATCGAGAGTAGGGTAGTAGGTATATTGATGTAATTGATTCCTCTCTTAAACGTCGAGGCGGCGAACCCGCCAAGATCAGTCACCATGCCACCACCTATATTTATTAATAAGGAGTGACGGGTGCCGCCGCCTGTTCCCAGTTCTTCCCATACATGAGCCAGCGACTCGAGTGTCTTGTGTGTGTCGGTCGCTCCGATGATGATTTGCTTGGCATCCTGGAGCCCGGCAGCAGCTTCAACCACAGGCAGACAACACTTCTCAGTCGTCTCGTCCATCAGCATGAACACCTTATCGCGCTCACAGGCCTCTATCGCCTCTTTCAGCGACTGTCCTAAATCTTCCGCAATGACAACTTTTTGAGAGTTCATATCTTAATGGTAACAGGTTTGCCTGTTTGTTTATGCGGTGCAAAGATACGATTTATATCTGAAAGAAAAGCATAAAATATAAAAAAAATGCCGATGCCATTAAACTTTTCCAGATTTCATCCGTCAAAAAGTCAACTATTAGATATTTTAATGAGAAAAGTGATACTTGTGACTGTCGTATTGATTACGTCAGTCGTGGCAAATGCCCAGAGATTAGTTTCAGGTAAGGTTGTTGAACAGGACACGCAGGAGGCCGTCATTCAAGCGACGGCTTCCATTTTGAGTGGTGAGAAAGTGGTAGCCAATGCGCTTACCAATATGAATGGCGGTTTCTCGATCCGCGCTCCCCACGATGGCAAATATACCTTAAAAATTACCTACGTTGGTTTTAAGACTTACACAAAACAACTAAATATCCGTGACGGAAAAGATTTTTCCGCCGGAACCATCACCCTGGAGCCCGATGCCATCATGCTGAAGGGCGCCACGGTGACGGCAAGAGCCTCAAAAGTTACGCTGAAGGCCGACACCTTTATGTATAATGCCAGCGCCTTCCGTACACCCGAAGGATCTGTTGTCGAAGAACTTGTGAAACGCCTCCCCGGTGCTGAGGTCAGCGACGACGGAACCATCAAGATCAACGGTAAGGAAGTCAAGAAGATCCTCGTCGATGGTAAGGAGTTCATGACAGGCGACACGAAGACAGCCCTGCAGAACCTGCCCACCAACATCATTGAGCGCATCAAGGCCTACGACCAGCAGAGCGACCTCGCCCGTGTCAGTGGCATTCAGGATGGTGAGGAAGAAACCGTGCTCGACTTCGGTATCAAGAAAGGTATGAACAAAGGTCTGATGGCCAATGTCGATCTCGGTATCGGAACAAAGAAACGTTACGCTGGCCGAGGCATGGGTGCCGTGATGAAAGATAATCTGAAGGTGATGCTCTTCACCCGCGCCAATAACGTCAACGATATGGGCTTCCCTGGCGGTGGCGGTGGCGGACGCTGGGGACAGCAGCGTCAAGGGCTCAATGCCACTAAGATGGTAGGTGCCAATGTCAACTATGAGATAAAGGACAAATTCAAACTGGATGGTAGCATCCGCTGGAACCACTCCAATGGCGACCAGTTGGCGAAACGCTCTTCAGAGCAGATCTACGATGCCACCACCTCTGCATTCTCCAACAGCGTCTCTCGTGTCTTCTCACGTGGTAACAGCTGGAATGCCCAGATGCGCATTGAGTGGCAGCCCGACTCCATGACCAATATCCTGTTCCGCCCCACCTTGCGCATCAACTCCAACGACGGACTTGACCGCAGCGACGAGGCCACCTTTGATAAGGATCCCTATCAATACGTCTCCAATCCCCTTGAGGAGCTCGGTCAGCTCATTGATCTCGGCATTGTGAAGAACAACCGTGTGCAGAACAACGTCAGCTATAGCGACTCCAAAAACCTGGGCGGTATGCTTCAGTTCAACCGCAAACTCAGCTCCACAGGCCGTAACATTACCCTCCAGCTCAATGGTAACTGGAGCAATGGCGGAAGCCAGTCAATCAACGATGCTGTTGTGATGTTCTATCAGTATGAGAACGACTCCAGCTACATCACCCGTCGCTATAACGACACCCCTACCAAGAACTGGAACTACCGTGCCCGCCTCACCTATAGCGAGCCAATCTTCCGTCAGGTCTATCTCCAGTTCATCTATCAGTACCGTTACGACTATACGAAGAGCGATCGTAGCACCTACGATTTCAGCTATGCGCCAATAAGTCCCATCTGGACACCGGATTATCGCACATGGGATACCTACCTCGCTCCCTATCAGCCCATTGAGGGTTATCGTGACGACGATCTGAGCCGATTCTCCGAGTATCGCAACTATACTCACAACTTAGAACTCATGCTGCGCGTGGTACGTAAGATGTACAATTTCAACGTCGGTGTGCGCCTTGTGCCCCAGAAATCCCATTTCGTTCAGGACTATCAGGGGCATCATAGCGACACCACCCGCACTGTCACCAACTTCACGCCGACCCTCGATTTCCGTTGGAAGCGCTCAGAGGTGAGCCAGTTGCGTGTGAACTACTTCGCCAACATCAACCAGCCTCAGATGGGCGACCTGCTCGAAATCGTTGACGACAGCGACCCGTTGAACATCAAGGTTGGTAATGCGGGACTGAAACCCTCGTTCACGCAGAACCTCCGTATCTTCTACAACAACTACGTGCAGGCCCACCAGCGTTCCATTGCCACCTGGGCAGGACTCTCCACTACGAGCAATGCCATCAGTAACAAGGTAACCCTCGACACCAGCTCTGGTGCCCGTGTCACACGTCCTGAGAATATCGACGGTAACTGGAATGCCTATGCCGGCTTGGTGTTCAACACTGCCCTCGACAGCGCAGCCTACTTCAATATCAACTCCTTCACCAATACCGGTTACAACCACTATGTGGGCTATGCCAGCGTCAACAGTATGTCCGAGTCGCAGAAGAGCATCACGAAGTCTGTCAATATCAACCAGCGACTGGCATTCAGCTATCGTAATGATTGGCTCGAAGTAGAGCTCAGCGGTGGTGTAGGCTACAACCATTCACGTAATGATCAGCAGACCAGTAATAACCTCGACACGTGGCAGTTCAGCTACGGTGGTCTGGTAGGCATCACAGCCCCCTGGGGCACTGCCCTCACCACCAATATCAATATGCAGAGCCGTCGCGGTTACAACGATGCCTCTATGAACACCAACGAGCTTATCTGGAATGCGCAGCTTTCACAGGGATTTCTTAAGGGCAAGCCCCTCACCATCTCCCTGCAGCTCTACGACATCCTGCACCGGCAGTCCACCTTCAGCCGTGCCATCTCTGCGATGGGGCGCACCGATACCGAATACAACTCCATCACCAGCTACGGCATGCTGCATGTCATCTACCGTCTGAACCTCTTCGGAGGCGGTAAGAATCCCTTCGGCTTCGGAGGCGGTCCTGGCGGCGGCAGACCTGGTGGTCGTCCTGGCGGACGTCCCGGTGGCTTCGGCGGTGGAGGCCGCAGATTCTGAAAATACAAAACCTCATCGAGGCATCTGATACTCCCATCAGGTGCCTCGATTTTGTAAATTATCTCCAAATTATTTGGAACTTAACAGAATAATCCTTATCTTTGCCATCGAAAAGTATAAGATAGTATGTTAGTACTTCAAGATTGCATCGACAAACTGGCAGGTTTCAAAAAGACCTTTGCCCAGAAGTTTGGTATTACTAAACTTGGTATTTTTGGTTCTGTGGCCAGAAAAGAGAATACCGAGAATAGTGATATTGACATTGTTGTGGAAGTTGAAAAGCCCTCTTTGCAATTGATGTACGAACTCAAAGAGGCTTTGAAGCAACTTTTCAATTGTGAGGTCGATCTTGTGAGATTCCGTGATTCTCTCCGTCCTCTATTTAAGTCCAACATTCAACGAGATGCCATCTATGTCTGATAATCAACTGACACTTCACGACAGACTGGAAGATATTCTTGAGTCTATTAACCTCATTCAGGAATGGAGTGAAGGAAGAACCACCGTTAATGATTTTATGACTACTCCTACCGATGTGATGGCATTTAATGCATGTGTGATGCGACTTCAGATCATTGGTGAACATGTTGGCAAACTCTTGAAGAATGAGAATAAGCCCTTAGATGCCTATCCCAATATTCCTTGGAATGCAATCTATGGACTTAGGAATATTATTTCCCATGAATACGCCAATATTGACGAGGATATTATCGTATCCGTTATTAAAGATGATCTTCTTCCGCTTAAGGAGGCTATTGAATCCTTGATAAAGAAATACTAGTTTATATTGCATTTCTCCCTTCCGCAAGCCTTGTGAAAAATGACTTTTCGCAAATTCTTGCTGTTTTATTTGCAAACTTCACTTTTTCTTCATATCTTTGCAAACGAGATTAATGAAATGGGCGTAACATTTGACGATACAGAGAAGAAATTTGTGTTCGATTTCGAGCACGATGGCGCAGAAGACATTGTGAGTCTGACTGGCAATGGCTATCAGGTAGAGGCATTCGGAAAGTGCTTTTACTATGGTTATGAATTCTCTGATCAGGTAGAAAGCTCTGTGCGTACCGCTTTTATCAAATATGTGAAATTCACTGAAGCATTGCAGGATACGCCAGATCTGACAAACTTCATCAAGAAAGCTGTAGATAATCTCCATAAAAAGATTAATCTTTACAACTTTGATCTTGTGGTTATGCCAGAGTCTTCGAGTAAGGTGAACCAGTATATGTTGCGCTATATCTACAGATTTGCGCAACCAACATTATATAAGATGACGCTTGTAAAGGCTCTTCCCTCAAACATATCTTTCGATATGAAAGCCTACGAGAAGCAATATCTTGACGATGTCTTAGAGAATGGAATGCCTCGTTATTCGGAAGTTGCGAAAGAACAGGCAAAGAGTTCCATCAACGCCATGTTGGAGATGATTCATCAGAAGGATTATTTCACGATTGCCAAAGATGTGAAGAAGAGCAGGCTTCGTCCTTATATAATGAACTTTCTCAGATTTGAATCTGATGAAGAAAAGGAACTATGTGCCATGATTCGTCAACAGAATGTTTTGGTGATTGATGATGTCACAACCAGCGGCTCAACACTTAATGAAGTTCTCCGTACACTAAGAATTCTTAACGAAGACAACGACATTACCATTTTCAGCCTCATAGGCCGTAAGGATCTGATGGCAGATGCGGTGTAATAAAGTGGTAGCTCCTCTAACAAAACGAATCGAGGCAAAGGAAATCTCTTTGCCTCGATTTTTTATGAACTCTAGTGTATGGTTTCAGAAAACGAATTCTATAACATTACCAATCGCTGCTGGAGCCGATGTTATTACCATAAACGTCATAGTAGGTTGTAGTCGTTCCACCACCATAGTTTTCTCTGGTCGTTGAAGAACCTATGCTGCGACCATATTGGTCGTAGTAGTCGGTAGTTGTACCACCACCATAGTTGGAGCGTGTCGTTGAGCTACCTGTGCTTGCACCGTAACTGTCGTAATAGTTTGTGGTGTAGCCACCGCCATAATTGGAATGTGTTGAAGCAGAGCCTGTACTACTACCATATTGGTTGTAGTAATTGGTAGTTGCTCCACCACCGTAGTTAGAGCGTGTCGTTGCGCTACCTGTGCTTGCACCGTACTGGTTGTAGTAGTTAGTGGTGTATCCACCACCATAGTTGGAACGTGTTGTTGAAGAACCGATACTACTACCATACTGGTTGTAATAGTTGGTGTTGTACTGAGCATTTGCTGTGATGGCGAATACGACTGCCATCAGTGTCATCATTACCTTTTTCATAATTCAATAGTGTTTAATGATCGTGCTGCAAAAATAGGAATTAATCAAGCTCCCTCCAAGCAAAAACCAATAACAAGCCTTGCGAAAAACATTTTTCTTCCTAGAAAATTTGCAAAGTTCAGAAATATTATCTATTTTTGCAAAACCTATTAAATACAATTATTTGAGAAAACGAACAAAAAGTTCATAATAGCAATCAATCTATGCAATTAGAATCAAAAAGATATTATGTCAAGGAGGTCATATAGTACAATAAAACATTGGAATCTTTTAAGAAAAAAACGTGAGAAGTTCAATTCTACAAAGGTGTTAAAAGATCTATCAGCAAGTTCTTTTCATGATTATGTATTGACTAATCAGGAGGAAATGGATTTATTATCTAGGTATATTCTAGATTATAAAGACATCGAGACAGGTGGGCAACTTTTCGGCTATTGGACATATGATGGTAAACCTGTTGTTCTTTTCGTCCTAGGCCCAGGTCCGCAGGCTGGCCATTATGATTCTTTCTTTATGCAGGACTTAGATTATCTTAAAAAATGTGCGCGTATATTAAAAGAAAAGTATGGTCTTGATCATGTTGGTGAATGGCATTCTCATCATCAATTAGGACTTGATCATCCTAGTGGTCATGACTCTCGAAACATTTCTACTAACATGCGTTCCTTGGGCTACAAGAAATTCCTTTTATGTATTGCAACATGTAATTCTTCTCAATCATCGATAAATGCTTTCATGTTTGATTCTACTAAAAGCCAATACGAGCAAATACCTTGGTTTATTAAGGACATGGAGAGTCCTTATCGGAGAATTATCAATTCAAATACATTTATTCTTCCTACCATAAAATCACCCAATATGGTTGGATTGTTTACCAAAGGCAAATCAGTCAGCCAAGAAAAGATAAAATATGAGAAGTCATATTGGTTAACTCAGAAAGGAAATTCGAAAATTCTAAAATCTATCATAGACAAATTAAAGGATTCACATCCACTACATGATTTTGTACCAACTTTGGATAAATCAAATGAAGTTCATATTGAAATCTATCAAAATGACTTCCTATTAGAAGACATACATTTTCCGTCTGCTTTTCCATTGGAGCCGCCGCATATAAGTGACCCTTATGGCCATATTTTTTGCAAACATGCTCTATGGAAATTCAATGGTGACATTTATTCAACGTTTATATCATATTACAACAACCTAATAAAGAATTACAATTATGATGACAGCAAGTAGATTTCATGCAGAAGTTGACGCTCTTCAGTTGTCACTTCCTCCTAACATGTTCAAATTTTGTGATATGGATTCTGATCTTCCATATCTTAAAATGGTGGCTATTACAAACAGCAAGAACATGTACACACTACGTGTTGACTTAGACCAATTCCCTGAGTCTATACCCAAAGTGTTTGTTACAAAAATGCTAAAGAGTAAATTTGGTGATGATTTGGACCATCCGAGCCATGAAATGCATACATTAGGTAGCGAACATGGCTATACCAGGATTTGCCATTACGGAAACACCTCTTGGAAGCCTGATGTCGCATTAAATAAGGTGTATTTAAAATGCCGAGTGTGGCTAGAGGCATATGAGGCACATCTCCAAACTGGTGATGATATTTGTGACTATTTAGGAACCCAAGATTAATACAAACATTAAAATATATAATTATGAACGACAATCAGAACAACAACTCTCTCGGTGAAGTACTGAAGAAAATTCGTGGTGGTGACATCCGTCGTCAAATCATATATGACGAGGAGACTGGAGATTTTATAATAAAAGATGCAGACTCTCAACTCGAAGATGGCTCTCAAGATGCTACACGTTTTGCAGAGGAAGGATATGCTTAGTATGACGTACGAAGTATACTTAGCCTCTGAGGAGGTTAAAGGATTCCTTAATAGTCCTGAAAAGGAACTATTAGGCTATTCCTATGAATGGGAAGGTGAGAATGTTATTCATTTACATTCTCACCCCCTCCAACATTCATTTGGTCTAGTAAAAAGGTGTTTATTCACTAGTGAAGCAAAGATCTCCTCATCGGATTTCAACGAAGATATTAGGTATATTGTAACCATCTCCCAAAAGGCCGACAAACTTGATACCAAAGTTTATAAGCTGGATAGTAACGATGTCGTTGAAATCCCTGCCAAACTGATTCCAGGCAAAGATGAGCTGTATTCAAGAAGTAAAGGACTTCTGGAAGTTGAGATTCTGTCTAAAAAACATGTGGCTATTGTTGGATTAGGGAGCTTCGGTTCCCAAATCGCTATCGAATTAGCGAAAGCAGGAGTAGGCATTTTCTCTCTCTTTGATTTTGACAGAGTAGAGTTACACAATATCGGAAGACACTCTTGCACACTTAAAGATTTGGGGCGTCTTAAGACGGATGCAATTGAAGAAGTCATTTTAGGCAAAAATCCATATGCACTAGTTAACAAGTATGCCATCAATATTGCCACCCAGAAAGAGGTATTCTGTGACGTAGCTAAAAATGTTGATTTAGTAATCTGTGCAACTGACAATAACGTCAGTCGTTTTGTTATAGCGTCAGCTTTGCATAAATATCAGAGAGTTGGCATTTTTGGGAGAGCAATAACTAGAGCTGCTGGTGGTGATGTGTTTCGTTATAAACCTGGTGGCCCTTGTTATGGGTGCTTAATAGGAAGTCGAATTATAGACTCACGTGATGAAGAAGTATCTAGCGAGGAGTCCGGAAGAAGAAGCGGTGCAATCCCTGCTTACGCTTCTGCAGAAGATGTAAATGCAATAATCCAGGTGGGGCTTTCTGTTGACATTGAACCCATCTGTAACTTGATGCTAAAGCTGGCACTTCTTGAACTCTCAAAGGGTATGCAGTCTGGAATATCTTCTCTCGAAGAAGACCTTAAATATGACGCATATATATGGGCTAATAGACGAGATCATAATTTCTCAAATTGGCATCCTTTCTACAAGTCTGGCCCCAAACAAACAATACTGAAATGGTATGGCATAACTATTCCAAAAGATGAGCATTGTGCCATTTGTTCGGAAATTCCCACGCTTGATACAGGGTTAAAATTAAGCCATCCCATGTATGCGGAGTATGCAGATATAGATTTTCATTTAGACGATAATTAATAATGTTACAGCTAAATATCTATACAGAAAAATCTAAGAGGAGCATTCTTAAAGCCATCAATATGACAGAAGAATGCCGTTACAAATATTTGGAGCCACAGGTTCTTATGGCAGGTATTGTAAATGAAGGCCGTGACATGCTTTCATATGTTATGCAATTCTTGCATGTAGATAGAATCGCTTTCTGCAAAAGAATAAATGAGACAATCATGGAGATAAATGAAATCTCTGATGAAGCTCCTATTATAGGCGAAAGAACAAGTGAAATATTGGTAAAAGCCAAACTACTATCTAACGAAAGTGGATGTGAGCTTATTCCAATTGAATTTCTGTTGTTATCAATGATACTTGTACCATCTAAAGTAAAGGATGTATTCTCCAGTTTTGGTATAGATGAGGAGCAATTAGCTGAAGCTATCTCATATTATCGAGGTAATAGTGAAATAGAAAACGCAGTCCAAACTGAAGATAACAATGGTAATTATCCTAACTTGGAGAAGTATGGGCGCAATTTGTGTTCTGATGCTCGTAATGGTATAATTCACAAAGCAATCGGAAGAGATGACGAAATAAGAAGAATTATACACATTTTATCTCGCCAGACGAAAAACAATCCTATTCTTGTTGGTGAACCAGGAACAGGAAAAACTGCAATTGTAGAAGGACTGGCTCATAGAATAGTCGAAGGTGATATTCCTCGAGAGTTAAGGGGAATTCAGCTATATTCTTTAAATATCGCCTCATTGATTGCTGGTGCAAGTCATATGGGTGAATTTGAAGAAAGATTAAGGGACGTCATTGATGATCTGATTAGTTCAGAAGGTAACGTCATCCTTTTTATAGATGAAATACACCTTCTTATTGGAGAGGGCAGAAGTGGAGGCGCAATGGATGCCGCCAATATATTAAAGCCCGAATTAGCCAGAGGTGTAATAAAGGTTATAGGAGCAACAACCTTTGATGAATACAAAAAATATATTGAACAAGATAAAGCATTTGAAAGGCGTTTCCAGAAGGTAGAGGTTGAAGAACCTGATATGGAGTCTGCACTGGCCATATTGCGCGGTATTAGAGTAAGGCTGGAAGATTTTCATAGGATACGAATAAAGGACGAGGCGATAAAGGCATCGGTGCAATTGTCTATGAGATATATTCAAGATAGATACTTACCGGACAAAGCTATTGATTTATTGGATGAATCTGCTGCTAAGATGAAAATTGCGCGCTCTACATCACCTGTGGAACTGGATTCTCTTAGAAGGAAGATTACAACTAAAGAGATAGAATGCGAATCTATAAAGCGTGATGACGAATCTAGTCCTACTGTGCTTCAACTTCAAGAAGAAATCGCAAACTTAAGAGAAGAAGAGAATTCTCTTCACGCTAAATGGCAAAGCGAACGTCAGCTTTTGGAAGAGATACAAGATCGCAGGAACGACATAGCGCGCTTAAACGAAGACAAACGTCTTGCAGAGAGTCAGGGCGCAGCTACTTCCGTGGTGAATATATCTATGCAGATACATGATCTTAATGATGAAATTCACCATTTGATGGAGACATTAGAAGAAAACGTGTCTCAAAATTTGCTAAAGCCAGAACTTGATGAAGTTGATGTAATGAATGTCATTACAGAATGGACGGGAATACCAGTTTCCAAACTGTCTGAAAACGAAACTCAGAAATTAGCACATATTGAAGAGTATTTGAATCAGACTGTTATTGGGCAAGAGGAGGCAAAGATCTTGGTTGCAAATGCCATTCGTCGAAACAAGATGGGGTTCAGTGATGCCAACAAACCCATAGGTACTTTCTTGTTCTTAGGCACAACTGGAGTTGGCAAAACAGAGTTATGTAAAGCCTTAAGTGAATTCTTGTTTGATAGCCGTGATGCCCTAATAAGAATTGACATGAGCGAATATCAGCAAGAACATGAAGTTTCTAAACTATTTGGTGCACCTCCGGGCTATATTGGTTTCGAAAATGGTGGCCAATTAACCGAAGCTGTCAGACGGAAACCATATTCAGTTATTTTATTTGATGAAATAGAGAAAGCTCATCCAAAGGTTTTTGAAGCCCTCCTTCAAGTTCTTGATGAGGGTAGAATGACCGATGGCAAAGGCCGTACTATAAACTTCAAAAACACAATTATTGTGATGACATCTAATCTTGGACAGCAGATAATATATTCCACATTGCAAGGTCGGAGAAATCTGCAAAGGAACAGAATTGGATTTAATGTCAGCGAGAATCAAAATGCAGATACAGATAATAATCTTGTAACTGAAGATAAAATAGCTAGGGCAAAGAAACTTATCTTGACCGAACTGAAGACTAAAGTTGCTCCAGAATTCGTTAATAGAATTGATGACATTATTATGTTCCTCCCACTATCAAGAGATGAGATTAAAAAAATTGTTGTTTTGCAGATAAATTCATTGGCAAAAAAAATGAAGTCGCAAGGTGTTGATATTCGAGTAACAGACGATGCTGTTGATTTCCTCGTCAATGTTGGCTTCCAGCCTGAGTTCGGGGCAAGACCTGTTAAACGTGCTATTAATTCATACTTAATTGATGATATGAGTATTAGTATAATCAATGGTGAAATAACCAAAGATGCTCCTATTCAAATATCATCTGGACAGAATACACTTAAATTCACTAATATCTAATAATTATGCCTAGCATTTACAATCCCACAACAGGCACTATTACTGGCGCTTCAGAAAGTAAATGGTTTGTGCCTGAAGATCGTTTAAATCCTGACCAGAAGAGATTCCTTCAAGAATTTGAAAGGGATTTCAGAAACAACAATCTGCATAACCTCTGGGTCAAAGGTTTTGCGGGGTCAGGTAAATCAATTTTGTTGGTTCATGTAGCAAGAAAAATTCTTGCTTTGAAACCAAATTCCAAAATTGTGCTTATTGTTTATACCCAGTCGTTGGTTGAAATGTTTAAAAAAGCGCTAAGAGAGCTGACGCCACCTGTCAACATTCCCGTTATGACGTTCTATTCATTTATGACATCATCCTCATCGTATGAATATATTCTTTGTGATGAAGTTCAGGACTTAACGCCAAGAGTTCTAAGTAGAATGTATGACAGATCCGCTCATGTCGTAGTTGCTGGAGATTCTAATCAGTCTATCTACCCTGAAGACCCCAAATGGAGAGAGAAGACAGTTGATGTTTCACAGATTCCATCACTAATACATGGAGGAGATTTTGAATTGACCATTGTTGAGCGACTTACAGAGTCCATAATGAAAGCTGTAAAGTCATTCTTGCGTTTAAACATTTTTGGCACAAGAACAAATCTTAATCATGTTGACACTAAGATTTCCTTATGTAAGGCGAATTCCAAAGATGCAGAAATCTCGTTTGTCATTCAAAATTCATCTCGCGTAATTCAGCGTGGATATACAGCAGCTATACTTATTCCTACTCAAAAAGGTATAGTGGAATTTGTAAATAAAGCATTAGCATCACAAGGAAAGCCAATGTGGAATAGCCAAATGAACCAATATGGTAAAGTAGATTTTGGAGCCATGAATTCTCATCTTTCTTCTTGTGGATTGAAAATGCAATATGTCGGGAATGGATATGGACAGTTTAGAAGCAATCCTGATTATGTTGTCTTGATGACTTATCATAGTGCAAAAGGGTTAGATTTTGATTATGTCTACATTCCATTCTGCAGTGACTATCTTTGGATCAGCTACAACGAATCTCTATCCAAAACTCTCTTCATGGTAGCTATGACACGCGCCCGTATGAATCTATATATTACTTATACGGGAAACTTGCATAGTTATGTTCGCCCATTCGAAAGTGATTGTACAATACGTTCTATAGCATAATAAATCATGGTTAATTATCTGACAATAATCAGTCGTTCTGATTTTAGTAATTTATATAAGTTTGGACATATATATGTTCACAATGTAGTCCCATTTGAAGGGAAACTAAGTGATCATGCTGATGACAAATTTTTGTTTGATGCAGTTACGGCATATATGGATACATTTGAATATTCAACAGAATATCTTCTACTTCACATATTTAAAATACCTTTTTCGGGTAGTTCAGTAGAGATATTTGTGAAAGATATTGTAGATGTCTATGCTTTAGACGAGGAGGCAAGAGCAAGCCTTGCAGTATCATTGGATTCCAGGATTGTCTTACAAGTATCTGCATGGAATGACTTCTTTTCAGAATTAAATAAGAAACAAGCTATACGACAAGCAAAAGCGGGAGAATTTAATTGCTTTGAAATATTTAAAATTAGTAACGAAGACAGAGCTGCGGTTGCAAAACTACTCCCCAAAGGATTCGTAGAAGAGTTATTTTCAGACCTATTCAATCATGTAAGACCTTCAGGCAACCGAAGTATCTGGAATTATCTAATAAGATACGAAAGACATCAGCCGTATTGGAATGATAATAGAGGTTTTTTCTCAGATGCCATACATGTATATGAGAATTTTAAACAAAAGTCGGAAATTGATTACGAAATTGCCGATGAAGTCCCTTTGGGTGATGTTATTGGCTCCTGCGAGCCGAAAATTTCTGAGATATACAAGTTGCTTAAACACAAGCAAGGTGATGATTATCAAGTTAATGGTTGTAACTATTTTGCTGTGGCCCCATTGTTTCTATATCTTAAATCCTATTTTAAAGAAGGGGGAATAACCCCTGCTTCATTCCGTGGCAACGAATATATCTACAATGGAGATTTCTATAATCATTTCAATTTTGACTTTGCCGTAGCGGTTTCTTTGCTTGGCCTTTCTTTAGGACACGATTTGACGTATAGTTGCTATTATGAAATCCAGAATCTTGGAATATTCAATCATTTTGTGGAATCTAGAATTAACGCCCAAATATTGAATCCGGAAACAGGAGATAGCTTAAACTCACAAGAAGCCCAAGAACTCATTAATAGACTTTCCAATGAGGTTAAAAAACTTCGAGAGGATGCCATAGCAATGGAAGAGCTATTGAATGAGGCTTCAGATGAAAAGCAGGATGAAGAAAAAGAAAGTAAGAATCCGACTTCTGCTACTGAAGATGCTTGTTCTGAGAATGAGTCTCTGAAAGAAACACCTGTCACAAAGGGTGAAGAGGAAGTTAAGACGGAACTCGTACAAGATGAACAGAGTAATCAAGTTCAGCCTTTAACAGAAGAAAAGGAACCTATTGTAAATGATGACGAACAATCAAAACAGGGCGAGCCTCAAGACTCATTACAAGAAGAAACAGCTCAAGAAGAAGTTGTTCAAGAACAGCCAAGCAACGAAGGACAAATACTGTCTTCATCTATGAATTTTCCTATTTTGATGAAGAAACTTAAAAAAGGTGGTGATAAATTCTGTACAGGAAGATATGCTAAAGAAGAATATGCTCATGATGAAAAAGAATATCGAAATCTTCTCAATCAAAATTTCGCCCCGGCGGATTATTTGGAAAAAAGATCATTGTTCGCAAATTTAGATAATTAAAACAATATGGAAAAATTAAATTTTCAACAGAAAATTGCTATTATGCGTATCTTATTTGATATAATCAATGCAGATGGACGCATAGATGCAAGAGAAACATTTTACTTCAACAAAGTTGCCAAGATATTGGGAATTGGAGAAGAACACCGTCCAGCAATAAATGAGGCAAACTCATTACTATGTCTTTTGGAAGTAAACAGCTTGGATGCCCATCAAAAACAAGAAATGGCAAAAATGATGGGACAACAGATTGTTGTTGACGAAGACATCAATGTAAACGAGATGGCCATTTTTGAGTTAGTATGCAAAACTTGTAATATTGACTTGAAATTTGAAGACGTTGTTAATCCCGAGCAAATTGAGAATAGTACAAGATCTTAATTAAATATGCTTATGAAAATACCTGGAGTAACATTTTCATTGAAACGGGCATTAGGTATCTCTCAGGCAAAACAAAAGATTGCCAGGGAAACGGGAATCCCATTAACAAAGAATGGTCTTGAAAGGAAGATAGGATCTACCATTATCAAGACTTTGTTTGGCAAAAAGTAGAAAGTATTTATTGCATGATTATGTATGTGAAGTGTAATTGCCACTTCCATACATAACCAGCAATCTTTTTTGAATGTTTTAGAACTATTATATATTCAGATAGATAATAATCTCAAAATAAAAACAGCTATGATAGATTTAAGACCACCGTTGAATGAGGCTATTGGAAACATCTCCAATTGGAGAAACAGATACAGTCGAAATGAATATCCGCATAAGATAGTCCTGAATATGATGTATAGAGCATACACCACAAAATTTGTGTATGATGCTTTTACCAGAGACGAATTGCCAGACTATGATGATTTCACTGAAGCTGCAAGAGAAGTCCACAGATTCTATGGTCAGATGGCTGCAACTGAAGTTCATGCAAATCTGATTAGATGGATGCAGACAAGGCCTAATGAACAGGTAGGAACCCTAATAACTGCCAGAATGGAGGCCCTGGCCACACAAGCAGAAACAGACCCAAAGGCCCTGGAAGAACTAGAATTCTCTTATATCTTTGAGCTTCTCAATGATATGAGTGTTCTGTATTTTATCGCATTCAGGCTATGTGGAGACTCAGAAGTTGATGCAATCTCAAAAATGAGTGGCGCTATTATCGAGCCTCTTGATCATATGGATTATACTATCACCAAACAGGTGTTCCAACAATTACTTGTTGCGCCATACATGAATCGGAATTATCGTCCCATTCCATATTAGTGGCAAATGGAACAAAAGTGGGCATATTGTCTGAGTGAGGAACAATACTCCAAGTTGCTTCGGAATATCAAAAAAGTTCCGGGCTTCTTGGAGTATCTGAACCAAAATGACAATGAGGACTTTGTACAGTTAGTTCTGGCATATAAGATTATACTGGAGGAAACTGGCATTGCCTCTCCTGGTATTCGCACTAACATGGATCTGATAATGCATCGATATGACCTGTTTCAGAAAGAATACGTTGACGCACAGCCGCCACAGGACAATACGCTCTATGATATTAATAAGGTGTTGACATGGAATCCTCGTCCCCAATGGGCAGTTCCAATGACAGTTGAAGAAATAGACTATCTCGACCATTTCATCTGGCAGGTGGATGGGCTACCAGAATTTCTTCATGATGACATTATGGCTGAAAACCTATATGATAAAGTCAGCCAATACCAAATGGTTCTGAACGCCACAGGTAAGAATGATCCAGAGAAGAACTTCACGCTTGAAACCATCAAGGAAAGGTTCTACCTGCTTATGAATGAACATGAAGATGCGATACACTATGTCAATCATAGCCATCAGATTGATGACCATGTTATCATTGATCAGTTTGTAACTGAAGCTAAAGAGTCCTTCTATAGAACAAATCTGGAAAATGAAGCATGTGATGAGTTCTTAAGGAAATACCAGTCTTGTTCAAATCCTTATATTGCAAATGAGATTTTCTGTAAGTTATTCAGAGCTAACAGAATTGAAGAGTCGATAAAATTTGCAGATTGTACCTTCCAGCATATCTTTTCTTCACCTAATATATATTGGAACAATAAGGAGGCTGTTTATGGCTGTGCCAATCTTCTCTATATGATTATAGAAGCGATGGGTGTTAGGGGGGTAGAGGAGATGTTAATTTCTAATGATAAGGTAACGAGAATTGCCATAAAGTCTCTTTATCTCCTGCTATCGAGAATCATTTACTGGTCGGACAGAGAAACTGTCGTGAATGACAAATATGACGACGACCTTCTCCCCATCAATATCCAACATAAAATAAGGGCATACAGAATGAGGTCTCAGCTCGTTAAGTACTATCCCGATATCCTTTTGGTCGGGATTGACAACGCTAACCATGATATGATGGAACTGGCTGACCTTAATTCTGCTCAATCTATGGCATTTTCCAATAAAATAGTTGGTGAACGTTCCGTTTTCTATCAAGATGCCATTAAGGTGTTTCACACATGCTACTTATTTAAATATGGAGGTATAGATAAAGTGTCTGAAATAGGATATGTGCAGAATGATTCTTTATCGATGGGCATATATGAAGAGTATCGAAGGGGTGATTTCGCATTATCTCAAAATGAAATAACAGAATTCACAAATTGTCTAAATACACTCTTCAAGAGACTGCAAATCAATGCAGAAAAACAACATATTCCTGTACCTTATTTAATTAAAGACCATTATTCGCCGTCATACAAATCATGCAGAAATGAGATTATACAGTATCTGATGGACAACGGCATCAAGTGCCTTTACCACTTTACTGACAAAGATAGATTGGATTCCATTATAAGACATGGCGGTTTGCTTTCATATAAAAGATGCCTGGACGAAGCTGTTGTGATGCCTATCAGAACTGATATGGCAGTCTCTAGAGACATCGATGCAGAATTCGGGTTAGAGGATTATGCACGTCTAAGCTTTTGCAGGGACTTGCCAAAGGGAGAGGAACGCAAGAAAACTGGAGCCGACCTTATCCTTCTTAAGATTTCATTAGAGGTGGCAACTTTTGAGGATACCGAATTTACGGATATGGAGGCAACTTTAAAACAAATGAGGCATGGTAACAGCTTTGAAGACCTCAAAAAAGTGAATTTGCAAGCAACTCAGACGCCTGTTTATTTACTATCTGATGTTGAGTATAAGCAGAAACAGGCTGAGGTGTTAGTTAAGGGCTTTATACCCTTAAAATACATACAAAATGTAAACAATCCAGTAAAAATGTAGTCAAAGCGTAAAAAATACGCAATAAAATTTGGAAATTTCAATTATTATATCTATTTTTGCAGCGTAAAAAATACGCAAAGGTATATGAAATATAATAATGAAACTAAAAAATGGGAATCTCCCTATTGGCATCCAGCAGTAACTACAGACTCTGTAGTTTTTGGATTTGATGGTGAAGAACTCAATCTTCTTCTTATACAGAGAGGAGGAGAACCATACGCTGGTATGTGGGCATTACCTGGTGGTTTTCTTCTTCCGACAGACAAGAATGCTGAAGAAGCCGCATATCGTGAACTTCACGAGGAGACTAACGTTGAAGGAATCTACATGGAAGAGCTGGGAACTTTCTCAGATATTAACCGAGACAGTCGTGAACGTGTTATCACCATTGCCTTCTTTGCATTGGTCGTTAAAGACAAATACGTTATCAAAGGTGGTGATGATGCAAGAATGGCCAAGTGGTTCCCTGTTAAGAACTTGCCAGATCTGGCCTTTGATCATCAGCTGATTATTGATACTGCGCTTGAAAGGATTAGACAAAGAATTCATTTCGAACCGATAGGATTCCATCTGTTGGACAAAGAGTTCACGATGCCTCAGTTACAAAATATCTATATTGCGATTTTGAATCCACCTGAAGATGATATCAAACTGCGTGACAGACGCAATTTCCCCAAGAAAATGCTGAAATTGGGGTACATAAAAGAAACTGGTAAGAAAATGACTGGTAATCCATACCGTTCTCCTAAGTTGTACACTTTTGATGAAGAAGCTTATGTAAACGCTAAAAAGATTGGTATGAGACTGGAATTCTAAATATTGATTTGCTATATACCTCCCCTACGTGGGAGGTTTATAAGAGCCGTTCTTTCATTGTGTATTTCATACGCATTAGAAGTCTCTCAAGGACAGAATTGTATCTAATTTTTTTTATCCCATTAATCATTGTGTAATATTTACGTAAAGAAATTATGAATCAGAAAGAAGAATTTATAAATCCTGAGTGGCACAATATTGCTGATGTTGCAGTACAGCGGATATGTGACAATTCCATCATTAATCTTGCATTGTATGTAAAGCTAATCAATGGTGAGCACTTCTATAAGATCAATGGTGAGCATGTAAGATTACTCCTAGGAGTTGAGTATGTAAATGGTTTTGGCTATAATGCGGTGACAGCCTCTTACAGACTTTTCTTATAATGAAATCGAATAGAAATAACAAAATAAAAAACAAAGAATATGGAAACGATTTACAATGAAATCCTTGAAGGCGTGGGCAAAAAGATTCGTAATGCTTATTTTGCCAAGAACATTACTGCAAACAAAGTGATGGAATGTTATCAAAGAAATTTAAAAGAAGCAAATGCTTTCTCTTGTTTTGGGTGGACTGTTTCAGAAATGATCAGGTATGAAAAGGAAACTCATAACCCGATTATTAGAAAGATGCTAAGACATTCTATTGAGGTCCACGATGAAAGAAGGGACAAGAGTGCCAGTCAAAATCAGCTGAACTTAGATAAACTTGATAAATTTAGAAATGATGCTCTTGGTATTGGGTTAAGGAAAGTCTTGTCACAAATGAGAAAACTGGTTAAGAACAGTTCTGACATAACAGCAAGAATTGTTCTACTCTTACTTGAAACAGAATTCGCCAATCTTTCTGCTAAAAAAAGGAAAGGATTAAGAAAGGTAATCTATGAAAGAAAAGTAATTCTTCTTGAGCAATTAGCAGAGTTATTAGATGGGACAGACTGGAAATATGGATTAAGTTTTAATACGGGTAAGAATGCATCTTATGTTATCTACATTTATTTACCTAATGGAGTCCAGTTGTCTTGGCATTGTAATGAATATCATGTGCTCTATTACTATCCTGATATTAACTGTGAATGGGATGGTCAGGTATGCATGACAATGGAGAAAATATTAAATTACATTGGTGAAACATATCATATCGGAACTATGCCTATTCCAGAACTTGCAGCATAAAATATATAATCGTATAAAATGATATAACTATGACTACAGCATATTTTTTCAAAATCAAAAGTGCCATCATTCAATATATCGACTCATCTTCTTCTGATATTTGTATTGCCGTTGCATGGTTTACCCACAGAGAATTATTCCAGGCAATATTAAGGGCACTAGACAGGAAAGTTAGAGTGTCAGCTATTATTATTGATGACATTATCAATCGTGGGCCAAATGGATTGGACTTTAACCCATTTTTAGAGAAAGGTGGTACAATTCGCTTTATGAATACACGAAATTTACTAATGCATAATAAGTTTTGCTTATTTGACAATAAGGTGCTAATTTCGGGTTCATATAATTGGACGTATTCGGCAGAATACAAAAATGCAGAAAACATCATCGTAACAACAGAAGAAGGCGTGTGTAATGCCTTTAAGGAACAGTTTACGCGCCTTTGGGCCGATTTAGATGAGGTAAAACACTTTACTCGAATTGATTATAATGATATTGATTCAGATTCTCTAATTAAGTATATAGACGTCCTACGTGACGAATATGATTCCATGGATAAAGATCATATTTTAAAGCCACATTCTTCGATAGATATTTATAATCTTAAGAAAACCCTTTCAGTTAACAGACTTAATACGATTGTAACAAACACAAAACGTTCTAGGCCTATACTGAAAGCAGGGATTAGCCTGGAAATAGTAAACAACGCTACCAAACTAATTATTCCAGGAGGACAAGTTTTGCCATTTACACATAGTGTAGATGCTAGGACTTGCTATGATTATCAAACTGCTGTTGATTGTATAATACGATATGGCAATTTTTCTGAAGCAAATAAAAACGAATCAATTGTTAAGCTAAGAATAGAGAACTTGCCTAAGATGAAAGCAGGCGGAGTTACCTTTTTGACCAAAGTAACTGTTGACACTAATGGTTACATGCATATTGAGTTCGTTTGTGAAAACACAGGTATCTCAAAGAGTGCAGTATATAATGCTGTAGATAGGATTGATTATCAATAATTATCCCCTTTTTATAAGTTAAGAGGTTTATGTGACACATTATTAACAAATAAAACAAAATAGATTATGGCAAGAGATTATTTTGATGACTCTTATGAAGAGTATGATGATTATGATGACTACGAGTGCGATTGCAGCAATGATCGTAGTTATGAATGGACTGAAGAAGATTCCTGGGATGCCCTGACAGACGGTATGTATGGAGATATGCCAAGCAACCCTTGGGAATATGATGCGATGATGGATGCAATGGGGTTTTAATCAGAAAAGCAATGGATAATAAAATGAAACAGATTATCTCAGAAGAATTGGAGCAGTTCCATTGCTCCATTCTTCTGGAAGAGGTAAAGGAGAAAATACGCAAATTAAAAGCGTATGGTGTCGAAGACGATAGAATTGTAGCAGTCATGAATGAGGAAGAGTTGTTTCCACAGTTGATAATAACCGAGGAATTCAAGATAATGCTATCAGGCGACAATCCCATAGAGGTGGAAATGGAACCACTTGTGAAAGCTGTATATCTGTTATTTCTTTCTCATCCTGAGGGTATAGTACTAAAGTATCTTCCAGACTATCGTAAAGAACTCACAGCTTTATATCTTAAATTAAGACCTTACGGGCTTACTGATAGGGTAAAGAAGAGCATTATAGATGTTACAAATCCTACGCAGAACTCTATCAATGAGAAGTGTACCAGGATTCGCAAGCTTTTTGCATCCATTCTACCTAAGAGTGTAGCCAGATACTATGCCATATCAGGCAAGCGAGGAGAAGCCAAGAAGATTGATCTGGTTCGAGCTAATGTTATCTGGAAATGTAAATTGCCAAATTCACAAGGCTTGTGATGGAAAAATGCTTTGAGAGTAGGAAACTATAGATTAATTTTGCAGGCAAAAAGGAGGTGATAAATGATTCATATTATTATTTGGGTTGTCATGATTCTCATTTGGTACTTATATCGCACATATAAGGCAAGTGTGGAGGAAAATGAAGAGGTATATCAAGCCTCTGAAAGTAATACTGTTAATGATAATAATCTTGAGGAAAACGTGAACGTTGAAACGTGTTTAGATGAGAGGACAACTACAGGACTGGTATTAACCACGTTGCGAAAGATTGGTTGCGAACCACAAGTGGAACCACAGGATAACTTCAATTATGTGTATTTTACTTTCCAGGGGGAGAAATATACAATAGAATGCAGTGATGATTGCTTTTTCATCAACATCTATGATACTTGGTGGTACAGCATTTCTATATATAGTGATGTTGAAGAGATAGCAAATCTTCACAAGGTCATCAATCAAGCTAATCAGCATGTTAATTGCACATTGCTCTATACAACTAACAATGAGATCGAGGAAATAGGTGTACACAGCAGAAAGAACTTGCTCTTTATAAAAGAAATAACTGAATTAGACAAGTACCTGGTGGGGGTTCTGAATGGATTCTTTAAAGCTCAAAAGCTGGTTTTGACAGAACTTGAAAAATGTAAAGTAGAAGAAACAAAATAAAACGATTATGACAGATTACGAGTACATTTTAAAACAGGCAAGGAAGTTTCATTATTCCAAATGGACTGATGAAGAGTTAAGGAAGTGTGTGGATATGTTGCCAAATCTTTCAAGGGAGGAACTGACTGCCCTTACAATGAACAAGTGGACAAGGGAGGCGAAAATCCTGCGGGAAAACATCTTCAATATCATGTTTGCCGACAAGATCGGAATACGTGAGCAGCGTATTATGGATATGGATACAGCAGAACTTGTTGAAGAGTTCAACGACAAAAAGAGTGGAAACGTTTCGCTGGTACGTAAAGAGATGCAGAATAGATATAAAGAGGGGAGGGATTGTGATATTATTGCTGAAGCTTTTAACGCTTCCAATGAAAAAGATCAGCAATGGGTTAATAAACAGGAAAAGACACAAAAGAATGGAGAACAATAGTCAACGTCGTAGAAGTCAACAGCAGCAACCTGCGGATTTCGCCTATGGACATATCCAGCCTCAGGCTCCTGAGGTGGAGAAGGCGGTTTTGGGGGCCTTGATGATCGACAAGAATGCCTATGTCGAGGTGTGTGACTTGTTGAAACCAGAGAGTTTCTATGAACCAAGAAATCAGTTTGTTTATGAAGCCATTATGAAACTCAGCATGGATGAGAGTCCTGTGGATGTATTGACGGTAACGGACAAACTCATGAAGATGGGAAAACTCGAAGAGATAGGTGGACCAGGGTATATCGTGGATTTGAGTTCAAGGGTTGTCACTTCTGCCAATATCGAATATCATGCCAATGTCGTAGCAGAGAAATATTTGGCTCGGCAAATGATCCACTATGTCAGCGTGATAGGGAAGAAGACTTTCGACGAGACTTATGATATTAAGGATGTGGTTCAGGAAGCTGAGAGCACTCTCTTTGAATTGTCTCAGAAAAACATGAAGAAGGAATATTCCGTACTATGCCCTATCGTTGACAAAGCTATCGACATGGTGAAACTCGCTCATTCTAACCAAGGAGGCATTACTGGAATCTCATCAGGGATTAATGCGCTTGATGACGTGACTTGCGGATGGCAAAACTCAGATCTTGTAATCATAGCAGCTCGACCAGCTATGGGAAAAACAGCTTTTGCCCTCTCATTGGCAAAGAATATAGCAGGGAATCAGAAAATACCCGTGGCTTTCTTTTCATTGGAAATGTCGGATGTACAGTTGACTAACCGTTTAATATCAAATGCCTGTATGATTGAAGGCCAGAAATTGCTAAGTGGACAGTTGGACAGGGCAGACTGGTTAAGACTCGACAAGAAATTGGATATTTTAAAAGAAGCCCCCTTATATATTGATGATACGGAGGGTTTATCTGTCATGGAACTGAGGACAAAGGCCCGGCGCTTGGTAAGAGAACATGGCGTGAAACTGATTATGATAGACTATCTGCAGCTGATGACAGCAAATGGTATGAAATATAACAGTCGCCAGGAAGAGGTTTCCTTGATATCGCGTTCACTGAAGGGCCTTGCAAAAGAGTTGAATATCCCAGTCTTAGCATTGAGCCAGTTGAATCGTGGCGTAGAATCGCGTGAAGGTGCAGAAGGAAAACGCCCTCATTTGTCTGATCTTCGAGAATCTGGTGCCATCGAGCAGGATGCTGATATGGTGATCTTCTTGCATCGTCCAGAATATTATGGTATCTTAATGAGTTCCGATGGACTCATCGACTATAAAGACAAAGCTGAGGTCATTATCTCCAAACATCGTAAAGGTGCTACGGGAATCATTGTTACTAAATTTCTAGGGCAATATACCCGCTTTGAGGATTTTGAAGAGAACTCTATGGAAAATCGCCCTCCGACGGAAGGTGGCCTTTACTCGGAAGAAGAAATAGACCCATTTAAATTGGCTGCAATAGATGGTTATAGAGGAGGTTATTAACAGGGCAATATTATTTAGACAAACGATAGAGATAGAGTACATCACAAGGGCAGGTAGCTTGTTCCGTTGCCGTATTTCCGACATCAGGTATTCTTCCTATAGGGATGGGGGCTACATAGAAGCTTTCCGTGAGGACATGAAACTTGAACGAATCTTTAAGATCAGCAGAATCCTGAAAGTTAATGGACACTCCTTCTCGCGTATATTCTGGAATCAAATCGGTGATAATTTTAATGTGATATGAGTATGAAGAAGTTTATATTTGTCATTATAGCATTGGTTATATGCTTGATAGTAATAGGGACTCTCTGGAATCAGGATGTTCGGAAAGAACAAGGGTGTGGTAAATATCAAGATGAATTGGCTAAAAAGACTGCTAAAATTGAAGAACTCGAGGACTCCATCAGGAATATGCAAGCCAGATTAGACTTCTATAAAGAAGCGGTAAAATGGGTAATGGATGCGGATGAAGAGGAGTTGGATAGAGGCATCAAACAAGTTCGCAGTTTCCCCAAAGATACACCATTGCCATAAATTCACTCATCGTAAAACAAATTGGAAATGAAGACTATCTGGACAATTATTGTTGGGCTGGTAGCTATAATGGCTGGAATGATGGCATTGGCTATCATAGTGATGTTTGGTGCTCAGCCTTTGTTATGGATGTTTATCACCTTTTGGGCTATCATTCTGTATCGCATATTACCTAAATCATTTGGCGTTTTTGGTATATTTATGGCAACTATCGGTGTTTGTGTCTATTTTGCCATTTTCTACCTGTCCATATTTGTTTGTCAGCCGATACATTACCTGATGAAGATGATATTGGCAGTTTGTGCCGTTTTGGTGCTGCTAAAAGGTAAGCCTGGGGGGCTTTGGATAAT
Source organism: uncultured Prevotella sp. (assembly GCA_900315695.1). GTDB lineage: Bacteria > Bacteroidota > Bacteroidia > Bacteroidales > Bacteroidaceae > Prevotella. The sequence goes on along the minus strand of ONAE01000001.1, from coordinate 3,121 downwards.
TGTGGGTACTGTTTATGTTGGTTTTGGCATCTATTATTTGTTCTATAATGATATCATAGGCCCTATGACTTTTTTAATTATGGATCGACCTATTGACACACCAGCTCAATGGTACCACTGCTACAGATTCTTCTGGGCTGGTGTGTATCTTGATGGTGTTATATGGTTTTCAAGTATATTCTCATCTATCATTATATTCTTTTTCATCATGTATGATAGGTATAAAGAGAAGATAAAGAAATTCTACTCGCAAGCCTTGCGAAGATTTGGAAGTATGGGGATAGTTTTGTAACTTTGTCCCCTGATTAAAAATAGCTGTATTATGGGTGATACGATACCGTTTTTTGAGAATGAGATCAAGGATGCGATGCAGGGCATCATCAAGGTTGTTGGCGTTGGTGGTGGTGGGTGCAACGCGGTGCGAAATATGTATAACGACGGAGTGGCGGGTGTGACCTACGCCGTCTGTAATACGGATAGCCAGTCGCTGTCTCGTTCTCCTGTGCCAGTGAAGATCCTTTTGGGAAAGTCTGGTTTGGGTGCTGGCGGTAATCCTGAGAGGGGACGCGATGAGGCTGAGACAAACATCAACGACATTGTGAAACTGCTATCCGATGGTACAAAGATGGTGTTTGTAACGGCTGGTATGGGTGGTGGTACCGGTACTGGTGCTGCTCCTGTGGTAGCTGGTGTTGCCAAGGATATGGGTATCCTGACGGTAGGAGTCGTGACGATTCCTTTTTATTTCGAGAAGAAGCGTAAGATCATTAAGGCGTTGAAGGGTGTTGAGGAACTCCGTAAGAATGTGGATGCGCTGCTGATTGTGAATAATGAACGGCTCTGCGATGTCTATGCTGATGCAAATATCTCGATGAAGGAGGCTTTTCTGAGGGCAGATAATATCCTGATGGATGCCGTGAAAGGTATCTCGGAACTGATTACGCTACCCAGTGACGGAGGTATCAAGAGTGACTTCCGTGACGTGGAAACCACCATGAAGGATGGGGGAGGGGCTATCATGGCGATGGGACGTGCCAGCGGTGAACATCGTGTAGAGAAGGCTATCCTGAATGCACTCGACTCGCCGTTGCTCTATGGAAATGACATCGGTAAGGCTAAGCGTATCCTCTTTAACATCTATGCCAGCGACGAGTACCCCATCTTTGTAAAGGAACTGCAAGAGATTGACGATTTCTTTGATCAGCTGGATCCCAATATCGATGTGATTTGGGGTACTGCTACGGATGATAACCTGGGTGAGGATGCCAAGGTGACGATTCTGGCAACAGGTATGGAAGAGAAACTGGAAGATGAGATACCTGCAAATGCCTATCGCAATGAGGATGACTACTATGAGGAGGTAATCAAAAAGCTCTATAAGCCTGTTGTCAAACCAACGATGGCAACGGTTATTACCCAACAGGAACTGCCTTTTGAGGTGGAACCGGCTCCTGAACCTGAGCCAGCAGTAGTCCCTGAACCAGAAGAAGAGAAAGAACCTACGATTCTTGACAAGTGGAAGGTGTGGTTGAACAATCTGATGAGTGTGGTGACGGAATGAATGAACTGCTGACTCCAGAGGAACAGGCACAGGAGGTAAAAAGACTCGTGGGTCTGTTGCAGGCAGAGGGTAGGACAGACCTTTTGCTGCATGCCATTGGTGTGCCCCTGCTCGAAGAACTGAGGATTGAGGCTGCCAAGGGTCGTCTGAGTCGTCTGGTGATTACGAAGGATTATCGTTTCATCTTGGAGGATTATCAGAAGGAGGTGGAGTTGCAGCCCGTTCATAAGGCGGTGTATCTGCTGTTCCTGGCGCATCCTGAGGGTATCGAGTTCAAGCGTCTGGCTGATTATCGGGATGAGTTGCTGCGTTATTATATGGCAACGGGAAAGATGCTGGATAAGGAGAAGGTGATAGAGAGTGTGGATCATCTGGTTAATCCGCTGGATAACGCCATCAATGAGAAGTGTTCCCGCATCAAGAAGGTGTTCCTCAGTTTGATGGATGAGTATAGTGCCAGTTATTATTTTATCAGCAGTCACACGCTGAAGCATATCCAAGGCTCCAGCCGCATCTGGTACGAACGCCTGAAAGTTATCACCCTCCCAAGGGAACTGGTGATTTGGAAGTAAAGCCTTTATGGCTCAGGGGGTGATAGCGGTTCGCTGGCCATCATGGACTCAAACTCATAGGTAGGGGAACTATCTCCCTGATGCACTACCTGTAGGATAGGGGCACCAAGAGCCTTCTCTATAGCCAGATCTTTCTGTTTGAGCCCTTTAGCCACGAGTATCTCGTGAATGCGATCTACGATTTGGAACGAAAGATCCACATTCTGACGGATTAATGGATTTACCTGCATCCGCCTTGCTTCAATAATATTAGATTGATGCTGCTTTGTTGTCATACAGATATTCGTTCTTAACTTTTAAGTTATCTCGCTGCAAAGATAAAAACAATTTTTGCTTGTGAAAACTTGCAATAATGAGAATAATTTGCTATCTTTGTCGCCAGAATAGTAGTAGCGCACTAAATACAGCTAAAATAAGTCAGATGGAGCATCAAGATAAGAAACTAGAAATCTGGAAAGAAGCAATTCCAAGAATGAACGAGGAGGACCTTGAGTTTATCCTTGACTTCCCTGAGTGTTTTGAGCCGAAGGTGCTTAGAATGGTAAAAAGGAGGTATGACAAGATTACCAAGCCTGAAGATGGCGAAGAGGAATACGAGGAAGTGGAGGAAACGCTGAAGGACGCTGTGCTTAGGATCCTGAGAGAGATGAATTGCTCCTATGATTTTGATGAGGATGGAGACATTCATTTTGAATACCAAGATGCAGATTTCTATATTACTGTTGACGATAATAATCAATTCATCGAAATATGGAATTGTGGGTGGAAGCGGGTTAACTTGAATGATACGAATGCAGTTTCCAAATTGAAACAAGCGATCAGTGTTGCTAACTTCATGGGCGATATTTGTATCAATTACTCAATCTACAAAGACACCAATGAATTGGCGGTAAATTGTGGAACTAGAACGCTGTTCTTTGAGCATATCCCTAATCGCAAGGGATATCTGGAATATCTGTTGGATAGATTCTTTTTTGCCCATCAGTTT
>ONAE01000013.1 GCA_900315695.1 uncultured Prevotella sp. | reverse complement strand
GAAGCGTGTGACGTCGGGGGACTCTGGGGAGATTGAGGATAATGAGAATGGCGGTGAGAACCAGAACAGTGATAGTAACTCGGGTACCGACATTCCTCCGGTGATTAATCCTTAAAGAAAGGAGGTGAGTTATGACGAAGAAAGAGACTGCTAAGTTTGTGATTCAGGTCATCGTGTCGATTGCATCGGCGATACTGACGGCCCTTGGAGCTACGTCGTGCATGAGTCATTAAAAGAAGAGAGAGGCATCCGATTGGGGGTGCCTCTCTTGTTATTTCGAAAAAACGTTTTTCTCTTAAAAAACAATTTATCGGATTCTGTCCATCGAGCGAACAAGTTTCTCGTCGGCATTGATGGCGCGACGGGCCATTAAATAAAATATGAACGCGATGGCAGGGAACACAGCGGGCCATGTGGGACGGAAATCGACAGTGCCCCAAGTCTTGTCGCCTACCGTGTGACTGACGACAAAGTAACACACATACCATCCTACAACGAGCAAGGCATTAAACAAACAGAAGAGTGCCTGCAACTTGCGGTTGCGGTAAAGGAAAATGGTGTAGGTAGCAATCACCGTCGTAGGCAGCAGTATTGCAAACAGCGGCCATGTATCGAAATGATGCTTGCCCAGCGGATCGGTGAACCAGAGGTTATACACCCGTGCCACCTCAAGACCTGCTGCCTTGAATGAACCGATCTGCATACAAAGACAAATGACGGTCATCACGATGGCCGCCAAGAGGAAAAGTGTCTGTTTACGCTGAATCATGACACGTTGCTATTAATTCTCTTCAGAAGAGATGTCACGAGTGGGGTCACGCCAATAGACCTTGTTCTCAATAAACTCCTGAGTAGCGAGGAGTGTGGGTTTCGGCAACTTCTCATAATAGCGCGAGATCTCAATCTGCTCACGGTTCTCGAACACCTCTTCAAGGCTATCGTTATATGAGGCGAACTCTGCCAACTTCTTGCTCAGGTCTTCCTTGATCTGAACACTGATCTGATTAGCGCGCTTTGCAATAATGGCTACACTCTCATAGATGTTGCCTGTATCATCACAAAGATCCATGATGTTACGGGTTACGGTATTAACCGGTGCTTTTGATTTCTTATAATCCATACTTTTATTTTGAACTTTTACTTTTTATTCAATACTAATCTTTTATCACTTTCTTACATTTGGCAATGTATTTCTCTGCCAAGCTCACGTTCTTTGACTCGGGAAACTCGTTGATGAAGCCATAACACTCATCCTCGGCATCACGATAACGCTCCACGCGCTTCTGATGGGTGCTGTTCTCGGCCAACTGGAACTTACTCTTCACGATAAGCAGCATGAACTCCTCGCGCAGACTGCAGTAAGGATAGGTCTTCAGGGCATTCTGTGCCGTGATGATGCTGGCGGTATAGTTACTCTCCTCGTTGGAGTTGATATTACCAAAATATCCACCCAGATTGTAATAGAGCTCTGCAGCCATATACTCCTTACGGATCAGCTTGTCGTAAAGCTCATACAGCCTGTCTTGGGCACGGGCCCTCATTTTCGAATCAGGATAGAGATCCATGAACTGCTGATAGGCCGTGATGGCACCATTCGTAGGCGACTGGTCCAGACGTGGTTCCGGCGAACTCTGATAGAGCGATTCTCCCACATAGAAAGCAGCGGGCTCGGCAAAGATGCCACGCGGATAACTGGAACCATATTTCTTGAATGTCTCAGAAGCAACGTCGTAATCACGATTATTATACTGCGCCATCGCCAACATATACAAGCACTCCTGAGCCTCATCGGAACCCTTCTTGATGGTTACCAGCTCCTCAAGCAGCGATATGGCCTGCTGGAACTTGCCATTTGCAAAGAACTCCTTGGCATACTCGTATTTTGCTTCATTGTCGCCATACTTATAAACAGCATTGAACTCCGACTTACAACTTGTAAGCAGGAGCGCCATACATGATAGGATAAAGATACATTTCTTCATATCGGGGTGCAAAGTTACATATTTTTTGGTACGTACAACGCGTAAGACACACTTTTTTTCAAAAAATTAATAATAAATGGAATATTCTACGCCATTTTTACTATCTTTGACCTTCGTCGAAGGTACTTACGTTCGAAAAAAACCAAATACATTTGTTTTTTTGCTCACTTATTCGTACCTTTGCAACTTGTTATGGGAAATTTTATACTTACATCAGACTACAAACCAACGGGCGACCAGCCTGAGGCTATCAGGGAACTGACAGACGGCATTGAGCGCGGCGACAAGTCGCAGGTGCTGTTAGGTGTCACTGGTTCAGGTAAGACTTTCACGATGGCAAATGTCATCGCCAACTGCAATCGCCCCACCCTGATTCTCAGCCATAACAAGACGCTGGCGCATCAGTTGTATGTGGAGATGAAGGAGTTTTTTCCTCAGAATGCGGTTGAGTATTATGTCAGTTATTACGACTACTATCAGCCAGAGGCTTATCTGCCCTCGACAGACACCTACATCGAGAAAGACCTTTCCATCAACGAGGAGATTGACCGTCTGAGGCTGTCAGCCGTATCTAACTTACTTTCAGGAAGAAAAGACGTGGTGGTCGTGGCTTCCGTATCCTGTATTTATGGTATGGGAAGTCCTGTGGCCCTTCAGGAGAATGTCATCGAGCTGCACGTCGGTCAGAAGTTGGATCGCAATGCTTTGTTAAGAAAACTGGTGCAGTCTCTCTATGTCCGCAACGACCTCGACCTGAAACGTGGCAACTTCCGTGTGAAAGGCGATACGGTGGATATCGCGATGGCTTATAGTGAGGTGGTGCTGCGCGTCACGTTCTGGGATGATGAGATCGATGCCCTTGAGGAAGTGGATGCTGAGACCTTCGACCGTCTGGCACGTTTTGAGGAATACAAGCTCTATCCGGCCAACCTCTTCATGACCTCACAGGAACAGACCAACATCGCCATCCGCCAGATACAGGACGATCTCGTGCAACAGATTGCCTTCTTCCAAGAGGCAGGCGACCCCATGAAAGCCCAACGCATCAAAGAGCGTGTGGAATACGATATGGAGATGATTAAGGAGCTGGGACACTGCTCGGGTATCGAGAACTACAGCCGCTATTTCGACGGACGGAAAGCGGGTGAACGCCCTTACTGCCTTCTCGACTTCTTCCCTGACGATTATATCCTCTTCATTGATGAGAGCCACGTGTCTGTGCCCCAACTGAATGCCATGTATGGAGGTGACCGCAGTCGTAAGCGCAACTTGGTGGAATACGGATTCCGCCTGCCTGCCGCCTTCGACAACCGTCCACTCAGGTTCGAGGAGTTCCAGGAGATGGTGAACCAGGTTATTTACGTCAGTGCCACCCCTGCCGACTTTGAATTGGCAGAGGCTGAGGGCGTGGTAGTAGAACAAGTGATCCGTCCTACGGGTTTGCTGGATCCGGAGATAGAAGTCCGTCCCAGCCAGAACCAGATCGATGATCTGATGGATGAGATTCTCACCCGTAGCCATCGTAACGAAAGAGTATTAATCACCACGCTGACCAAACGGATGGCAGAAGAACTGACGGCCTATCTTCTGGATCATGGTATCCACACCAACTATATTCACAGTGAGGTAAAAACGTTGGAACGCGTGCAGATTCTCAATGATCTGCGACAGGGGGTCTATGACGTGCTTGTGGGCGTGAACCTGCTGCGTGAGGGACTAGACTTACCGGAAGTATCGTTGGTAGCAATCCTCGACGCAGACAAAGAGGGTTTCCTGCGTAATCACCGCAGTCTGACACAGACGGCAGGACGCGCTGCCCGAAACGTCAACGGCAAGGTTATTATGTATGCAGACACGATCACCGACTCCATGCAACAGACCATCGACGAGACCCGTCGTAGGAGGGAGAAGCAGATCCGCTATAATGAGACCCACGGTATCACACCCAAGCAGATTGTCAAGAACATCAGTGCCGGTGCCCTGCAAAAAGAAGAGCGTGCCGATGTCAAGGAATTGCGCCGTGCCATGCAGATTCCCGCATCCCAGACAGGGTTGGCAGCTGATCCTATCGTGGAACGTATGACCCGTCAGCAGCTTGAAAAGAGTATTGCCGAGACCACCCGACTGATGAAAGAGGCTGCCAAGAACCTCGACTTCCTGCAAGCCGCCCAATATCGTGACGAAATCGTCAGGCTTCAGAAAGAACTGGAGTTGAAGTGAAAAAGTATGTTAATCCTTGCGAGGTTATCAGATTTTATTCGTATTTTTGCACACAAAACAAAATAATGAACATGATGAGAAAGTTTTTCTTAGCCATTTTGATGGCATTACCCTTGATGGCAGCAGCCCAGGACAACACTTGGGAGAGGATAGAACAAGAGCCCGAAGAGGTACAAGCTGCCACTTCGAAATATCTGGTAAAAGATGCAGTGCCCGTTGTTGATGGTATGGTGTGCTGGACCAAGACGATCTCTGCCCCAGGCAAGTCGGCACAACAGATTTACGACATCCTGCACAAGCAATTGGAGAAGATGATCAAGGAGCCCAATCAGATTGAAGGCAGTGCCATCATTGTCGATGATACCGAGAAGCATGAGATGGGAGCCGTTTTCCACGAGTGGCTGGTGTTTAAGAGCGGCGCTTTCGTGCTCGACCAAACCAAGTTCAACTTTGTGATTGAGGTGAAGTGCTCCGATGAGAAGGCCGATGTGGCGATAAGCCGTATTACCTACGATTATGAAGTGGGGCGTAAAAAGGATCATCTTACCGCAGAGAAATGGATTACAGATGAGTATGCAGTCAACAAGAAGCACACGAAGCTATACCCCATCTCAGCCAAGTTCCGCAGAAAGACGATCGACCGCAAGGACTTTATCTTTAATAAGTTTGACACCTTACTCAACGAGAAGAAATGAACAAAGACCAGATCCGCAACATTCTGAACATCATCTTCATGATCGGTGCAGTTGTGGGAGTAATCCTCTATCTCTCCAAGAATGAGGAGAGACACAATCTTGGTCTGTATATCATCTTGATTGCCATGTGCTTCAAGATTGCAGAATCATCAATGAGAATGATTAAATGAAGGCAAGACTCACATTACTGTTTCTGACACTTCTGTCGCTTTCCGGCGCCAAGGCTCAGGATGTCTATAACCAGATAGACGATATGGGTAACATTACCCAACGACGGGATAACCAGAATTTTAATAAGCACAACAACGATACCACTCGTAACAAGGAGATTCCCAAGGGACTCTATGTATGGACCATTGACCGTAAGTTCGGTGATATGATCCCTGCTGAGCCTGACACCCTATCCCATCTGTATATGAACAGCACGTTCAATACGGGCATGTATGGAGAGTTCAATACGACGGGTAGCAATTACACCTCGCGCCTGAGCCGTATCTTCATCAACCGGGAGGAGACAGACAATTTCATTTTCACGCAACCTTACAGCTACGTAGAGAAGCGTCCGGAGAAATACCTGTTTATGAACACCCTGTCGCCCTATACCTGTATCAATTACGACAACTGTGGCGACAAGACCAATGGTGAGGACCATATCTCTGCCAAGTTTGGCGTCAATGCCGGCAAGCGACTGAACTTCGGCTTCGACCTCGACTATGCCTATGCACGTGGCTATTTCAGCAGTCAGAGCGTCTCGCATTTCAATGCAGTACTCTTCTCGTCCTATACGGGCGACAAGTATAACCTCCATTTCTTCTTTAATGCAGGCCATCATAAGATAACTGAGAATGGCGGTATCACTGATGACAACCACATTACCCACCCGGAATCATTCCAGGACAACCTGTCGGAAGACGAGATACCAACCGTATTCAAACAGAACTGGAACCGTAACGATCACCAGAACATATTCCTGACCCACCGTTATAATATCGGTTTCTACCGAAAGGTGAAGATGACGGAGGCGGAGCTGAAAGCCCGTGCCTTTGCTGAGGCTTCCAAGAAGGAGAAGGAAAAGCGGGAAGCAGACAAGAAGGATGGTACCGATCAGAACCGTTCAACCAAAAAGAAAGGTAATGAACAGAAGTTCAAAGGCCGTCCAGAAGGTGCCCGTATTATGGGTGCAGAACCCAAGCGCGACTCTCTGTCTGTGGAAGACAAACGCATCAAAATCGAAGATCAGGCAAAGATCGACAGTCTGAACCATGCCCAAGCCATCCAGGACTCCATCGATGCCACGATGAAGAGTGAATATGTGCCTGTTACCAGTATCTTCCACACCTTGGAGTGGAACAACTACGACCATCGCTACCAGGCTTACCAAATTCCTGACGGCTATTATCAGAAAACTTATTATCAGAAAGGGCTCGAATTAGGTAACGATTCCATCAATGATCCCGTGAAGCACATGCAGGTGAAGAATACGCTGGGAATCAGTCTCCTGGAAGGTTTCAACAAATATATGAAGGCGGGGTTGAAGGGCTTTGTCACCTTTGACTATAACAACTACCAGATGCCCGACTCTACGGCAGAGGGCGTACTCCATCTGAACAAATGGACGGAGAGCAATGTCAGCCTCGGTGGTCAGCTCAGTAAGACTCAGGGAAAGGCCTTCCATTTCAATCTCCGTGCTGAGACATGGGTAACAGGTGCTCTGGCTGGTCAGTTGAAGCTCGACTTTAATACCGATGTCAACTTCAAGCTCTTCGGCGATACCGTTCAGTTGGCCGCCAATGCCTACTTCCATCGCATTGAGCCCGTGTTCCTGCAGAGACGTTTCCACTCGATGCATATCTGGTGGGACGACAATGACAAGTCGAAGGAGACCCGCACGCATATCGAAGGCCGTTTCAGTTACAAGAAGACCAACACCATGCTGCGTATCGGCATCGACCAGATTCAGAACTACACCTATTACGGCATGAGCTATAATGCCACTACAGATGGTCGTACCAACATGACGGCAGGTGTCTATCAGGAGTCGGGCAACATTAGCGTGTTCACAGCCCAACTGTACCAGAACTTCCGCCTGGGTATCCTGAACTGGGAGAACGTCATCACTTATCAGAACAGCAGCAACAAGGATGTGCTGCCTTTGCCCACCTTTAATATCTTCACCAACCTCTACCTGAAGTTCCGTATTGCGAAGGTGCTGAATGTGGAGCTGGGTGCCGATGCCACCTTCTTCTCAAAATACTATGCCCCCGACTACTGTCCGGCTATCAACCAGTTTGCCATTCAGAAGAATGCCGACAGCCGTGTAGAACTGGGTGGCTATCCCTTCATCGATGTCTATGCCAATATGAAGCTTAAGAAGGTGAGATTCTTTGTGATGATGACACATGTGAACAACGGATCAGGTAATGGCATGCGATTCCTGGCACCCCACTACCCCACCAACAGCAATGTGCTGCACTTAGGTGTCTCATGGCCTTTCTTCAACTAAGCGGCTATATCAGAAGCAATCCAAGACTCACACAGAGCCCATAGATAAAGATATTACGCGCTGTTTCTCCCAAGCAGAGATTCAGCGCTTTTCCTTGGTAGATATGCTTCATCTTCAGATAGGTGAAGACATGCAGCAGGAGATAGATCAGAGGCAACAGGGTGGCCAACGGATGGCCGTGCTGCCAGAACGTCATACCGAGAATCACAGCACCGATACCCACACCAAGATAGAGTTGCAAGCCCGCTTCCGCGCCCAGCTTAACGATGATGGTATTCTTGCCAGCCAACCGGTCGTTATCCCTGTCACGGAAGTTATTCACAATCAGCAATGCATCGATTACCAAGCCACAGGCCACCGATGCCAGGAACACCTGCCAGCTGAAGGTGTGTAACTGCACATAATAGGTACAACATACAGGCACCAGGCCGAAAAACACCAGTACCAACAGGTCGCCCAGTCCCTGATAGGAAAAGAAAGTCGTATAGAGGAAAGCAAATACGACACAAGCCACTCCAACAGCAATCATCTCCATCCCTCCGTAATATGCCAAAGGTAATCCGATAACACAGGCCGCACAGGTGGTCAGGGCAATAGCTTTCTTCATGGAATCCAACTTCACCCATCCCTGCGCACAAGCCCTGCGGGGACCTAAACGCGTCTCCACATCGTCGGCGCCGTTCACATAGTCATAGAAATCATTGATAAAATTCGCATCGATCTGCATCGCGAAGGCAAAGAGCAGACACAGCACTGCCGCTGTCCAATTAAACACGCCCTCTTCATAGAATCTGGCATCGCAATAAGCCAATGCCAGCCCGATCATCACAGGTACCGCAGCACCGGAAAGTGTCTTCGGACGGGCTGCCAACAGCCATGCTTTCATTGAGTTCGTCCTGATATTCGTCTCTTCCATCACTATTTTCTCTTATTTTTCTTGCAAAAGTAAGCAGAATTTCGTAATTTTGCAAAAATAAATGCGACTTTTTATGATTAACAAGACCCCAAGTCTGGATTTGGTTGAGTTCATCGAGACTCAGATCCTCCCCCGTTATGCCGCTTTCGACCGTGCCCACAATATGGAACATGTCACCCGTGTTATCCGCAGTTCTTTGGAACTGTCCCGTATCACAGGAGCCGACATCAACATGGTTTATACCATTGCCGCTTATCACGACTTAGGCATGAGCGGACATCGTGCCGACCATCATATCCGAGGGGGAAAGATCCTTGTGGCCGATGCCCGTCTCAAGAAGTGGTTCTCGCCCGAGCAGATCAAGGTCATGAAAGAGGCCGTAGAGGATCACCGTGCCTCCGCCAGCCGTGCCCCTCGTAGCATCTATGGTAAGATTGTGGCAGAAGCCGACCGCGACATTGACAGCGATACCGTGTTCCGCCGCACAATCCAGTTCGGACTCAGCAACTACCCGCAGTTTGACAAGGAAGGCCACTGGAAGCGTTTTCTGGAGCACATGCACAGCAAGTACTCCAAGGACGGATACCTTCGCTTGTGGATTCCCAACTCACCGAATGCCGCCAGGCTCAATGAGCTCCGCGCCATTATCGAGACGCCCACCAAACTGCGTGAGGCCTTCGATCGTCTGTTTGCGGAAGAGACTGCCGCTACTACATGAAATACAGGTAGTAGATGACTGCCAATGCAACAACCATCACCAACAGCACCACCGTCTTAATCATACACGAGGCTACCTTCTTCACCACGAGGAAGGCCACCATCAGTGCTATCAGGACAAAAATATAATAACCGATATTTCCCATTACTTGAACATTTTCCTGAATTCTGTAGGTACTGGTGTCTCAAACTCCATCGGCTCACCCGTCACAGGATGGTGGAAGCACAAGAGCCAGGCATGCAGACAAAGACGATGCAACGGATCGTCGCCATTGCCGTATTTGGGATCGCCACACACTGGATGCCCCATATCAGCCGAGTGGACACGGATCTGATTCTTACGCCCCGTCTCCAGCTTAAACTCCACCAGCGTGTGCTCGGTGGTGCGGGCCATCACGTGGTAATGGGTCACGGCATACTTACCACCATTATCCACAGGCGACGAATACGTCACGTAAGCCTTATTATCCTTCAGCCAATTAGCTATCGTACCCTCGTTATCCTCCATCTCACCAGAGCAGACGGCCACATAGCGACGGTCATATACGATGTCATGCCAATTATGCTCCAGAATCTGCTCTGTCTCCATATCCTTCGCATACACCATCAGACCGCTGGTGTCACGATCCAGACGATGCACCACATGGGCAGTACACTTCTGGCGCGACTTTTTGAAATAGTCGTCGAGCACCGTCTTCACGTTCAGACTGGAGTGACCTGCTGCCATCGAGAGGATACCTACAGCCTTCTCCACCACAATGAGCCACTTGTCCTCATACACGATTTTCACGTAACGGCTCTTGAAGCCCTGTTGATTGCGTTTGGTCTTACTGACGGCAACCTTCATACCTCGCTCCAGTGGGAAATCAAACTGGCTCACGGTCTTGCCGTTTACCTTGATACCCCTACCCTGCAACGTAGCCTTGATCTTCGTACGACTCTGCTGAACGTTTGCCAACAGCCATTCCAGCAGCGGCATGGGCTCTTCTACGGTATAGTGGTCGTAGTCGCCCTCGCGGTTATATCCTGCGTTATATCTCATAGTTGATAATAATCCCTCCCCATCGGGGGGAGGGTTATTGATTAATAGAATTTGAAGTATCTGCGTGCGTTATTATAACTGATGTCCTCTACCATACGTCCCAGAATCTCCATATCGCAAGGCAGCAGTCCCTTCTCCACATCATTACCCAACAGATTACAGAGAATACGACGGAAATACTCATGGCGTGGATAAGAGACGAATGAGCGCGAATCGGTGAGCATTCCGACGAAACGGCTCAGCAGTCCCAACACAGAGAGGGCATTCATCTGACGGATCATGCCATCCATCTGATCATTGAACCACCAGCCAGAACCAAACTGGATCTTTCCAGGCTCACCGCCTTGGAAGTTACCCAGCATCGTGGCAATCATCTCGTTGGCACAGGGATTCAATGTATATAATATGGTACGCGTAAGTTTACCCTCCGTATTCAGCTTGTCCAGGAAGTGCGACATGGCCTTCGCTGTATTAAACTCTCCGATAGAGTCGAAACCCGTGTCGGCACCAATCTTATTATACATCGCAGTGTTGTTATCACGGATAGTACCATAGTGGTACTGCTGCGTCCATCCAGCGTCGGCATCCATCTCGCCCATCACGGTCAGGAAGCAATTCTTAAACTGACGGATCTCCAAATGTGACAGCTGCTGACCTCTCATAGCCTTCGCGAAGATTGTCTCGATCTGCGAGTCAGTGTATTCCTCATCATAGAACTCCTCGATACCGTGGTCAGAGAGTTTAGACCCCTGTGCAGCGAAGAAGTCGTGACGCTTCTGTAAGGCGTCAACCATATCAGCAAACTTCGTGATGCTCACACCACTCACGTTACTCAGCTGTTCCACATACTTCGAGAAGTCGGGTTTTTCAATGTTCATCGCCTTATCGGGTCGCCAGGCAGGAAGCATGACAGGATCGTCGGCAGCCTTATGCTTGGCATACTCGATATGATTGTGCAGATCATCCACAGGATCATCCGTCGTGCAGACACACTCCACATGGTAGTGCTTCATGAGACCACGGGCAGAAAACTCTGGTTGCTGTAACTTCTCATTACACTCATCGAAAATCTCGCGAGCCGTCTTGGGACTCAGCTGCTTAGTGATGCCAAAGGCAGTCTTCAGCTCCAAGTGGGTCCAGTGATACAGCGGATTACGGAAGGTGTAAGGCACTGTCTCTGCCCACTTCTCAAATTTCTCCCAATCGCTGGTATCTTGGCCTGTGATATATTTCTCCTCAACACCGTTGGTACGCATCGCACGCCACTTATAGTGGTCACCGCCGAGCCAAAGCTCTGTGATGCTCTTGAAACGATGATCGTTAGCCACCATTTCAGGATTCAGATGACAGTGATAGTCGATAATGGGCATCTTAGCCGCATGGTTGTGATACAAGTCCTGAGCCACCTGAGTCTCAAGAACGAAGTTATCATCATTGAATTGTTTCATAATTTCTGCTGTTTTGAGGTTCGTTTCAAATTTTCCGCAAAGTTACGGCTTTTTTCCGACAAAAAGCACTATCTTTGCAGAAAATATTCACGTAAACGTTTTATTTCCATGTCAAGCAAGGTACTTCTCATCTATACAGGCGGCACGATAGGCATGAACCGCAACCCGCAGACTGGAGCCCTCGAACCTTTCGATTTCGAGCACCTGCTCGTCCACGTTCCAGAACTCGAGCAGTTTGATACTGAGATCGACATCTATCAGTTCACCCCAGCCATCGACTCCAGTGATATGACACCTGCCCGATGGACAGACATCAGCCACTGCATCGCAGACCACTACGATGACTACGACGGTTTCGTGGTGCTTCACGGCACCGACACGATGGCCTACACCGCCTCTGCCCTCTCCTATATGCTCGAGAACCTCACGAAGCCCGTCATCTTCACAGGCTCTCAGCTACCCATAGATCAGTTGCGCACCGACGGCAAGGAGAATCTCATCACCGCTGTCGAGATTGCAGCCGCAAAAGATGCCGATGGACATGCCATCGTACCAGAAGTGGGCATCTATTTTGGAGGTCATCTGCTACGTGGCAATCGCACCACCAAACAGAGCGCCGAGGAGTTCAATGCCTTTGAGTCGTTCAACTATCCTCACCTCGTAGAGGCTGGCGTTAACATCACCTATCATCAGAACCGCATCCTGACGCCAGAGTGGACCAAGCCGATGACACCACATTTCCGCCTCGACAACAATGTGATTATCTTCTCTCTCTTCCCAGGTATCCGCGAAGATCTCATCCGCCATATCATCCACACCCCCAACCTTAAGGCTATCGTTATGCGCACATTCGGTTCTGGCAACGCACCTCAGAGCCCCTGGTTACTCAATGCTTTGAGAGAAGGTACACGTAATGGTAAGGTGATTGTCAATATCAGCCAGTGTATGCAGGGCGCAGTAGAGATGAGCCGTTACGACACAGGCTACCATCTTCAGGAAGCTGGTGTCATCAGCGGCTACGATCAGACTGTCGAGAGTGCCGTTACCAAACTGATGTTCCTTCAGAGTCACTACCCCAATGATCCTGATACCATCCGCCGTCTCATGACCCAAAGCCTCCGAGGCGAGATTACCAGATAGAAAGCCAAAATTTTAGGCGAAATACTTGGAGGATTCAGAAACTTGTTGTATCTTTGCGGCATCATCATTTTTTTAACTAAGAACAAATACGAGTATGAAAGAACTGAAAGGTACAAAGACAGAGAAGAACCTGCAGGAGGCTTTTGCAGGTGAGAGTCAGGCACGCAACAAGTACAGCTACTGGGCTTCGAAGGCCAAGAAGGATGGTTACGTGCAGATAGCAGCAATCTTTGAGGAGACTGCCAACAACGAGAAGGAACACGCCAAGATGTGGTTCAAACTCTTGGAAGGCGGTAGCATTAAGAGCACCCTGGAGAATTTAGAGGCTGCTGCTGATGGTGAGAATTTCGAGTGGACGGACATGTATGCCCGTATGGCTAAGGAGGCCCGTGAGGAGGGTTTCGACGAGATTGCCATCAAGTTTGAGGGTGTAGCCAAAATTGAGGCTGAGCATGAGGCACGTTATCGTAAGTTGCTCGACAACATCAAGAAGGAACGTGTGTTCTCGAAGGATGGCGACGTGATCTGGCAGTGCGCTAACTGCGGTCATATCGTAATCGGCAAGAAGGCGCCAGAAGTATGCCCCGTATGTGACCATCCGCAGGCTTACTTCCAGGTAAAGGCTGAAAACTATTAAAGTAGCAAATGTCTCTTAGGCTAAGAGAATCTGAACAATGCGCTCTGCCGTACGACCATCCCAACGGTCAGGCAGGGCGCATTTCTTCCATTCCCCACTGACCATCTGGCTGACTGCAGAACGCAGTTTCTCTGCATCTTCGCCCACCAGCACATTGGAACCCACACTGACAGTCTCCTGATGCTCTGTGTAGTTATTGAGGGTGATACAAGGCACACCATTGAAAGTGGCTTCCTCGGAAACATTACCAGAATCAGTGATCACACCCTTGGCATGAGCCGTGAGCCAACCAAACTCAAGGTAACTAAGAGGATCTATGATCTGGACATGAGCGCCCAGCTTCTGGACAGTCTCCCGAGCCAATCCACGCAAAGGTGCGATGACTGGCACAGAACCTGCTACCTCTGTCATAGCCTGAAGCATCAGGGCAAGATTGTCGGTATCAGCTATCAAGGCCTTACGATTCAGGGTGAACACGATATAGGAGCCTTCCTGAAGATCAGGCAAGGATGCAGGACGACGGAACCGGCTATAATTGAAACGAAGGGTATCCATGAGGATATTGCCCACCATATAGGTTTGGGAATTCTCCGACTGTTCACGATTGGCGATGCCTGTACTACGGACACCAGCGGTAAAGAGATAGTCGCTGAGAGCATCGATAACCAAACGATTGATTTCCTTTGGCATATTGATATTGAAGGAACGGGTGCCCGCCACCAGATGAGCCAGACGGATGCCACGCTTCTTTGTGACGATAGCTGCTGCCATAGTGGAGGCAAGGTCATCAACCACAATCACCACATCGACGGAATGCGCATCAAGGAAACGATCGAAAGCTGCCATCACCTGACTGGTGATCTCATTCAGACTGGTAGAGCTGACACCAAGAAAATACTGCGGACGAGACATCTGCAGATCATCAAAGAGTGAAGGCTCAAGTGTAGGATCATCCTCACAACCTGCATATACAAGCATGCAACGAGTCTCTGGATTCTTTCCGATGGCACGTACCAATGGTGACACTTTGATGAAATTAGGTCTGGCACCAGCTAAGATACAAACTGTCTTTTTCATATATCTCTTCTATTTTTTCTGCAAAGTTAGAGATTTTCTGCGTAATTCTTGGTTCTTTGGCGGAAAATATTTGTTTTTGCTAGGATAATTGTGTTTTTTTTCGTATCTTTGCACCCACATACGGGTCGTGCCGCATAGATCGGGATACTCTACATTAAAAAATTCATTGAGACCGTTTCCCTTGCCAATGGCGGGCCACAGTCCATCCCTAGAGGGAGAGCAGTAATGCCGGTGGATTACAACAGCAGGGAGCACTCATATCGTGTGAAACAGGAGTTTTCACCAAATCATCGGCACGTACCCGCTTTTGTTTACATTAAAGATTAAACATTAAAACATTAAATTTCAGATATGTTTTCTGGTATTATTGAAGAGTTTGCTACTGTTGTAGCGATAAAAAAAGACCGCGAGAATATTGATTTCACCTTGAAGTGTTCATTCGTTGACGAGCTGGGCATCGACCAGAGTGTGGCTCATAATGGTGTCTGTCTTACTGTGGTGGAGATCAAGGACGGAACCTACACTGTAACGGCTATGAAGGAGACACTGGACCGTACGAACCTCGGACTGTTGAAGGTGGGTGATAAAGTGAATGTGGAACGTTCGATGCTGATGAACGGACGTCTGGACGGTCATATCGTACAGGGCCATGTGGATGAGACAGCGACCTGCATTGCGATGGCGGATGCCGACGGCAGCACTTACTTCACGTTTGAATACCCAGAGAACAGGGAGATGGCAAAGAAAGGCTATTTCACGGTGGATAAAGGTAGTGTAACGGTGAACGGTGTATCTCTCACCGTCTGCAACCCCACCTCAAACACCTTTCAGGTAGCTATCATTCCTTATACCTTTGAGCACACCAATTTCTGTGATATCAAAGTAGGAACAGTAGTAAATCTGGAATTTGACATCCTCGGCAAATATATTGCCAGATTGCAGAGTCTTTAACTATAAAGATAAGAGTTCTGTTGGAGCGGAGATGAAAGTCTCTGCTCCATTTTTAAGCAGGAAGTCACGATCGCGGAACCCCCAGAGTACACTGACACAAGGCAGACCGCTATTCCTGGCAGTTTGGATATCCACATCGCTATCACCCACATAGACGGCACCTTCCTTCCCCACCTTAAGTTGGCGGAGAGCCTCAAAGACGGTATCGGGTGCCGGTTTCTTACGGATGCCCTCAGCCTCATGTTCACCAATAGCCACATCGATAGTGCCGGCAAAGAAATGGCGACAGAGCTCCTGGGTGGCAGCATAGAACTTATTGCTGACCACCGCCATACGGCATCCATTGGCTTTAAGGGCTGCAAGCATCTCTAGAATCCCGTCATAAGGTTTCGTCGTATCAAGGGAATGAGCCAGATAATGCTGGCGGAAAGTAGAGAAAGCCTCATCGAAACGGGGATTGGAAACCCCATCAGGAACGGCACGCTCCATCAACAGCCTGACACCATTACCCACAAAGCTGCGAACATCTTCGATGGAGTGCTCTGGCATATCACAAGTGCGCAATGCATAATTGACAGAAGCAGCAAGGTCGCCTAACGTATCAAGCAGCGTACCGTCGAGATCGAAAATATACGTAGAAAACTTCATCGTTTCGAGCGTTGAATCATGGTTTTTACCTTATTATTATATTTACTGGCTTGCAAGAGCTCTTCGATGGTGATGTGCATACGGTACTTCCAACGGTTATAAGAATCACTTGGCACGTTGATACGCTCTTCCCTCGGATGTTTGGAGCGCAGTTCGCTATCCATCGCCAACCAATCCTGCAAGGACAGGAGGCAGAGCATGGACGGACAGTAGAGGTGACGGGCAATGATCTCTTCAGCCAGATGGGCTGGCAGATGTTCAGGAGCCCTACCCTGTTTCTGAAGCATTGTGGTATAATACCGTTGGGTGCGCTCAGGACTCTCCTCCCACCACAAACGCAACGGAGGCATGTCGTGGGTAGAGATTGTGGCCACACTACGATAGGGATTACCATCCAGATGAGAGAACTCGAATCCATTCTGTTTAGGCATGGACTGTATTTCCAAGGTAAGGATACGCAAGTGATCCAGCACATGAGAGACACAATCGGGCAACATCCCCAAATCCTCGGCACAACAGAGCATCTGCGTCTGACAGACAGTAGCCTTCAAACGATGGACAGCATTCTGTCCCCAGAAAAAGTTATGACGCTGATAGAAGAAGTTGTTGTAGAGTCGCATATAGGCATCTTTCTCCTCAGTAGTCAAAGCTTCAAAGACAGGTTCCTGCCAGGCTCCGATACGGGGATGGTACATCTCTGGGTGGCGCGGATCCTCTACAAAAAGTACATTGCTGATCAGGCGATAGAGACCATCACGAATCCAGAGACTGTTCTCGTCGTTTCGACCTTCGAAACAGACCTGTACCTTCCGTTGGGTGTCGTATTCGGCACGAAGGCCATAAAGTCCATAGGCTTGAGCAACCAGGAAATTCTCACGCACATACTGGGCATGAACACCAAACAGCCGTTCAAGCACCTTATCATTGATGAAAGGTCGGGTAAAGAGGTCACGACGGAACGGCAGACCAAAGTATTCTATCTCGTTCACAGCAAAAGGCAATGCCGGTGAGAAATGGCCCAAGATGCCAAAAACAGCATCCTGCGGAATCTCCCAGATACGGAAGAAGCCCAAGACATGATCGATACGGAAGGCGTCAAAATACTGCTCCATCCACATCATGCGCTGCCGGAACCACTCTGACAGTGATACCTGATGACGCTTCTTATGAACACTCTGAGTCTCCTGCCAGTTATAGGTGGGGAAGCCCCAGTTCTGACCATTTGGGGAGAACACATCTGGCGGTGCGCCCGTTGAGCAGTCCAAATTAAAGAGCTCTGGATGGGTTACCGTCTCAACGCTCTCACGATTCACGCCAATGGGTACGTCACCCTTCAAGACTATCCCTTTGGAACGGGCATAATCGGCTGCAGCCAACAATTGGACATGCAACTGATACTGGATATAATAGATCAGATCGGCCTCATCCTGCTTTGCCAACCACTTGGCATAGGGTACCAGCCACAATTCGTTTTGCTGATACCAGATCTTGAATTCTTTAGAATCAAGCGTCTGTCGGCCACGCTCTTCAAAGACGTCACGGACATATGCCGCCTTGACACGATCCACCAGTTCATAGTCGCTATAGGGTAAGGCGTTAAGTTCCTGTTGCTGACGGTGATAGGCCGTCATCTTCAATTTACTCTTCAAGACGCCCAAAGCCTCAATATCGAGATAATGCGGATGAAGTGCAAAAGCCGAAACAATATTATAAGGATAAGAATCACACCAGTTATGTGAGGATGTTGTGTCATTGACAGGCAACAGTTGGATGACCTTCATGCCAGTGGCTTCTGCCCAGTCAACGAAACGCCGCAGATCTCCGAAGTCGCCTACACCAAAGGAATGGGTGCTACGCAAAGAGAAAACTGGCACTACAACACCGGCAGCCCGCCATGTATGCTCCTTCACACGAAGGCTCTCGCCATATAGTACCAGCACAGAACCATCCCTGAGCTGGGAGTCAGGAGTAGAAAGACCGACATTCAATTCCACCCGACGGTTGTCGCCTTCTTCCCAGGTCACAAGTTCATTGGTCTGGTCGTTGATAATCACATATTTATACTCCAACGGCAGCAGAATAGAATCGACATTTGCCGAGAGCATCCACTCGCATTGTCCGAGATACTCCATACGGAGATAACGGGTGGGATTCCAGTCGCCTAATGTGGGGTGACTTCCGATAATCGCCACAGACTGTCCTTTAGTAAGTTGAGGGGCAGACACACGGAAAAGCAGTGTTTTCCGATATAGCGGCATCCTTATGGGTTGTACCTGCTCATTGGCTGCCATATGGTTTGTGATACGACAGGCACGGGAATATAAATGGTGTTGCAGAGGAATATCGCGCCACTGATCTGGAAATATATAGCTCTTGGAAGAGTCGAAAGGATAAGAACGGGGCACTTGAGTCCACTCTTTCCTGATGACCTGTCCTGCCCCATCCTCCACCTGATAGAAATAGGTAAAGGAGGCTATAGGGTGCTGACTGGATGCAAGAGCCGCTGTCTCTAACGACCAATAAGAGCCATCTTCGGTGATCATCTGCAGATTATTGCGTTTGACTGTGCCATCAGTACTGATGAAATGAATGACCACATGAAGGTTTTCACCCCATTGGGTACCGTATTGTATGGAGAATCTTAGTTTCATATTTCAGCAATTTGATGCAAAGGTAGAAAAATTTTTCGAGTAACCGAAGAAAATAAGCACAAAAAGTTGTAACTTTGCACACGATTTATAGATCAATGATGAGTAAAATGAAAAAGATTCATCCAAAATCCTATCTGGCAGGAGCCGTTTTGTGCCTGCTCTGCCTATTGGGAATCATATATTATTGCCTCTTCGCAAGTTTCTCCACTTACGAAGATACACAGTATATCTATATTGATCAAGATGACACGACAGACTCTGTCTATGTCAAGCTGAAACCTTATGGAAATACAGCCAAGTTATCAGCCTTTAGCACGCTGGCGAGGATAACAGGCTATGGCAACCATATCAGAACGGGAAGATATGCTATTCCAGCCAATGAGAATATGCTGACGCTGTTCAGACATATCAAGAATGGACGTCAGGAACCTATCAGACTGACCATACCGGAAAGCCGTACGATGGATAGGCTCGCTGGTGCACTCTCAAGAAAGCTGATGCTCGACAGTACAGTTGTAACCATCCTGTTACACGACTCCTCTTTCTGTGCCCAACAAGGCTATGACACGGCTACCATTGCCTGTCTGTTCGTTCCAAACACGTATGAGGTTTATTGGGATATCACACTGGAAAACTTCATGAAACGTATGAAGAAGGAACATGACCGTTTCTGGGAAGGAGAACGTATGAGCAAGGCTCAGACACTGGGTCTCACCCCCAATGAGGTCTGCACCGTGGCAAGCATCATCGACGAAGAGACCGCCAACAATGCGGAGAAGCCCATGATTGCCGGCATGTATCTGAACCGTTTGAAGACAGGTATGCCATTACAGGCAGATCCTACCGTGAAGTTTGCCTTAAAGGATTTCGCCCTGAAGCGCATCTACCATGACATGCTTGTGTTCGACAGTCCGTACAACACCTATAAGAACACCGGACTTCCCCCGGGTCCCATCAAGGTAGCCTCGATAGCCGGTATCGATGCCGTACTGAACAGAGTGGATCACCCTTATCTTTATATGTGTGCCAAAGAGGATTTCTCTGGCACCCATAACTTTGCCAAGACCTATCAGGAGCATCTGAAAAATGCTGCCCGATATGCTAAGGCGCTTAATGAACGGGGAATTAAGTAAGATTGAAGAATTGTAAAATTGAAAATATGGAAGAAATTATCAAGAACGAAAGCGAGGAGAAAAAGAGCGTTAGTTTCATTGAGCAAAAAGTCATCAATGATCTGGCAGAAGGTAAGAACGGGGGCAGATTACAGACCCGTTTCCCACCAGAGCCCAATGGCTATCTGCATATTGGACATGCCAAGGCTATAGCCATCGACTTCGGTCTGGCCAAGAAATATGGTGGTGTATGTAACCTCCGTTTCGATGACACTAATCCTATCAAGGAAGATACAGAATATATCGACAGCATCGAGAATGATATCAAGTGGCTGGGATTCCAGTGGGCTAATGTCTATTATGCCAGCGACTATTTCCAGGAACTATGGGATTTTGCCGTTTGGCTGATCAAACAAGGCAGGGCTTATGTGGATGAGCAGAGCTCTGAGGTGATTGCCCAGCAGAAGGGAACCACTACAAGTCCAGGCACCAACAGTCCCTTCCGTGACCGGCCTATAGAGGAGAATCTGAAACTCTTCGACTTCATGAACAGCGGCAAATGCGAGCCTGGTACACTTGTTCTCCGTGCAAAGATCGATATGGCCCATCCGAATATGCTATTCCGTGATCCGCTCATCTACCGAGTATTGAATATACCACATATCCGTACTGGCAACAAGTGGAATGCCTACCCTATGTACGACTTTACCCATGGCCAGAGTGACTATCTGGAGGGGGTCACCCACTCTTGGTGTACACTGGAATTTGTGGAACATCGTCCCCTCTATGATCTGTTCGTAACCTGGATGAAGGAATGGAAGGGTGAGGCCGACAAAATTGAGGATAACCGTCCGCGTCAGACCGAGTTCAATAAGCTGAATCTGAACTACACTCTGATGTCAAAACGTAACCTGCTGGCATTGGTAAATGAAAAGTTGGTAAACGGTTGGGATGATCCTCGAATGCCGACCATTTGCGGTTTCCGTCGTCGTGGCTACAGCCCTGAGAGTATTATTAAGTTTATCGATAAGATCGGTTACACAAAGATTGATGCCCTCAACGACATGGCATTATTAGAAAGTGCAGTACGCGACGACCTGAACAGTCGTTCTATCCGTGTCAGTGCGGTTCTGAATCCCGTTAAGGTGGTACTCACCAACTATCCAGAGGATCAGATCGAGCATCTGACGGCTATCAATAACCCTGAGAACGAAGCTGACGGAACCCATGAGGTGGAGTTCAGCCGCGAACTTTGGATTGAGCGCGATGACTTTATGAAAGAGGCAGACAAGAAGTTCATGCGTTTGGCTCCTGGCAAGGAAGTGCGTCTGAAAAACGCTTATATCATCAAATGCGACGAGACACATCCCTGTGATGAGGATGAGCAAGGCAATGTGACCACAATCTATTGCACATATGATCCAGAGTCACGCAGCGGCATGCCAGGCTCTAATCGCAAGATCAAGGGTAAGACTCTCCACTGGGTGAGCTGCCACGATGCCGTAAAGGCCGAAGTACGTCTCTACGACCGTTTGTGGAAAGTAGAGAATCCCCGCGATACTTTGGCAGACATCCGTGAGCAACAGAACTGTGATGCAGTAACCGCCATGAAGCAGATGATCAATCCTGATTCTCTCAGTATCCTGAACAACTGCTACATCGAGCCATTTGCTGCCTCCATGAAGCCGCTCACTTATCTGCAATTCCAACGTATCGGTTACTTTACGCCCGACAGTGAGTCAACGGCAGATCATCCCATCTTTAATAAGACGGTTGGACTTAAGGATACCTGGGCGAAAACAAATAAGGCATGACAGACAACGAGGCATATTTTGAGAGTAAGAGCTTTCTGAAAATCTTAAAGAAGTATGAAGAGTCAGCCAAGTCAGGACAAGCCACCTATATGGATGCCGATGACTTGGCCGACATTGCTGATTATTACCAGCTTCAAGGGCGCACAGAAGAAGCAGAGACTGTCATCAGTTTGGCTTTGGAATATAATCCTGAGGCTGTAGGTCCCCTGCTCTATAGAGGCCGTGAGGCCATAAACCGGAAGGACTTCGATACAGCCCAATCCTATGCAGAACGCATAGAGGCTGTTGACAGCCAGGAAGGGCTCTATTTCAAAGGAGAAATACTGATTTGCCAAGAGAAAATAGAAGAAGCCGATGAACTGTTCAGGGAGAACCTCAAAGAGATAATGCCTGACGAGCAGATGGATTATGTCTATGACGTTGCCAGTCTGTTTTCTGATTATGCCATCTTCAATAAGGCCTTTGAATGGATAGCCCGTTCACAGGGTGACGACTCCGATGAATTCAAAGAGTTGATGGCCCGGACTTTATTCGGATTAGGGAAATACAAAGACAGTGAACGTATCTTCAATGAACTGATAGACCACAATCCGTTCTCTGCTCACTATTGGAATGCCTTAGCCAGTGCTCAGTTTATGAACGAGGACTATAACGCTGCCATTACCAGTAGTGAATATGCCATAGCCATTGACCCAAATGACCCGGAAAGTATCCTATCAAAAGCTAACGGTCTCTATAATCTGGGGAACTACGAGTCGGCCCTCTCCTATTTTAAGAGATACTCGGAACTGATGCCCCATGATGAATTCGGCTATCTGCATCAAGGAACATGTCTGATCAACCTTTCCCGCTTCGAGGAGGCTATAGCCATTCTTGAGACTGCAGAGCAAGAGTCTGATGAGAAATCTGTCTATCTGGTAGACATCTTTCAGGAACTGGCTTTTGCATATAGTGAGCTGAAGAAACCAGACAGTGGCTTGTACTATATTGACAAAACAATGGAACTGGATTGCGACCACACCAACATGGAAATTATCAAAGGACATATTCTATTGGCGAACGGCAGAATGGATGAAGCAAAACAGATTTTCAGACATGCTCTTCGACATGCAGAGAATGCACCTAGGGCGATGTTGAGAGTCATTGTGTCACTCTATGACAACCACTACGTCAACTTATCCTACATACTTCTGAAGACTTTCTTCAAGAAGGTTGATGACGATTGGAAGGAAGGTTACTCTTATATGGCATTGTGTTGTTTGGATATGAATAAACAAGACGAATTCCTGCACTATCTCAAGTTGGCTGTCGAGCGTAATCCCAAAGAAGCCAGAACCGTTATGAATGGCTTTTTCCCAGAAGACATGCGCCCAGAGGATTATTACGACTACATGTTAAACAAAATGAACGGACAATAGATTATGAACTTCATTACGAACATACTGAACACCCTCGGTTGGTATCCAACCATATTTGTACTGATGCTTTTGGAAAGCACCGTAGTACCAGTCCCATCCGAATTTGTAGTAACGCCAGCGGCCTATCATGCTGCCAGTGGTTCCCTGAATGTATTCCTTGTTATACTTTTTGCCACACTTGGTGCCGATGTCGGTGCAAGCATCAACTATTTTGTTGCATTATACGTAGGACGTCCTGTCATCTATAAGTTTGCTAACAGCAAATGGGGAAAGATGTGTCTGCTGAATCAGGAAAAAGTAGAAAAAAGTGAGAAATACTTTGACGATCATGGTGTTGCTGCAACACTCACTGGCCGTTTTGTACCTGTTATCCGCCACCTTATCTCCATCCCTGCTGGACTGGCACGGATGCATTATGGGAAATTTATCCTTTTCACGACGATCGGTGCTGGAGGTTGGCACAGTGTCCTGGCACTTTTAGGTTGGTATCTGCATGCCATTGTACCGGAAAGTCAGTTGAACGACAAGATCAGCGAATATGCAGAATACATCAAAATCATTATCCTTGGTTTACTCGTTATAGCAGCCATCTACTTTGGAATGAAGGCTTGGATGAAGAAAAAAGGCAAGAAACACGCATAAAAGAGGGATTTTTCTGCAAAAAATTCTTTTTTTATATAAATAATGTGTATTTTTGCAGTTCATTTCAAGCACTTTTCTAGTTATGGCAAAGACAAATAATCATCTGGTAATCATGGCAGGCGGCGTTGGAAGCCGCTTTTGGCCGATGAGCACAGCAGACTGCCCCAAACAATTCATTGACGTTCTGGGTGTCGGCAAGTCATTACTCCAGTTAACGGTAGAGAGATTCGGTGATCTGATCAAACCCGAAAACATATGGGTTGTAACCAATCAGCATTATGCAGCTATTGTCAAGGAGCAACTGCCTGACATGCCAGAGAGCAACATTCTTTGTGAACCATGTCGCCGTAATACGGCGCCATGTATTGCTTATGTCAGCTGGCGTATCAAATCCAAGGATCCCAAAGCAAACATTGTTGTAACGCCCAGTGATCATATTGTTACGAATATTGCAGAATTCCAGCGCGTTATCAAAGAATGTATGATATTTACCAGCGAGACAGATGCAATTGTCACCCTTGGCATGAAGCCTAATCGTCCTGAGACTGGCTACGGTTATATCCAAGCAGACCTGAGTATCAGTTCACTTCGTAATAAGGAGATCTACAGAGTAGATTCTTTCCGCGAAAAGCCAAATCTGGAAACGGCAAAAGAATATATCAAGAAAAACTATTATTTCTGGAACGCAGGTATCTTTATCTGGAATGTCAGTACCATTGTGAATGCATTCCGCGTCTATCAGCCTTCAATGGCAAAGATTTTTGAGTCCTTGCTCCCCATCTATGGCACTGATAAAGAACAGGAAGAGATCAATCGTCTGTTCCCGGAATGTGAAAATATCTCTGTTGACTACGCTATTATGGAGAAAGCTGAAGAAATCTTCGTTTGTCCCGCAGACTTCGGATGGAGCGACCTGGGCACATGGGGTTCTCTTCATGAGCAAAGTAAGAAGGATCTCTATGGTAATGTCTGCATCGGTCCGGAAATCAACATTTTTGAAAGCCATAACTGCATTGTTCATACCACACAAGAAAAGAAAGTGGTGATTCAGGGACTCGACGGTTATATCATTGCAGAGAATGATGACACACTTCTGATCTGCAAATTGTCAGAAGAACAGCGTATTAAGAATTTTTCTGGAAACAATTAATATTATATTATATGAATCAAAAAGTTGCTCTTATTACAGGTATCACAGGTCAGGATGGTTCCTACCTGGCAGAATTCCTCATCGAAAAAGGTTACGAGGTGCATGGTTTGATGCGCCGTTCATCAAGTTTCAATACGGCTCGTATCGAGCATCTCTATCTCGACGAGTGGGTGCGCGACATGAAAAAAGCCCGTTTGGTCAATCTGCACTGGGCAGATATGACAGACTCCTCATCTCTGATCCGTGTCATCTCGAAGGTACGTCCTACAGAGATTTACAATCTGGCTGCCCAGAGTCATGTAAAAGTATCATTCGATGTACCAGAATATACGGCAGACACCGATGCGAATGGTGTACTCCGTCTGTTGGAGGCTGTTCGTATCTGCGGACTGGCTGACAGTTGCCGCATCTATCAAGCATCTACATCTGAGCTTTATGGTAAGGTACAGGAAGTACCTCAGAGCGAGACGACTCCGTTCTACCCTCGCAGCCCTTATGCAGTAGCCAAACTTTATGGTTTCTGGATCATGAAGAACTATCGTGAGTCCTATAATATGTTCTGCTGCAATGGTATTCTCTTCAACCACGAGAGTGAGCGTCGCGGAGAGACCTTCGTCACCCGTAAGATCACGCTAGCAGCAGCCCGTATCGCCCAAGGCTATCAGGATAAACTCTATCTGGGTAACCTTAATTCTTTACGCGACTGGGGATATGCCAAGGACTATATCGAGTGTATGTGGCTCATCCTGCAACAACCAGAGCCAGATGACTTTGTGATTGCTACTGGCGAATATCATACAGTTCGTGAGTTTGCCACCCTCGCCTTCAAAGAGGTTGGTATCGAACTCGAATGGCGCGGTGACGGTGTCGATGAAAAGGGTTACGACAAAGCGACGGGTAAGGCTCTCGTTGAAGTTGATCCTAAATATTTCCGTCCTGCAGAGGTAGATCAGCTGTTGGGCAACCCCGCAAAGGCAAAGGCCAAACTTGGATGGAACCCACAGAAGACCTCTTTCCCTGAACTTGTCAAGATTATGGTTCAGCACGACATGAAGTTCGTCAAGAAACTCTTCCTCAAAGCCCATATGGACGATGCTGAATAAGGACAGTAAAATATATGTAGCGGGACACCACGGACTTGTGGGTTCCGCTATTTGGAACAATCTCCTACAGAGAGGTTATACGAACCTGGTAGGACGTAGCCATCGGGAACTGGACTTGACAGACCAAGTAGCCGTCAAGAAATTCTTCGATGAGGAGCAGCCGGATGCTGTGGTTTTAGCTGCAGCTTTTGTGGGTGGTATCATGGCAAACTCACTCTATCGGGCTGACTTCATCATGATGAACATGAAGATACAGTGCAATGTCATCTCCGAGGCCTATGCTCATGGCGTGAAAAAGCTGTTATTCCTGGGCTCTACCTGCATCTATCCGAAGAATGCACCCCAGCCAATGAAAGAGGATTGTCTGCTAACATCCCCTCTGGAATACACCAATGAGGAATATGCCATCGCCAAGATCGCAGGTCTGAAGATGTGTGAGAGCTATAACCTGCAGTACGGCACCAATTATATTGCCGTCATGCCAACAAACCTTTATGGTCCGAACGACAATTTCCATCTGGAAAACAGTCACGTCATGCCAGCAATGATGCGCAAAATCTATCTGGCCAAATTGATTCACGATGGGAATTGGTCTGCTATTAAGACAGATATGGACAAGCGCCCGGTAGAAGGTGTGGCAGGTTCTGCATCAAACGAAGATATTCTTCATATTTTGGCAAAGTACGGCATCTACGACAACAAGGTTGTACTCTGGGGTACAGGCACCCCACTTCGTGAGTTCCTCTGGAGTGAGGATATGGCCGATGCCTCTGTTCATGTGCTGTTGAATGTCAACTTCAGCGATATCATTGGTATCGAGAAGTATTCTTCTGTTCATTACGGTGCAACGACAGATGGTGCTGTCGATCGTAATCACTCTGCAGGTCGCGGTGGTGCCATTCCCAAACTGGGTGAGATCCGTAATTGCCACATCAACGTGGGCACAGGAAAGGAGCTAACCATCCGTGAACTTTCTGAACTGGTTGTTAAGGCCGTTGGGTTTGAGGGAACAGTGGAATTCGATGCTTCGAAACCCGATGGTACCATGCGCAAACTGATTGATGTGTCTAAGCTCCATTCACTTGGTTGGACGCATAAAATTGAGATTGAGGATGGCGTCCAGAAATTATTCGAATGGTATAAGAGCACCTTATAAAAAAGAAACCCGCCGATTGGCGGGTTTCTTTTTATAGATTCAACTTACAAATTCTTTTTTAACGTTTCCTTCCAAGCAGCATAAGCACTCTGGTACTCATCACGATGCTTAGTATCTGGCTCAATCACCTGTAACTTATCCAATGTAGCAAAAGCCTCATTATTATCCTTATAGATACCTGCACCGATACCAGCACCCTTGGCAGCACCTACAGAACCGTCTGTATCATACAGTTCGATAGTAGCGCCACTCACACCTGCTAAGGTATCACGGAACAATGGGCTCAGGAACATATTGGCCTTTCCAGCATGAATATTCTTGATGTCCATACCCATCTGCTGCATGATCTCCATGCCATAGCAGAACGAGAAGACGATACCTTCCTGGGCAGCACGAACCAAATGAGCCTTGTTGTGCTTGTTGAAATTCAGGCCATTGATCGAGCAGCCGATCTCCTTGTTCTCCAGCACACGCTCTGCACCATTGCCAAACGGAATGATGGTCACGCCCTCACTACCGATGGGAACAGTTGCAGCCAAATCATTCATATCCGCATAGCTCACATCCGGTGTAATGTTACGGTGAGTCCAGGCATTCAAAATACCAGTACCATTAATACAAAGCAGCACACCCAGACGCGTTTGATCTACCGTATGATTCACGTGAGCAAAAGTATTCACTCGGCTCTGTTTATCATAGTTCACCTCACCAAGCACGCCATAGACCACACCTGAAGTACCTCCTGTAGCGGCAATCTCACCAGGATTCATCACGTTGAGTGATAGCGCATTATTCGGCTGGTCACCACCACGATAAGTAATCGGTGTTCCTGCCTTCAACCCCATCTCAGCAGCAGCCTCAGCACTGACTACACTCTGTTCTGCAAATGTCGGTACGATGTCAGCGATCAAAGAGGAATCGAAGCCATAATACTTCATCAGGAAGTCAGCCACCTGATTGTTCTTGAAGTCCCAGAACATACCCTCACTCAGTCCGCTGACAGTGGTGTTCACTGTACCGCTAAGACGCATTGCGATATAGTCACCAGGCAGCATGATCTTATAAATCTGACTATAGAGCTCCGGCTCATTCTCCTTTACCCAAGCCAACTTGGCTGCAGTAAAGTTACCAGGAGAATTCAACAAATGTGTCAGACACTGGTCTGCACCAAGATCATTGAAAGCTTTCTCACCATAAGGAACAGCACGGGAGTCGCACCAGATGATAGCAGGACGCAATGCTTTCAGATTCTTATCGACACACACCAATCCATGCATCTGATAAGAGATACCAACAGCCTTGATCTCCTCTGCAGTAGCACCCGACTCCTTCATGATCTTCTGCAAACTTAGTTTGGCATTATTCCACCACATCTGCGGATCCTGTTCTGCCCAACCAGCCTTAACAGCCGTAATCGGAGCCTCCTTTTCGGGGAAGAAAGCTGAAGCTACACACTTGCCGTTATCGGCATTTACCAACGATGCCTTCACTGAAGAGCTACCGACATCAAAACCTAAAAGATACCTGTTCGCCATTTTTTTCAGAGAAACGATATTTTTTCCAAAAAAAGCGTTTTTTTTACCATATTTTGTGTTGAATTAATTTTTTTTGTTTACCTTTGCAACGAATAATGTAATTACGAACCGAATAAAACATTCATATATGAAAAAGAAAATATTAATACTTGATGACAAAGAGACCATTGCTAAAGTACTCTCTATTTATCTGATGAGCGATTATGACGTGCAGTGGTTACCTGATGGCTTGCAGGGCGTGAAATGGCTTCAGTCTGGCAATACTCCAGATTTAATTATCTCTGATATCCGCATGCCGGGCATGAGAGGTGACGACTTCTTGGAGTGGATTAAGCAGAATGAGTTGTTTAAGCACATTCCCGTGATTATGCTCTCTAGTGAGGACTCCACCAGTGAGCGTATCCGTCTGTTGGAGATTGGCGCAGAAGACTA
Organism: uncultured Prevotella sp.; assembly: GCA_900315695.1. Taxonomy (GTDB): domain Bacteria; phylum Bacteroidota; class Bacteroidia; order Bacteroidales; family Bacteroidaceae; genus Prevotella. Next base: position 65,764 of record ONAE01000013.1, on the reverse strand, counting down.
TATTGTCAAGCCTTTCAATCCAATGGAACTTAAAATTCGCGTCAAGAAAATCATTCCCTGATCCGTATTACTAATTATGATAGGTGTCATTTATTTAGGAAACAACCCAGAGACCCAAGAACGTCTTAAGTACATTCCGGGTCGTATGGTGCAGTTTGCAACCAACTATAAGGAAGCGGCGAACATGTGTTCGCCTCATATCCTTAATGAGCATTTCATCTTGTTCTGTGAGCAGAGTGTTCAGACAGAGGATGTAACTGCTATCACCTATATTAAAAAGAAATACAAGAATGTCTATATCATCCTGCTCACCCATCAGTTGACAACAGACGACAGGAAAATCTATCAGAAGTGTGGCATCAACGACACACTCGAAGCCAATGCAACCATTACGGAGATTAATAAGAAGATTCAATTTATTGCCGACCGTGAAGGTATGCTGTTCGACGACGCGCCGTCAAAGCACCGTATTTTGCGTTTCAAGATTCCTTTTTGGAAACGTCTGTTCGATGTCTTATTCTCATTAATAGCTATTATCATACTCTCACCGGTTTTCATCATCACGGCAATAGCCATCCGTTTGGAGAGCAAGGGGCCTGTTATCTTCAAGTCAAAACGAGTAGGTACCAACTATACCATCTTTGATTTCCTGAAGTTCCGCTCTATGTATGTGGATGCAGAAAGCAAGCTGAAGGAAGTGGCTAAGGCTGCTGGTAACCAATATGCCGACAAAGACAAGCAACCGGAAGAGGAGCAACACGCCACGATTAAAGCTCCGCTTGGTGATGAGGCAGAGATGATGATGTTGGACATGGGTATGGAGTCTGACATGATGATCAGCGACGATGAAGTAATGCTGGTCGGCGATGACTTTGTGGTATCGGAGACAGACTTCAACAAAGAGAAGGAAGAGGAAATCAACAATGCCTTTGTCAAGATTGAAAATGATCCCCGTGTCACGAAAGTGGGCCGCTTCATTCGTAAGTATAGCATTGACGAGTTGCCCCAACTCTTTAACATCTTGAGAGGTGATATGTCTGTAGTTGGCAATCGTCCTTTGCCTTTATACGAGGCAGAGAAACTGACCGTTGACTCCAGCATCGACCGTTTCATGGCACCGGCTGGACTGACAGGACTTTGGCAGGTAGAGGAGCGCGGCAAGGGAGGCATGATGTCAGCAGAGGAGCGCAAGCAACTTGACATCACCTACGGACAGACCTATAATTTCACCTTGGATATGAAGATTATCTTCCGCACGCTGACCGCTTTTGTCCAGAAAGAAAATGTTTAATTAGACAATTCAAGAAGTCACCATCATGAATAGACTAAGACGACTTTTGCTGATGATAGTAGCTGCAGGATGCAGTGCTTCTGCTTTCGCCCAGTTCGACGAGAGTGGTATTGCTGCAGGATTCTTTGATTCCAGCAATGAGAAAGACATCAATTTCTCAGAGTTCCACCTGCCACCATTGGCCGTCTTGTTTGAAAATGCCAAATCAAGTCCACAGATTATGTCTTTGGAGAAAGCACGCGAACTGGCTCAGGCAGAAGTCGCAAAAGAGAGGAAGCATATCTTTTCTTTTATTAGAGGCAATGCAAGCTACAGTTATGGTAAGACCGACATGTGGGGCAACAATTCCACAACCACTAGTCCTATGATTTATCAGTTCCAAGGCAGTGAACAAAGCTATTGGAATATCGGTGTAAACCTATCTGTACCTTTGGAGGACATTCTTGACATATCTGCTGCCGTGAAGCGCAAGAAAATAGAGGTTGAACAAGCCGCTATTGCCAAAGATATAGCCTATGATGAGCTTAAATTGCAGATTGCATCTCTATATGTTAGAATAACTAACAATCTTGTGACACTTAAAACGTATGGAGAAACGGCAGCGGCCTACCAAGGAGCAGGTGCTTTGAATCGCGAAGACTTTGAAAATGGTAATATGACGATTGAGGATTTCGCCTGGACAAAGCAACATGAAGGTGCCCAAGTAAAGAATTACCAAACTCTTCAAACAGAGATTACGACAGACATCCTGACGTTGGAGATTCTGACACACACACCTATTATTACAAATTCTACCACAGAGATAACGCTTGACACAGTGGTTAAAAAGTCTGATAAAGAAATCGCCAAAGAGCAAAAAGCAGTCAAGAAGCGTGTAAAGAAAGCGACAGAAGAATCTGAGAAGAGAGAGAAGGCATTAGAAAAAGCAGAGCGGAAAGCCGAGAAAGCAGCTATTAAAGCCCTCAAACGGAAGAAATAACCTAAAATAGTCAGATATGGATTTATTTAGATATATTGTCAGGTTTCTATATAAAATAAGATGGTATTTGGTCATCTTACCACTCATTGCTCTCATTGTGGCGTGGTTTATGACCCGCGATATGGAACGTGTCTATGACACCAACACCACCATCTATACCGGTATGATTACGGGTTATAATATTGAAGGTACTGTTGGTTCTGCTGGTGGAAATTCTCAGACCAACATCACCAACTTGATGTTGCTGATTACAACTGACGCAACCATTCACGAAGTCTCACTCCGTTTATTTGCACGTTGTATGATGTATGGTAACCCCAATAAAGACAACAACTATATCTCAGCAGAACACTTCCGTCAATTAAACAACAGCGTCCCAGCTGAGGTTAAGGCATTGATCAACCATAACAGCGAAAATGCCACCTATGCCAATCTGAAAGCTTACGAAAAGCCTTCTGCCGACAATTTTATTTTTGGATTATTAAATTATCACCCCTATTTTGGCATCAATAATATCACAGCTCGTTTAAAAGTTCTCCAATTGGAACGAAGTGATATCATAGACATTGGCTATTCTGCGAATGATGCTGGTATCGCTTATAACACGTTGGATATTTTGAATGAGGTATTTGCCCGCCAATATGCCCAATTGCGTTATGGTGAGACTAATAATGTCATCAAATTCTTTGAGCGTGAGGTAGCCCGTCTGTATCGTATTCTGACGAATGCAGAAGATGATCTGATTCGCTATAATGTGGAAAAGCGAATCATCAACTACGCAGAACAAACAAAGCAATTGACAGTTTTGGATATGGAGCAGCAGAATGCCCATAACGACCGTTTTCTCAATCAGGCATCTACCCGTGCTTTGATGGATTATCTGGAACGTCAATTAGGTGACCGGGCTAAAATCATCAAAGCTAATAAAGAATTCACTAATCAAATTACGGATATCTCCCGTATTCAGTCTCGTATCTCAAATCTCAAATTGATGAGTAGCGAAGGTGGTAGCGGTATTGAAGCCCATCAAGAATTAGCGAAGGCCGAAAGAATGCTTCAAGATGCTACCAGCAATGTGAGAGGACTTGTAAAAGATATTGAGGCCGGAACTTATAGTACAGAGACAGGTGTCAAGGCTAATGATATGATTAGTCGATGGTTGGAGCAAGTCTTATTATTAGAGAAAACCAAGGCCGAGGTCGTGGCTCAAGAAAAAATGCGTGAAGATTTGGATCGTCAGATTCTTTACTATGCACCTATTGGCGCGACAATCGACCGAAAGGATCGCCACATTACTTTCATTGAGGGTAACTATATGGAAATGCTGAAAGCATTGAATGCAGCTCGTCTTCGTCAGAAAAACTTGCAGATGACAACAGCTACACTCCGAGTATTGAATCCCCCAATGTTCCCGATGAATGCGCAGCCTACTAATCGTGTCATGATTCTATTGGGGGCTTTCATGTTGACATTCATCTTAACGGCTATGTACTTCTTCATCATCGAATTGTTGGATCGTACACTTCGTGACCGTATGCGTTCAGAGCGTATCACCAAGATTCCAGTGATGGGTTGTTTCCCAAAAGAAAGTACACTGCGTTACCGTCGTTTCAATAAGACCATTGCTGATATGGCGATGCGTCAACTCAGTAAAGCACTGCTTCCCCATTTCAAAGATGGCCAGCAGAATGTTCTAAACTTGCTTTCTACAGACGCAGCCAACGGTAAAAGTTATATTGCCCAGGAATTGGAGAATTATTGGATATCCATTGGTCTTCAGGTTCGTCGTCTTACCTATGACGAAGACTTCCTGGCTGAAGATAGTCGTTTCATCATGGCCAAAGATGTGAAAGACATCTGCCCAGACTTACTACCCAATGAGATTGCCATCATTGAGTATCCAAATTTGGATGACCATTCTATTCCACCAGCCCTATTAAATATGGGTACTATCAATCTCATGGTAACCCGTTCTAACCGTACCTGGAAGGATGTGGATCAGAAAGCCTTAAAGGAGTTGGAGGCTCAATTAGAAAACAAGGAGTCCCTCTTTATGTACTTAACAGAGTGTCAGCGTTATGCCGTTGAAGAGTTCGTCGGTCAGTTGCCACCTTACACGAAGTTCAACAACTTCGTATATCGCATGTCCCAAATGGGTCTGACAGCTATAGAGAATAACCATGCCAAATAAATGACGAACCATGTCGTAGCATATTCCCGAGAGAACGGAGGAAGAGTAATATTACTCTTTCTCCTATTTTTCTTGGCTATATATGAGTTTTACACAGCAGGATTCCCCGCTTTCGCCATTATTTGTGTCCTTCCATTCATTGTATTATTTGCATATTGGACATTCAAATTTGGAATGTTTGCATTCTGGGCTTTAATCATCATAAACTATTTCGTCCAATTTAAATTATTGCACTTACCTGTTCCAATATCACTTCCAAATGAGATGATGCAATTGCTAATATTAGGAATTGCAATTATTGATGCTCGCCAAACACCACATTTTGGACGTAGTGTCAATATCATGCTACTCGCTATTATTATTTGGTCTATATACTGTACATTGGAAGTTTTAAATGATACTTGTGGATTAGGAATTGATGTTGGAAGATGGTATTCTGGTGCTCGTTTGCTGGCATATCAATTAGTTTATATATTCCTAGTATTTTCTATCTGCATTACCTCACCAGAGGTATTAATGAAATATCTAAGAATATGGGCTATTTTGACACTTATCTCGGCAATTTGGACATGGAAGCAACAACGTCTCGGTCTCACACCTGAGGAAACAAGTTTCTTATACGGAAAAGGTTCTACCACCCATTTACTACAAGGAGGAACGCTCATTCGTTACTGGTCCACTTTTAGTGATGCAGCAAACTATGGATGTAATGCCGCAGCAGCGGCAGTAGCTTTTGTCGTCTTTGGAATAACTTCAAGGCTTAAGAAAGATAAATTTTTCTTTCTTATTATTGGAATCTTTGTTATCAAAAGTATGTTTGCATCAGGAACACGAACTGCAGTATTCTGTATGTTTGCAGGATTTGCGGTTTACATAGTACTTTCAAAATCAATAAAAATAGCAATTCCAGCCTCAATAATAGGAGGATTATTACTTTTTATCTTAGCTTTTACTACAATTGGCCAAGGTAATCAACAGATTAGACGTATGCGTTCTGCTTTTGATAAAAACGACGCATCAAGTAACACACGATCCATCAATCAGGCTACCATGAGGAAGTATATGCAAGATGCACCATGGGGAATTGGAGTTGGTTTTGGCCAAGATAATGTACCATCCAACAACAAATTCAGGAAAATGGCGACTATCCCTCCAGATTCCGAATATGTGTTTATATGGCTAAGAACAGGAAAAATTGGCATTACTGTATTTATTATCACCATGCTCATCATGCTTGCAGGAGCCTGTTATATTGTGATGTTCAGATTAAAAAATCCATCCCTAGTAGGCATTGGAGGAGGACTGTGTAGCGCATTTGTAGCTATTCAGTTTGGTGGTTATGCGAATCAGGTATTAATGCAGTACCCCAATTGTCTCATATTTTATGGTGGTTTAACCATTGTTTATTTATTGCCCTATCTTGAACCCGCATGGATAGAATTTGAGAGGAAGCAACTAGCAGAACAAGAAGAGCGCAAACGGCTCAAATTAGAGAAGAAATTAGCATCAAGAGTATAATACAAAATGATAGAGATTTCCATTATTACCATCAATTACAATGGGCTGAATGATACATGCGCATTGATTGAGACAATCCCCAACAATGACAATTTGGAGGTGATTGTGGTAGATAATGCATCCAATAATCAAGAAGCTGAAGCTGACACAATCTCAAAAAAATATCCACATGTAAAAGTCATCAAGAGTGAGAAAAACCTTGGCTTTGCCGGTGGCAATAATTTGGGCATTAAAGCTGCACAAGGTAAATATCTCTTCTTCATCAACAACGATACGATTTTTAAGGACTTCAATGTCCAAGTTCTAATAGATAGGTTGGAATCCTCACCTGCCATTGGTGTCGTCTGCCCAAAGATCAGATTTGCCTGGGGCAACAATCCGATACAGTTTACAGGTTATACACCACTTTCAAAGATTACTGTCAGGAACCAATCCATTGGTTTTGGCGAAGAAGACCAGGGGCAGTACGACAGTCCCCACCCTACGCCTTATGCCCATGGTGCTGCTATGCTCATCAAACGGGAGGCTATCAATAAAACGGGATTGATGCCAGATTGTTTCTTTCTTTATTACGAAGAGCTTGATTGGTCGATGATGTTCACAAGAGCAGGTTATCAAATCTGGTATGAGCCCAAATGCACGATATACCACAAAGAAAGTCAGTCAACAGGCCAGAATAGTCCCTTACGTACATACTACATTGTTCGTAACCGGCTACTGCTGGTTAAAAGGAATTGGAATGGACTTTCCAAATATTTCACGTATGCTTACCTCATAGGAGTAGTGGGCGTGCGAGACATACTTAAATACATCCTGACAGGCAAACGGGAGCTTCTTAAAGCAACCATAAATGGTTTACGTGATTTCTATAATAATCAATTCTCCGCTCGACTTTGTCGCTTATATGAGCGCTAGCGAGTCTAAAGGACCCTCAATAAATTAGGATTATGGATCTCTGGCTGATATTGTTCATATTTGATTGGATGCTGTTCGTCATCATTGCAGGCACCGTATTATACATGGGTATATTTGCGGTTGCTGCCCTCTTCCACAGTAAACCAGAGATTCCAAAGGCTAAGAAGATGAACCGTTTTGTGATTCTGATTCCAGCCTATAAGCAAGATAATGTCATTGAGCAGACCGTACTGTCAGTTTTAAGCCAGGCTTATCCGCAACGTATGTTCGATGTTACTGTCATTTCAGATCATCAGGAGGAAATCACGAACATGCGATTAGCCCAATACCCCATTACCTTGCTGACCCCCGACTTTGAGGAGAGTACGAAAGCGAAATCACTCCAATATGCCATATTGAATCTCCCGGAATTCAAGATTTATGATGCGGTGATTATTTTGGATGGAGACAATATCATCGACCAAGACTTCCTCGATCAGGTCAATGATGCCTTTGAAATTGCAGCTACTAAAGCCATCCAGACCCACCGTATTTCCAAGAACAGAGATACGGCAGCAGCTCGCATGGATGCCATTTTTGAGGAAATCAACAATGCGATCTTCCGTCGAGGGCATATCAGTTGTGGTTTATCAGCAGCGTTGGCTGGTTCTGGAACCGTCTTCGACTTCAATTGGTATAAGACCAATGTGATGTATGCCAGATCGTCTGGTGAAGATAAAGAGCTGGAGGCACTTCTGATGCGCCAGGACATTTTCGTCGACTACTTCGACGACATCTATGTTTATGGTGAAAAGAAGCGAACAACCACGAAATTGAATGAGCAACGAGGCCGTTGGGCTACTCAGCAGTTCGCAAACCTATATCGTAATATCAGGTTCTTGCCTGGTGCCATCTTTAGGAAACAATACAACTTGGCTGACAAATTGATCCAATGGATGCTTGTTCCAAGAACCAACATGATTGGTGTAATCATGATCATGAGTCTTATTCTACCTTTTATTTATCTTACAATGGCTATCAAATGGTGGATATTAGGTTCTCTTGCTTTGTTTATCTTTGCTTTGTCAACGCCTGATTACCTGGTGGATGAGATGTGGGACAAGACCTTCCTGCGCTCACCCTTTGTCAGTTTATGGAAAATGTTTAATGTCAAAATACATAAAAAGTCATGATTTGGACTATATTACATATCATAGAGATTATCTTGTGGTTAATCATTGCAAGTTCTGTCTTTTATGTGGCATTCTTTGCCATTATCTCCTTGTTTTATGAGAAGGAAGATCGTGTTGCGATACATGCGCAAGCTTTATACAACAGAATGGGACGTTTCCTGATACTGTATCCTGCCTACAAGGAAGATCGTGTCATCATTAACGCAGTAGAGCAGTTCCTCCTTCAGAGTTACCCGTCATCACATTACACGGTAGCTGTCATTTCTGACCACATGCAGCCAGAAACCAATGAGAAATTAAGCAAATTACCCATCAAACTATTGACACCCGCTTTTGAAAAAAGCTCCAAGGCAAAAGCTATGCAATATGCCATTAACGAAGTGGAAGGCGAATTTGACAATGTGGTCATATTGGATGCGGATAATGTGGTCCTACCAGATTTTCTGCAGCAGCTGAATGTCCTTAGTTCTATTTATGATGTAATCCAATGCCACCGTTGTGCCAAAAATGCCAATAACGACGTGGCTGTTCTTGATGGTGCCAGCGAAGAAATCAACAACACCCTATTCCGTAAAGCCCATAACCGATTGGGACTGTCTTCTGCACTCATCGGTTCTGGCATGTGTTTCAGCTATGACCTGTTCAAGAAGAACGTTTTCCAACTAACCACTGCAGGAGAGGATCGTGAGATGGAGGCCCTTCTACTCCATCAGGAGATCTTTATCAAATATGCGCCAGATATTCACGTCTTCGACGAAAAGGTCAGCAACCAAGATAATTTCCAACGTCAGCGTATGCGTTGGATGACAGCTCAGGTACAGAGTCTTTTAAGCAATCTGCCAAAGATTCCAAAAGCAATTCTTCATGGCAAGGTTAACTTCGTCGATAAGACCATCCAACAGGCATTGATTCCCCGTTCGATACTGATTATGTTATTGGGAGGCATTTCTGTATTCATGACCTTATTGATGCCCTCATGGTGTGAGAAATGGTGGTTTCTCTTTGGTCTCCTGGCATTATCACTATTTATTGCTCTCCCTGCGCCATTACGGTTCAGTTCCTTCGCCAAGGTCTTGGCCATTCCTGGACTGGTAATTCGTATGCTGAAGAACGTTCTGCATATGGATCATAAAAACACCGACTTTATCCATACAGAACATACGACATGAGTGAACGGGTACATAGAAGTATCATGAACATCAAAGTGGGAATGTTGTTCTACGTTCTCTCCTTGTTTCTCGCTTTCTTTTCCCGTAAGGTCTTTCTAGACTGTCTTGGAGCCGAGTTTATCGGATTGACAGGCATGCTCATGAACATCATGAGTTTCCTAAGTGTAGCAGAACTGGGTATAGGCACTAGTATTGTCTATTTCCTTTATAAGCCTTTACAAGAAGACAACCACGAGAAGATTAACGAAGTGATGTCAATGCTGGCATATCTCTATCGCTGCATTGGTTTCATTATTGGAGGGATAGGTTTGATTGTCAGCCTATTCTTTCCATGGTGGTTCGGTCATCTTTCTACGGGTTTGCCTCTGGTATATTTTGCTTTCTATTCGTTTCTGGCCACATCCATGTCTGGTTATATCTTCAACTATAAACAGTTACTTGTTGGCGCAAATCAGAAACAATATATGGTCAGTGCCTATTTCCAGACCATAAGCATTGTACAAAGCCTAACCCAGATCATATTGGCATACTATTATCGCAATCTTTATCTTTGGGTGGTTGTTGGTTTGGTTTTTACCATCATAGGTATTATCGTTTTTAATTACCGCATTCGCCAACTCTATCCTTGGCTCCAAGTTAGTTTAAAGGAAGGCCGCAAGAATCTACGTCAATATCCAGAAGTTTTAAAGAAGACGAAACAGGTCTTCGTATTAAAAATCAAGGACTTTATTCTCAACCGCAGCGATGAGTTATTAGTTGGTACTTTCGTATCAGTGACCCAGGTTGCTTTTTACGGGAACTACACGATGATTATCAACAAACTCATTTATCTAATCAACATTTTGGGTGATGGTATGAGTGCAGGAGTTGGTAATCTATTAGCTGAGGGGAATGAGAAAAACACCATGAAGGTTTTTTGGGAAATGACAGCTACCCGATTCTTCATCATGGGAATGGTTATATTCCCACTTATCATGTATTTACAGCCTTTAATTTCATGTTGGGTAGGTAATCAATATCAGTTAGATGATATCATTGCATACTTGCTCATCTTTACATTATTCTTACGGCTTCAGTATGCAACGGTTTACCTATTTGTTGGTTCCGCTGGTCTGTATGGTGATGTCTGGACTTCATGGGCAGAACTCATCATTAACATTGCTGTAACACTCTGCTTGGCTCCATTCTATGGTATTATTGGCATTCTATTAGGCAAGATAGTCAGCGTATTCTTCTTTAATGTTTTCTGGAAGCCCTATTACCTTTTCTCCGAAGGTTTTCATAAAAGCGTATGGGAGTTCTGGCATCCTATGATTGCTTATTATGGCCTGTTTCTCATCTTTGCAGGTGTGTCTGTAGCCATCAATTATTTATTCATTAGCAACTACGTAAACTCTTGGTTAACACTAATAATTGGGGGCATTCTTACCTATCCAATTCTTCTGCTGTTCTATTTCCTCTCTCTCTTTGTCTTCACTCGTGGAATGAAATACTTTGTTGCACGAAAGCCTGTGGTTTATCATCATCTAAGCAAGATTCTTTGTATAAAATGAAAATCGCTATACTAACATCTGGCATTTTACCTGTTCCTGCCGTACAAGGTGGAGCGGTAGAAAATCTCATTGATTTCTATCTGGCATATAATAAACGTCAGAAGCTTCACGACATCACTGTCTATAGTATTAAACATCCTAAGACCAAACAGCATCCTGCCCTTTCTTCAGATGTCAATCACTATTATTACATTGACACCTCAAGTATCATCGCAAAGATCCTGCGAACATTCTACAGATTATTTCATAAAGATGAATACTATAATTATTTCATTGAATATTATTTTGAGCAAGCATTTAAGCATTTAAGAAAGCAATCATACGATTGTATCATTCTCGAGAACAGGCCAGGTTATGCCTATAAGTTATCTCAGCGATTATCCACCAGGCTGGTTCTTCATCTTCATAATGACCTGCTAAACCAGAATTCAAAATTCCACTCTGAGGTCCTCAATAGTCTTCACAAGATTCTGACCGTTTCCGATTACATCAAATCAAGAGTATGCTCCATCGAAGAAACTGATAAAGTAAACACTGTGCACAATGGCATAGACTTACAACGTTTCTCACCCCATATAAAATGCGATATCAATAGAGAGGATTTTGGATTATCTCCAGATAATTTTGTACTACTATTTAGTGGACGAATCAATAAAGACAAAGGCGTTTCTGAGTTGATAGATGCCATGCTAAAGTTGAAGGATACATCAAATATCAAGCTTCTGATTCTTGGGAGTTCTTTCTTTGGTGATGCAATTAATGAAGACGAGTTTATTAAGTCGCTTAAATCCAAAACAAGAGTAATAGCAGACAGAATATCATTCACTGGTTTTATTCCATATTCCAAGATACCAAATTATCTGAAACTTGCAGATGTAGCTGTCATACCATCAATCTGGGATGATCCTTTTCCCACAACCGTTCTTGAGGCTCAAGGCATGGGACTCCCGATTATCACAACTTATCGTGGTGGAATACCAGAAGAAGTCACAAAGAATAATGCTATCATGCTCGAAACAGATGAACACCTTGTGGATCATCTCGCCTCAGCCATCCTCGACCTCTATCAGCATCCCGAAAAACGCCAGAAGATGGCAGCAGCCTCACTCGAACGCTCCAAACTTTTCGATAAGGAAACATATGCAAAGAATTTCTTTGCCACATTAGAAAACCTTTAACATATATTTGTCCGCAAAACATTTTTTTGTTTTTTTCTTGGAACTTTCAATTTTTCTTTGTACTTTTGTATTTTGAACAAGTAAATTAAACATCCATGGCTAGAATTAATAATATATGCTTTTTGTTCGTCCTGCTTCTTACAGCGACATTTGCTAATGCTCATGATTTTGAGATTGGTGGAGTGTATTATAATATCATCAGTGAAACAAATAATGTTGAAGTGTGTAATGGAGCAACGCTCTATTCTGGGGACATAAACATCCCGTTAACTGTGATATATAGCGAGCAAACCTATAATGTGACAAGAATTGGAGAGAATGCTTTTAATAATTGTATAGGTTTAACCTCCATCAGCATCCCAGAAAGTGTGGAGTCCATAGGAAAGGATGCTTTTAAAGGCTGTAGCAATCTTTCAAAAGCCATATTCCATTCTGTGAAAGACTTATGTGAAATTGAATTTGGCAATTTAGATTCAAACCCTTTAAACCTATCTCATCACCTATATATCGGCAAGAATGAGATAACTGTACTAGAAGTGCCAGCCGGGGTGACAGAAATTAAGAATTATGCTTTTGCTGGTGGTAAATATATAACTAATTTCATACTTGGTCCAAACGTAACCACCATTGGTAATGATGTGTTTAAATATTGTAATGGTTACCAAGTTATATATGCCTCTTTTGATCAAATGTTGGGCATTAACTATGGAGATGGAGATAGTAATCCTATGGGTAATGCTAATAATGTCACTTTAGCAAATTCGTCTTTAAGTAACGATATAACTATCACGCAAGATGTAAAAAAATACGCTTTTAAGGGGGCTAAATGGATTAAAAAAGTTAGTTTTTCTTCTGAAGTTACAAATATTGGGCAAAAAGCCTTTTGTGATTGTGCAGAATTATCATCGGTCACATTACCTACGTCATTAGCAGTGATTGGCGAGGGAGCTTTCTATGGTTGCAAGAAATTGACAGACATTACAATTCCTGCTCCTTCTAATCCAGACCACTTCGGAAAAGATGTTTTTAGGGAATGTACCTCATTGATAAATGCAGAAATAACAGCACCCTTAACGACTTTACCTGAGGGATTGTTCTATGGATGTACAAATCTTACAAGCGTGGTTCTTCCCAAAGAAACTCAGGTAATAGGAAAAAACACTTTCAAAGGTTGTACTTCGTTGACAAGTTTACCATTACCACAAGAAGGAGGACCAGGCCTAACCACCATTAGTGAATCTGCTTTTTATGGTTGTAAAGGAATTAAAACATTGGAGATACCAAGTACTGTAGCTACTATTGAAAAGAATGCGTTCTATGATTGTGACATTACTTATCTTATTATTCAAGAACGTACACAACCTAGGTTGAGTATTCTCGAGAATGCATTCTCTTTCAACTCAAATAAATCCGACTCAAATGTAAAGAACATTTTTTCTTATACTGATCAAGCACCTCAAGCCAATGCGAATGCTTTTGGTGATAACTATCTAATATATTTATTCTATAAGGATAACGCCACTTATTATAATGAAGACCCATGGAAATCCTTTACGAAAATATCAGACCCTCAAGGTACTATTACCTATTATATTGACAATGTTAAAGATAAGCAGATTACTAAGAATATAGGTGAAGTCGTGGAAAAATATGTACCCGCAAAAGAAGGTTGGATTTTTTCGGGATGGGATACCCCAGAACCTGAGAGAATGTCAGGTGACTTGGAGCTACATGGCTATTTTACAAAAGAAATAACTGATAATAATGTAAAATACCTTTTGAGTTCTTACCCCCAAGAAGCGAGAGTAATTGGATACGATAATCCCGTGACTGTTGCAATTAATCAATCAATATCATATGATAATAAAACTTATAGTATTGTAGCCATTGAGGATAGAGCATTCAAGGGAGCAACGACTCTTAAATCTATTGACCTTTCTGCCGCTAATCTGACGAGCGTTGGAAAAGCAATCTTTGCAGATTGTTCTGTATTGGAAAGCATAAAATTTCCTGCTGCCCTAACTGCAATTTCAGACAGTATGTTTTATGGATGTTCTACCTTAAGCACTATTGAGATATCTGAAAATACTACAACCATTGGTGAGTCGGCATTTAGGAATAGTGGTATCAAAGAAATGACATTGCCTAAAAGCATAGCAACAATGGGAGATAATGTTTTTAGGACTTGTACCAACCTTGAAAAAGTGGTATTTGCTGATGAGATGCAGTTGTCTTCTTTACCGCAATATACTTTTGATGGATGCGAAAAACTCGAATCTTTCACTCTTCCTTCTTCTATAACAACAATTGGTAATAATGCTTTTTCTGGTTGTAGCAGCTTGAAAACACTCGAGTTGGACAATATAGTCACTATCGGCTCCAAAGCCTTCTATAATTGTAGTAATCTGAAAACAATCACACTACCTTCCACTATTCAATACTTGCAAAACAATGCATTTTCATTTTGCCAGAAGATCGAGATGGTAACAATAAACAGCTCTAACCCACCATCACTGGGAGATAGCCCTTTCAGTGATGATATTTACGATAAGGCCCCACTCTATGTGACAGATGTTAACAAGTACAAAGATCAAACTACTTGGAATTCATTTACAAAAATATACCCTATTAATCCTGTTGAATTACCTTCTGAGGAGCTTGAGATTACTTTGGAACACGAGACATACACCTATACTGGCAGTGAAATTAAGCCAAGCATTGCAGTTAATTGGAAAAAAGAAGAGCAAGAAACCCCTATCGATGCTGATGAGTATATTGTGAGCTATAAAGATAGTATTAATGTTGGAACAGCAACAATTACTATCACCGATAAGGATGGTGGCAATTATAAGATTATTGGAAGTGCAAGTAAGACTTTCAAGATCACACCTGCACCAGGTAAGCTTGAAGACCTTCTAGCAACCCATCCACAACCTGCAAAAGATAATTTTACATATACTACAAATTCGCAGAATCTGATTAAAGCCGGTACCATAAAAAAGGGGATTTCTGGCAGTTTGAAGTATTCCCTTGATAAAAAAGTATTTGATACCGCCATTCCTCAAGGAAAGGATGCTAAGGAATATACTGTTTATTATATGGTGGTAGGTGATCCTAATTACACAGCATCTGATACATTATCATTAGGGGTAACCATTGCTCCTAAAGAAGTTTCAAAACCTAGTATTATTTTGAGTGAGAGCAGCTATACTTTTACTGGAGATTCCATAAAGCCCACAGTAACAGTAAAGGATGGTTCAACCCTGATTCCGGTTGCTGAATACATAGTTAGATATACCAACGATATTAATGCGGGAACAGAAGCTACAGTCATTATAACAGATAAGGATGGTGGAAATTATAAAGTCAGTGGAAATAAAACATTTACTATCAAAAAAGCGGATGTCATTCTTGAGAATTTGATTAAAGAGGCTCCAACCATTAAAGGGAATCTCATATATAATGAGGGTAAGGAACTGGAGCTGATAAATGCTGGTAGTCTAAAGAATCCTAAAACAGGGACATTAGTTTATAGCTTGAAAACAGACGACATTTCATTTGGTAAAGATATTCCAACAGGCAAAGATGTTGGAACCTACAAGGTTTATTACAGAGTGAATGGTGATGCTAATCATAATAACTCTGCGATAAGTAGTGCTATGGAAGTTACAATCAATCCCAAGAGACTCACTTCTGATGACATTGAAATAAGCCTGGAAAAGAACAGTTATACTTATGATGGTACAAAAAAGGAGCCCGCAGTAGTGACTGTTAAATATGGTAAAGTAACCTTTACACAAGATGTTGATTACACGGTAAGCTATAAAAACAATGTCAATGTTGGAAAAGGAGCCAAAGTTATTATCTCAGATAAGAATGGTGGCTGTTACATCGTTAATGACAGTACAACATTTGAGATTGTCAAGGCAGAAGGCAAGCTGGAAGAACTCCTGAAACAAGTCCCTAAAGGCAAAGAAGGTATCATTTATAATGGTAAGGCTCAAGATCTGATTTCAGCAGGAAGCACTAAAAAGGGAACTCTGAAATACTCATTGGACGGTAAGAATTTTTATGCCGACATTACAAAGGTTAAGGGAACAGATGTTGGTGCATATACAGTTCATTATTTGGTGGAAGATGATCCTAATTATAATCCTTCCGATACACTTTCATTAAAAGTCACTATTTCTCCAAAGGAAATAACCACCTTTACTTTGAGTCAAAGTAGCTATACCTATGATGGCAGTGAGAAAAAACCTGCTGTCACAGTAACAGATAATAATACAACCGTTCCAAGCAGTGAATACACAGTCAGTTATACCAATAATAAGAATGCAGGAACAGCTACTGTGACTCTTACTGATAAAGAGGGTGGCAACTTTAAGATTAATGGCAGCAAGACGTTTACGATCACCAAGGCAGATGGCAGCCTGAAGCAAAATCCATCAGGTATTGCAAACCTTTCTTATAATGGTAAGGCCCAGAATCTAATTACTGCTGGTAGCAGTGAAACGGGTACCGTAGAATACAGTTTGGATAAGACTAATTATGACACAACGATTCCTACAGGAACAGATGCAAAGAGCTATACGGTCTATTACAGGGTAAAAGGCGATGCTAATCATAAAGACGCAAGCAGTGGTTCGGTAAATGTAACGATTGCCAAGGCTGCACTGACAATCTCAGCAGGTTACTACGAGATTTACGAAGGTGGAGCTATTCCAGAATTCACCATCAGCTACGAAGGCTTTAAGAATAATGAGACGGAAGCTGTACTAACCACAAAACCGACTGTAAGTTGCAAAGCTACAACTAATAGTAAGTCGGGAGAGTACGCCATCAGTGTCAGTGGGGCGAAGGCAGACAACTATAACATCACCCACCAAAACGGCAAGTTGGTTATCATGGCAATGAAATTCGTATCTGGAGGTGATACCTCCAAGGATACTGATGATGCTGCTACTTATCAGATCACTTCTACAGAAAGTAGGGGAAGCTCAACGCCTACCGTTGCCATCACTGATGACAAGGAGGTGAGTGGAGCATTTGCTATTCCAGAAACAGTCACTTACTACAACAAGACCTATACTGTAACAGAAATCGGAGAAAGTGCTTTTGAGAATAACAAGAATCTGACAGAAGTGGTTATCCCAAGTTCTATTACCGGGATTGGCAACAATGCTTTCAAGGGTTGTGTCAATCTACAGGCCATCACAGTTTATAATCCTACACCTATCAATCTGAGTTCTGTCGGTACTCGTGGTGAAGGAACAAGGGGCGACGCATCAATCTTCGACGGCGTTAACAAGACTCTGTGCATCCTTTACGTCCCTGATGAAAGTGTCGAGCTTTACAAGAAAGCATTAGTCTGGAGAGACTTCCTGCACATCGTACCATTATCGACCAATACAACAGGCATTAATGGCATCACCCAAACGGAAGACGAGCCTTTTGACATTTATAATCTGCAAGGCCAGAAAGTGAAGTCAAAAGCCACAGATCTGAACGGATTACCAAAAGGAATCTACATCATCAACGGAAAGAAATACGCAGTGAAATAAATCGAAAGAGTGCAGCTTGAAGGTCTGCACTCTTTCGTTTTAATACACCGTGGCCAGCCACGCTGACAGGAAGAAATCATAGACTCGATAGCCATGTTCCGTTTGGGTCAGTAAGTCATTCTTGATAAGGAGCTTTACTGCTGCCTGGACAGAACTGGCCGAACTCAGATTGTATTTCTTGATAAACTTCGAGGAAGTAATGTTCTGGGCAAGACCTTCCTTTGCAATAGCTTGCAAGACGACTTTCTGCTTTGGAGGAAGTTGAGACATTAAATCCTTATAACTGTTTTCTTGTGACATGATAACATTGTGGCGGGCATCATCGATCATATCTGGTGTGCAAGTATTATTTGGACTCGTCAGGGCAAAGAGCTCATTCATCATCATCTGAACAAACCAGGTATATCCATTGAACTTATTCCATACAGCCTCGACAACTTTACGTTCAATATGTTTATCTCTTTCTTCGAATAGTCTGACAGCAAAATCAGCATAGACATCAACAGGAATCGGATCAAGTCCCATACTGATGGCACTCTGATAGAACGGTTTCGCTGGAGAGTTGAACATATTACTCATCATGTGGCGCTTGCTGCCTGCAAAGATAAATTGGGCACGATGGCATCTCTGAATCTTTGTGCGAAGCAGAGCTTCCACATTCTTTTCGGCATATTCACCTATCTGCTGGAATTCGTCAATAGCGATGACGCATGGCTTATCCGCCTCTTCTAAATATCCAAAAATCTCGTCAAGCGTGGCTTGCGGCGTCTGTATATCGCCTAAACCTAAATCAAAAGACGGATTACCTGTCATTGGATCCAATTTGAATCCTACGCGGAATGACGAGATAATCTGAAAGAATTTCTCTTTCCAGACTGTAGATCGGGGTTTCAGCTGTTCATAGATCTCCTTACCTAATACATATACGAACTCTGCAAATGAGGTTGTGGCATATATATCTACAAAGAATGTGTAATACTGCTCTTTGATATCAGGCTGATTGAAGAAGTGTTGAATCAACCCAGACTTTCCGATACGACGTGGTGAGATGAGCGCCACATCGCGACCATTGAGAATCTGTTTGCGTAAGAATTCCGTTTCTTCAGACCTGTCACAGAAATACTTGTCAGACAGGTACTTCCCTACTACAAAAGGATTGTTTATAAAAGCCTCTTCCATAAGCAGTTGCGATTTTTATTGCAAATATAATAATTATATTCATAATAAAACCGATTCCAACCCATATTTTGAGATTATTTAACTTTTAACTTATAAATAGATAATCACAAAGAAAGTAATGTGCCTTAAAGTCCTGAAGATCAAACTCCATCACGTTGGAAAAAACATCCCCTCACGTTTTTATGAAAATGCCTTTGTAAAAAGGGGGTGGAAGATGTGAAGGGTGTTCTGAGTCCCTCACATATCCTTCACTCGACCCTCACACGATCTAACCTACAATTTTTATGATCTTGAAATTTTTGGACAACCCACAAACTGTCAAAAGATGGTGTTTTTATTCCCATACTAGGGAAAATTTGCGGGATAGTTATGAAATAAATTTTTCTTGGTATAGCAGCAAAAACTGGATAGTTACACTTCTTCGAAAACTATTTACAAGATCTTCTTAGGAGGATTTAATTAGCAGATTGTTTGTGCAAAAATTGGAGAATTATTTGCAAACTTCAAATATTCTTTGTACCTTTGCATCATGAAAACACGCTGTGAAAAGCGCGTGAATATTGCTACAAGGAAAAGGTCTGAAGGAAAACGCTAATCATTTAATTTTTTAATCTCATATGACAAAGAGAAATCTTTTGCCTGTAGAGACTTCTGGAGTCTCTCAGGATGGAACGCTTGCAATAGAGCTGTTCCTCATGACTAATTACCGTTTCCGTCGAAACATCCTCAACGGAAAGGTAGAATTTGCAATCCTGCCCAAGTCAACTGATGTTGCTGAAGGCAGTTCCTCTAGCATCCCAAACGAGGCAGAATTGGTTTATCGTCCTCTGACACAGGCGGCTCTCAACAGTATCATTATTCGTGCTAAGCGCGAACAGGTGCTGGAAAAGAGAAGTCCCAAGACAGAAATTACGGAGTATGTAAACTCTGAAGAGGTGCCTGAATACAATCCTGTGAAGGATTTCTTGGCAGATCTACCAGAATGGGATGGACAGAATCATATCGCAGATGTTTTCGGACGTTTGCCAGGTATTACCTCAGAGCAGCTCAACTATCTCACTATCTGGATCCGTTCTTCTGTAGCTCATTGGTTGCAGATGGACATGCTTCATGGAAACGAGTGCGTACCAACTCTTATCGGCAAACAGGGTTGTGGAAAGACCACTTTCGCCCGCCGTCTGTTGCCATTACACCTGCGTGAGTATTTCTTGGAACACCTGAACCTTGCCAACAAGTTTGATAAGGATATGGCTCTTACAAACAATCTCTTCGTCATTCTCGATGAGTTGGAAGCCATCCCCCAAAGTCAGCAGTCATCGCTGAAGCAGACGCTTTCGGTAAGCAAGGTGAATGGACGTTCTATCTTTGGACGCACCCAGGAGGATCGTCCTCGATTCGCCTCGTTTATGGCTACCACCAACAATCGTCATCCATTGAAAGATGAGACAGGAAGTCGTCGATATATCTGTATTCTGATTCCTGATGGTCAGCTGATCGATAATACGGGCGACATCGACTATGGACAGCTTTATGCGCAAGTGGTTTATGAACTGCAGGAGCAGAAGGCACCGTATTGGTTTAATAACGACGAGGTGACTCGTATCCAACAGCTGAATCAGGACTTCATGGAGAAAAAGGACCTTGCGGAGATTTTTACGGCCTGTTTCCGCAAGCCGAATGAGGGCGAGGTTGGGAAGAAGATGAACTGCGACCAGTTGATCGGCGTCATGCAGAATTCATACCCGACCCTCAAGAACACGATAGGCAACAAAATAAACCTTGGCAAGATTATTTCGGCCCTTGGTTTCAAAGTCAAGAACCATTCGCGTGTGTCGTTCTACGAGGTCATCCCTCTAAAGGCCGCCTGATGTGAAGGGTATGGGAGGGATGTGTGAGGGATTCAGAACACCCTTCACATCCTCCAACCCCTTTCTACATAGGCATTTCCATAAAAATGTGAGGGAATCAGGAAACTACAAAATCACTAAAAATAGATTATCACAAAGAACGAGGCAATCCAGCCGAGGATACAGAACTGGACGAAATGATCTTTGACGAGGCTCTTTGTTGGGGAACCGCTGAGGCCGAAGACAATCATGTTCTGTAGATAGCGCAGCAGGCCGGCTAGCACCCAACCGCTGGTGAGATAGACATAACGAGTGCCCATGCGTTGGATAACCTCCGGCGACATCGTGTACATGATGTAACACACCAATGTAACTGAGGCGATGATAGCTGTAGCCTCATTGATAAAAGTCTTATTGTAGCCAGATATCGAAACACGAGGTTTTGTGCCCGTCTGTTCGTAGATGCGATAATCGTCATTACGCTTGGTGAAAGCCAGGAAAAGAGTCACAAGGAAGGTCAGCATCACCAGCCAATGGGAAATCCAGATGTCCGTTGTAACACCACCTACCAACACACGCATCACAAAACCGATGGCTATAATCGACACATCAAGGATAGCATATTGTTTCAGACGGATGCAATAGGCAATGTTCATCAGCCAGTAACCCAACACTATCATATACAAATAAAGTACATTGGGACTCTGAGCCATCGGCAACAGCGCCAAGGCACCAATCATACTGAGTATCATCATCGTGTAGCCGCCTTTAATAGAGACCTTGCCGGACGCTATCGGACGATGACGTTTTTTCGGATGCTGACGATCCGCCTCCACATCTCTCAGATCGTTGAAGCAATAGATACTGCTCGAAACAAGACAGAACGAGGCAAACACCACCAACGTAGGCCAGAAATATGCTGGCTTCAACAGGTTGTTGCTGAAGAAAATCGGCGCAAAGACAAATACATTTTTCAGCCATTGCAGCGGACGTAACAGTCGAATGTACTCCATCATCGCTGCAAAGATACGATTAAGTGAGAAGAAAACCAAATTTTATTTGAGTTTTCTCGAAAGCTATAAGGTATCTTTAGTGGTATATAGGGAATATAATCGGTTATGATATCAATTATTTGCTCTTTTTTGAAAGTAAATTGGATTTTTCTTGCAAATATTATCTTTTATTCGTAAATTTGCAGCAAATTTTTGCAAAAGTATAGTTGGTTATGGTTAGACTTAGTAGTATTTTAAAGAAAACTTGTTGGGGATTTGTCATTACGGCCTCGTTGACGGCTTGTATTGATAAGTCAAAATATCAGGAAACTGTTACCCCTGGTAGTCCTGAATCCGGAGTGAAAGTTCCAAATTCATTCGACTTCTCTACAGTGCAGAAAGTA
This sequence comes from uncultured Prevotella sp., assembly GCA_900315695.1. GTDB lineage: Bacteria > Bacteroidota > Bacteroidia > Bacteroidales > Bacteroidaceae > Prevotella. The sequence continues at coordinate 43,815 of ONAE01000013.1, read as the reverse complement.
AACCTCAGTGTGGATTATTCTGCTTATAAGACTTATGGTCCCGTATTCTTTGGTGTATATGCAGAGAATCCGTTTATTACAGTCGAGGGTGCTCCTGATGATCAATGGAACGAGGATGTAAAACCCATCTTTGAAGATTATACGGAGGGCAATGGTAAGTTCAATGCAGTGGTGGAATTACCTACCTATGCCCAGCATCTGTATATTGCCACAGGAAACTTCTTCACTGGTATGATGCTCCTGGAAGCAGATGTGAAGGACGGTGTTGCATCAGTTGCTGCAGAGAAACACGCCGTAGCAGCCAGCCGTGCAGGAACTCGTGCAGAAGGTTCTGGCGAATCAACAGATGCTCTGTTCAACTTGACAAATACCGTTGATGATAACGGCAATATTACAAGCGAAAAATTGTATAATGATTGGAAAAACTGGTTAGGCACGTGGAACTCCGCATCTGGTCAACCAGATTATCTGCTCGATAAAGCGACAGCTGATCCTAAACTGGTAATCAGTGACCAAGAGATGGAAGGTCTGTATGCTGCAATTGGAACAGCTTTTGTTTCTGGTAGCGACATGAATGAAGAATATTGCTCGTATCCAGATCTCCTTCTTGAAAAAGATTCTGAGGTGACCTTTACGCTCCTTGGCGGTAGTACTTGCTGGAATTCTACATTAGGTTATTATTACTATACTGATGATAATAAACCCACTACACCTACTGACATCAATCCAATCATGCTGTTTCCTAATACCCAGGACGGACAGTGGGCAAGAGCTGACATTCTACAGCTACAAAGTTACAATGGAAACATTGGTACGCTTCGTGGCGATGTAGTTCAGTTGATGTACTATCCTAACATTGCCAATAACGACAAGAGTGGTGCCACAAAGGTTTTCCCCAAAGGAACAAGAATAGGCTTTATATTGAAGACCCAGGGTTGGGGCATGCAGGGAAGCAGCTATTCTCTTCGTGCAAATAAGCTGGCTAATAAAGGTTTTAAGCAATATAATTGTTGGTGTACTACAACTGATGGTCTCTCTTATGGTAGGAAATTAAAAGACGATCAGGGAAAATATCCCAATATCGAGGGAAAAAGCCGAGGTGCAAAATTTAGCTACAAGGCTTCAAACGGTGATACCTATACACTGATCTCATTCGAAGACGCAATGGACGACTTGGATTTTGACGATTTGATTTTCGCCCTCAAACCTGTTGGCGTTTTTGCATCTTTGCCTGGGATTGCAAACAAGAAGTCTTCTACAAATGGTGTCTATGCATTTGAGGACAAGTGGCCCAGTAAGGGTGACTATGATCTTAACGATGCAGTTATCGATGTCAAGCATGAAAAAGAGTTCAATGATAAGGGTAAGATCATTAAGGAGACTTTCTATCTTACGACCTATCAGAACTATGTAGAATTAAAGAGTGGCTTAGGATTGACTCTGAATAAGCAGGCTAATCCCAAGAATATTGAAATGAAGAAAGTTGCCCCAGAATCAACAGACACCCTAAGTACCGTATTTACTAATAGTGGAGGTGTTTATTATTTGACTGATGATATTGAGGCTGAGCTAGGTACAACATATATTCTGGAATTGGAGTATAAAAATCCTTTAAGTTCTTCCAGTGTGATGGCTTCTATTCAGCCATTTATCTATCGCTCAGAGGGCAATCAAAACTGGGAGGTTCATATCCCGATGGAGGCTCCAACAGTCAAGATGAATACGAGTTACTTTGGAAAAGATGATGACTGCTCTGATCTGATCCATCAACAGTATTTTGTACGTCAAGGCAACTATCCGTTTGCATTCTACTTGAAGAATGCTGACATCGAAGCGTTTAAGGAGACAATTCTGAAGCGTGAGAATGAGAGTATTCCTATCGACCAGTTCTTCCCAGGTTTCTTAGATTGGTCAACCTCAGGGGGAACCACTAATCAGGATTGGTATTTAAAATATTAGTGATATTATTCACTATTGATAATAAAAGCGCAACCTCAAATTGCGCTTTTATTATTTTCACAGGTAATATCATGTTTTTGATAATCTACCCCAAAGAGATAATGCCCAAGAAATGGACTGAGACGGATAACATAGCTTACTAACAGACAAAGGCACAATACAATGAGAGCTGATGACATTGCCACCATAAATTCCAACACACGACTTTCATAAGTACGCAATTGATCACTATACAAAATGAGGAACTTAGGTAACAAGAAATAATGGAGCAGATATATATCCAAGGTTCGTGTACCTACATATTGAAGGCTACATCCCAAACATCTGTCTTTAGTGAAGATGCTGGAGAATGTTCGAAAAAAATGAAAGACCAGTATCAGTCCAAAGATGCCACCAAAGGCAAAAATCAGATATTCACTAACAGCATTGTCTGAATGTGGCAATAAGGCGATAAATACAAATCCAGCAAAGATAGCAATGATTGCCCACAACTTACTTGTCCAATATACAAAACTATCAAAATGTCGTTTCCCCCAGGTTCCCAGGTAGAAAAACAGGAAATAGCGCCAAGTCATAAAACTTAGGAAGCCAAGTAAATCCGTCAGCAATCCCATATCATTAAAATAGCGACTGTAATAGATGTCGTAGCAGAACGCAGCAGCAGAGATGAATAGTGCAAACACCCCACCCCACTTCTTCAGACATTTCTCAGAAAAGATGGTCAGCAAGAAGAATTCAAAAAGGGCAAAAGTAAACCAATAGCCTCCCTTCGTGGCCCCTAGTCTGCTAAAAAACTCAGGTGGTGGAGCCAGTAAAAGCAGGAAAATAAAGGTAGGAACAATCTGAACCATAAACTTATGATGGACTGTTGCTTTGATGGACACATAGTTCCATTGGCGACCTGCCTTTTCAAACAACCAACCGCTGATAAAGAAGAAGCAGGGCAATCGAAACAGGAAAAACACATCATTCCAACCCATCCACATCTCTCCCAGACAAAGGCTGCAAATATGCGAATAGACGACGAGAATCATCGTAAATCCTCGCATCGCATCAATATATTCTATCCTCTGTTTGGCCATTATGTCTGCAAAGATACAGAAAAAAAGCGGAACCCTTGGCTGTTTGAGTATAAAAATGTACCTTTGCAGTATGAAAGAGAGATTGATATGGATTGATTGGGCTAAAGCAATGGCAGTATGCTGCGTGGTATTCTGTCATCTACCACAATCGCAGGACTGGTTCTACTATCGATTCCTGCAGTCTGTTCTGATGACCGTGTTTGTCTTTATTTCCGGCTATCTGAAGAAAGATTATGGCAGCAACAAGGCTAACTGGCAGAAATACTGGAGCAGCCTCATTCTACCCTACCTCTTTTATAATGCAATCGTCTATCCTTACTGGCTGGTGAAATTCTATATGCTCAATGGCGGCATGCCAGACCTCTTTCAAGCCATGCGCCCGATCTTTGGTGCCCTACTCTTCGAACATGAGAATGCTTTCTGCGAACCGCTCAATGGTCCGCTATGGTATCTGCCAGCCATTCTCTTTATGCATATTACCATTGATCTATGCCGAAAAACCAGATATCTGCATCAGATCATGATAGCTCTTTGTATTCTCTCCGTTATCCTTTACGCCGCCAATAAATACTACTATTTTGCCCCTAATCTGACACCGATGGGGATTCTCAGACGCTTACCTTATTATTATATAGGATATGTCATGGGGCAGAAACAACTATTCAGAGATATTAAGTCAAGTCGTGATCTGATTGGTTGCATCCTCTGTTTATGCATCAGCATACTATTCTTCTACTGGCATCTCCAAGCTTTCAGAACTGGAGATTATATTCTTCATATAGTCCTATTCTATCCTTCAAATATTGCGTTTCTATTTGGTGTGCTATATGGTTGCAAGATGCTAAACAACTGCAAATCGCAGGTCATCATCAATCTCTCTATTGGCACCTTGGCAGTAATAGGGCTACATACCCCACTCATCAGTGTGGTCAATCAAATTAATGAGTACCTCTTCAATGTTGAAAGCACATTTTATTATACTTGGTATGAAGCCCTACCCTTAGCCCTTCTTATTGTTGCAGTTATTTATTCTTTACCAGATTGTCTTCAGCGTCCTCGTAATGATCGGTCTTGTGAAAGATTCGCATAATGCCCTTGCCTTGAATCTTCATGTGCTGTACAAAACTCTTCCAAAGCGATTGTTGTCCGATGGTGCCATAGCCAGTGATGGCACAAGCACGACGATCACGCAGGAAGACAATCTTACCATATTTCTTAAGCGACAAAGCCATAGCGCCATCTTCACCACGAATGATATCTACCCGATAGCCCTCTTTCCTGCCTAAATCTGCCTGATAAGCAAACACCAGGCCTCGAACACTCAGTTCTGGGCGTTCAAAATGCTGAATCCACAAGAACAGATCACGTCCTATCTCGTACAGTCGCAATCCAAGTCTAGTATGTAATGCATCCGGGAAATAGCTCCATGTTGCAGAAACGGCTACGACACCAGGTTTCATCAATTGTTCCAGCATCAGTTCATAATACATCGGTGGATAGAGCGTATCACTATCCACATCGAAATAATACTTACCCTTCGCATGTTCCAAGCCACAACGACGGGCATAGCCACACGAGTGCTGATATTCCGTGTAATAAGGGATTCCTGACTTCTCATAGACTTCCGCTGTACGGTCTTTCGAATCATTATCGACACCGATAATCTCTACAGGATATTGACACTTGATCTCGCTGATAGCCCAGAGACATGCCTGAAGATGTGTCTCTTCATTATAACCGATCACCACGATTGAAGCGACAGGATTCTCACTCTGCATTGCTGCCAGTCGTTCACGAGTACCATCAATAATCTCCTGAGGAACTTCACTAAACGGTTTACCGTATATTGACAAATATTTATCGTACCAGGCCATAACTTACATAAGATTAAACTACAAGACTTTCAAAAAGGCTAATCCATTGAGGAACGATTTTATCTTTTGTGAAACGTTGGGAAGACAGGATAGCATTCTGACCCATTTTCTTTCTCAAAGCATCATTTTCCATCAACAGACATAGCTTGTCTGCAAAAGCCTCAACATCATAACAGTTAATCAGGAAGCCATCGGTTCCATCCGTAATAATCTCAGAAGGGCCATAAGGACAATCAAAAGCCACGACCGGGATACCACAACTCATAGCCTCAGGCATCACCAAACCGAACGGCTCATAAACTGATGTCAGGACAAGAATGGAACTTTCTTTGTATTTATCCAGAATATTGATAGTCTGAGCATGGGGATAAACCTGCTGTCCTTGAGGAATCATACTTTTATTCTCTTGCAGATCTGCACCTTCGCCATAGATATCCAACCGCCAATCAGGATGACGTTTCTCAACTATTCTCCATATATCATTCAGATATTGATAACCTTTCTGCGGATCAAGTCTACCCACAAAGATAACACGCTTTGCCTCACAGCTGCTATATGTGTCTGACTGATTCATTGTCACGATGTTGGGAATAATGGATACGTTCGGATTGACTTGCTTCCACTGCTCAGCATCTCCATGAGTTAAAGCGACAATTCTCTCAGCCTTCTTTAAGGCTTTATGACGGAAATACCCTTTAATACGATTGATGACGGTCATCTCTTGCATGTGGAAAGGACGATCGAACGTTCCATGACTCTCTACAACCAAAGGGACAGTCCCTTTACAGTTCAATAGGAAATCAACAAACTCAGAAGCATTGGAAACAAGAACGTCTGGTCTCTCAGCCTCTAACAAGGCTTTCATCTTTCTTTTGAATAATCTGAGCAATTTAAGATAAACCCAATATCGTTTCAGGCCTAGATACTGATAATGCTGCACGAATCGGATGCCAAGATCAATATGACGTACGTTCTGGTTTAGCGGATAAGGGAATTGGTGAGTTCCCTGATCTGTCGTCACAAGACATACCTCATTGTCAGGAATATCCGACAAGGCATTCATCTTATCTGTCCAGACGCGCTCAAATCCACCCCAAGCAGCAAAGACCTGATTGACATACATGATTTTCATATACCTACACCATGCCTTTTTCCCAGCACTCTCAATAATAAAACTGATAATGCAGGAGGCAACTTTCCTATTAAATAATAAAAAAGATTTTGCTTACGCGCAGAATTAGACATTAATATCTCATGTAACGACATCGGATGCCACATCCTGTCACGTATCTCACGATTGGTAAAGGGGACATCAAAGTCTTTGCGCCTCAACAACATCTCGCACCCAAAAGAGCAGTCCCACATCATCAACCAAGAAATGCGCTTAGCATAATATGGCTTTCCTTTCAACTCATACCTTGCTTTCTTCTTGTCTAATGCATCTAGCGATAGTAACATTTGCTCACGAGAAAGGATTTTTTTCTTCTTAATCTGAGTGGATGAACTTCGAATATAATATTGATAAGTAATATCCGGCAACAAGACAGCACCAGAGACATAGGTTGGAAGATCGATCGTGTAAGTAAAATCCTCACCATAACCATGAGCAACAGGAGTCACCTGTAAATGATTACGTCGGATAACATCCAAATCTATCAAATAATTCCAGTTCATGCCCTGTATCCATCTATAATAAGCATACATCGAATACTCATCAGATGATGCGAAAACCCTCTTGGGGTATTGATACTGCACTTTGCGAACAAGCTGCCCATCATGTTCAAAAACCCTCTCAAAACTTCCATAAACAATCTCTGCATGATATTGCTGCGCAGTATTATATAACAATTCAATAGTATTAAGAGCAATTGTATCATCTGCATCTATTGAATAGAAATACTGGCCCTTGGCTTCTGCTATCATACGGTTTCGTCCTGCTCCAATACCCATATTATGTGGTTGGTGAAGGATGCGGATATCTCTTCCTCGGGGATGGGTCTGCTGATACTCCTTTACGATATCTATCGAATCATCTGTGCCACAATCATCACATATTAGGATTTCTATATCAGGAAAGGTTTGTCCCAACACTGAATCCAACGTCTGTCGAATATGTTTTCCTACATTATAAACAGGTATGCCAATAGTTACTTTATAAGCCATAATTCAATTTCTATAGTACATTTTTAATTTTCCCCAACAATCGAATCGTCAGAATAAAAAACGGAACAGGTAAATGAGGTATCAGCCACAGCGCAACATTAAGCATACGCATCTGACCAAATCTCATTATATCGTTAAGTCGTAATGGATAATGCATCATCTGACGCATTTCACGGTATGTTATAGCCGGTGTTATTCGCTTTTGACTCTTTAAAACATAACAGACGATATAAAAGCTGAACATCTGTAGCGCTCGGCATAAGTTCGGAGCATAAGTCTTACTACGGAGCTTACAGCATTGCGACTTAAGATAATCAATCGTTGTCACATTCTGAAGAATTTCATTACGCTGAAGGAATTCACGATCATGATAATGTGACAGAGAATATGGGCGACACAAATAATGGTAGGTTACATCGGGCAGAAGAACAACTTTTTGCAACTTTGTCGCCAAGTCATAAGTAAAAGCAACATCTTCCCAGTACATTGTATCAATAAACCTCAATCCACTTCTCCTTAAAATTTCTATTCTCAACAGACAATTACAGACTGAAACCTGAAAAGAACGATACTGTGAGAAGACAAATTTAGGGAACTCATCAGGGGCATTGAAATATTGAAAAGAATTTTGATATAGCACCGTCGCATTATTATGCATTGTATTTATTTTCTCGTATGAAGCATACACAGCATCTGCCTGATATTGTTGAACCGCACGCATCAGGATAGTTATTGTCTCTGGCTCTATGATATCATCGGAATCCAAAAAATACAGAAATTCACCTTGGGCATGTTCTATGATGAGATTTCGCGACTTCCCTACTCCAAGATTCTGATCATTATGTATAATGTGGATGTTTTTCCCCCGTTGATGTTCTCGCCGAAAGCGCTCTACCACTTCAATCGTTCCGTCATTCCCACAGTCATCCACAACCAGATATTCGATATTGGCGAAAGTCTGACAAAGAGCTGACTCCATTGTTTTTTCAATGTAATCAACTGCCTTATATACAGGAATTCCTATGGTAACATCATACTTCATTCTTACATAAACATATTCAACACTTTCTCGACAATCGGTCCCATATCATAATACTTATATTCTGCCAACCTGCCTCCAAAGATGACTGCATCTTCCTTCTGGGCTAAAGCCTCATATTGCTTATACAAATTTGTATTTTTCTCATCATTGATTGGATAATACGGTTCCATTCCATCAGTCCACTCCACAGAATACTCTCTACTGATAACAGTCTGAGGATTCTTATATACATCGTCTGCAAAAGCCTCGAAATGTTTATGCTCTATGATTCGGGTATATGGGATTGCTGCATCTGTATAATTTATCTGAGCCAAACCTTGATAATTTGAAGTATTTAGAATTTCATTCTCAAAACGGACAGTACGATATTCCAGCTTTCCATAACGATAATCATAGAATTCATCTATTTTGCCTGTGAAGACGATTTTGTCTGCCATTGACTCAAATTCCCTCCTGTTTGCAAAGAAATCTGTATCTACTTTCGTATCAATTCCTTCCAATAATCCTTCTATGAGTTTATTATATCCGCCAATAGGGACACCCTGATAGATGTCATTAAAATAATTATTGTCATATACAAATCTCACTGGGAGACGTCTGATAATAAAGGGAGGCAGTTCTGAGCACTTCCTACCCCATTGTTTTTCGGTATAACCTTTGATGAGACGTTCATAGATATCTCTTCCAACTAAAGATATAGCTTGTTCTTCCAGATTTGAGGGTATTTTTCCTTCCATCTCTTTTCTCTGCTCATCAATTTTATTTTTAGCCTCCTCTGGCGTAATCACACCCCACATCTGAGAGAAAGTGTTCATATTGAAGGGCAGATTATAAGCTTTCCCTTTATAAATGGCAACAGGAGACTCCGTAAACCTGTTGAACTCAACGATGGAATTAACAAAAGTCCAAACCTTCTTGTTTGAAGTGTGAAAGATATGGGGGCCATATTTATGAACATTGATATCCGAAATCTTTTCACAATACAGGTTACCTCCAAGATTAGGCCGCTTATCTATAACCAGACAACGTTGCCCTTGTTTATTCGCACAATGAGCAAAAACAGAGCCAAACAGTCCCGAGCCGACAATTAGATAATCGTATTTCATATTTCTTTCATTCTAACTAGTTATAATTCTTTTCGCTACAAAAATACAAATAATAGATACAAAAAAAGAATAATTTGGGAAGATTAACTAAAAATATCCTTTATCTAAAACAAAAATTGGAATAAATTTGGCAAATAAGAAAAAAATATGTATTTTTGCAGGATAAATTAGCTAATATTTTAATTCATCAACAAATTGTCAAATATGAATTGGTACGAGAAATATCTTAGCATTTACGAGAAGCCATTCAGCGAGGTTCCTCAGGAAATCATTGATAAGACACATGATCAGCTTGCAGCTCTTCAAAGTGATAACCCACTCATTTCAATCATCATTGTTGCGTATAATGAGGAAAAGCGTCTGCAAGCCTGTCTTTGGTCTTTAAGTGAAACCAAATGCAAATATCCTGTAGAATTTATAGGAGTAGATAATGAATCCAAGGATAGAACTGCTGAGATATATCAGAAGTCGGGCATACCATTCTATACAGAGCATCAACATACATGTGGCTATGCACGGCAATGCGGATTGAATCAGGCCAAAGGAAAATATTCCATGTGTATAGACTCTGACACTCTATATCCTCCCCAATACATCGAGATCATGGTTGAGAACCTTATGAAACCTGGCATTGCTGCAGTTGCTGCCATGTGGAGTTTTTATCCCAACGAGGAGCATTCCAGTTTTCAGCTCAAGATGTATGAGTTTATTCGTGATATTTATATTCGTATCCAGAACATCAATCGACCAGAGTTAAGTGTCAGAGGTTTAGCATTTGGCTATGAGACTGCCAATGCAATGAAAGAGGGGTACCGAGTTGAAATTCTTCGGGGTGAAGATGGTTCGATGGCATTGTCCTTGAAGAAATATGGAAAGATCAAGTTCGTATTTGATAGGCGTTGTCGTGTCATTACTGGTTATGGATCGTTGAAAGAAAGTTCCATTTTTAAAGCAATATGGAATCGACTTAAACAATATGGTGTCTCCAGACTCTTTTATAAGACAGATCATTATAAAGATGCTGAAGATAATTTCCTGAAAACAAAAAGTTAGCTCAGGATTCTATTGTTAAACCTATAGCGATTCAAATAAGGATTTCCACTGTCCTGCTATCTGATCAATACTAAAGCGCTGCACATTTTCAATGGCTTTATCAGCCATTGCCTTACGTTGCTTTGGATTTTGGATCATCAGGACTAAGGCTTCTGCGAGTTTGTCAACATTCCCATTCTCTACCAACATACCATCCTCGCCATCACTGATGATAGCCCGTGGTCCCCACGGACAGTCAAAGGAGACAACAGGTAGCCCACATGCCATTGCCTCTGTTATGACAAGTCCAAACCCTTCAAATTTAGAAGAACATACAGACAAAGAACTATTCAAAAATTCATCCTGAATCTTTGAAGATCTGCCATTAAGGATACAACGATGACGGTCAAGATTCAATGTATCAACCATTTCTTCATATTGAGTTCTATCTCCTTCACCAAAGATTTCCAAGCGCCAATCCGTAGTACGATTTTGAACAATTACCCAAGCTTTCAATAAAAGATCGTATCCTTTCTCATGGCAATACCTTCCTACGGCAATTATACGTTTTTCTGAAAGAGTACTACGTCTCGTAGAAGTAAAAGATAGTGGATTAGGAATAACACAGACATTTTTTAGCTCTACCCATGCCTCTTTATCTTTTTCTGTTAATACAACAAAACGATCTAATCTTTGGAGTTTTGAGAGAAGACTATTCATCCAAAATTTCGAGAACAAATTCTTCATGGCATTATTGCCCTCAAAATTGCGAAAATTAGCACGATTTATATGGATTTCGCCAATCTTTTTGCTCCCATCCTGTATATCATTAATAAAATTAATCTCACGACGAAGCATACTGACAGTGATATCAGGACGAATGCGCATCAGTTCTCTATTCAACAACTTCTTATACAAGTGTTGTTTCTTCAGATAAAAGAAAATTTTCTTTAAGAATGAGCATGTCCACAGTTCTTCAAAACCAATATCCAAATTAATCACCTTCACTTTATCAGAAAGCGGATAAAATATTGGTTTTTCTTTTCCATCTGTCAATATGATGGTGACATCATAACCAAAATGTTCAGCAAAATAATTCGCTTTCATCGTTAATACACGCTCCATACCACCAGCAAAGTAAAGAGCTGGTGTACAATAGACTATTCTAAATTGTTTTGAAACCATCTTGCGTCTATTTGTTTTGGGCAAAAGTACAAAAATATGTCGTAAAAAACAAATAATTCAATAGTTTTTGTTATCTTTGTAGCAAAATTAGTTCCAATATGGTAAAAGTTAGTGTTATATTACCTATTTATAATGTTGAATCTTATCTGGATGAGACATTTAAATCTCTTTTGAATCAAACATTACATGAAATAGAGATTCTTGCAGTAAATGACGGTTCTACAGATCAAAGTGAAAACATCATCAAGAAATATATGCAGCAAGATTCACGCATTAGTTACTTTTGCCAAAATAATCAAGGGCAATCTGTTGCAAGAAATCTGGCACTTCAGCATGCAACTGGAGAATACATCTACATGATGGATTCCGATGATATCTTGGAGGATCCAGATGCTTTGGAAATTTGCTACGAATATGCAGAAAAGCACAAAGCTGATTTCATCTTCTTTGACGGAGACATTTTACAAGAAGATGGAGCAGGGCATATCTCATGGAATTATAAACGAACCCAACCTTTAGAAGAGGACAAGCAATACGACGGCCACTTCCTTCTCAACCAAATGCTGAATACGAGCAAACATAATTGTGTTGTATGGCTCCTATTTATCAATCACGAATACCTAAAACGAATAGGTCTCAATTTCTACCCGGGAATTATCCATGAAGACGAGCTCTTTACCACAAAACTGACGCTTCAAAGCAATAACATTTTTTGCTTGAAAAGAAGTTTTGTAAAACATCGTGTCAGGACGGCATCAACCATGGGGAAGCATTATTCAAAACGCAACATTAATTGCTACCTTACAGTGATAGACGAGTTACTCAAATGGCAAGATAGTCCTATCATTCACTATTTTTCCAAATATACACTAAGCAAGGTTTTCTATACAGGCCACCAAATACCTTTCAATGAGAAATTTAGTGTCTTTTGGAGAGCCATAAAATCAGGTTATCTGAAATATATTGGTTGGAAATCAGCACTTGTCTTTTGGATTAAGTAATCATGCCTCATCAATCACTTTCTGCATCTGAATCTTCCAAGACAGATTCTCAACTGTCTTACGGATTTCTTCGGGTTTGATCTGATGATGGTCGATAAAATCCAAAATCTGCTGAACATTTATCGGTGATTCATCAGGTGAAGCCTTTATAACATAAGGCTGATTATCGAAATCACTATCTTGCTCACTATAGATAAAGGGTATGCCACGAGTGGCATACTCACGATTCTTAAGAGTCTTTATGATGGTGATACCACTACGATGTCTTGCTAAGCTACCAATAGCGAAACAACTCTGATTGAACACTTTATCCAAAGCATCACCAAACAACTGACCATGAAAAATAATCTTATCTTGGATGCCATATTTATCAATAATTGCCTGCATACCTGGGTGGAATTCGTTTGCTTTATAGCGTTCATGCGGGTGAACACCACCTACAATATGGAAATAAACCTGACGAGGATTAGACGTGTGATGATAATATTCTCCCAAGCCTGCTATCAGCCGATCATAACCATGCCAAATATGAACTTCAGCCACACCTACCAGATGGACAGAGCCATCTGTTGGAGCTTGATACTGATGTAAAGGAATGCTATCGAAATCAACACCATTACTGATACGGATTGTACGCTGTCCAAAGATACATTCTTCATCGGAGAAAGTAACAATGGCTGTCATCTCTTTTGACAATTTATTACGAAATAACCGATCTAGCATGAGTTTTAATTTGATGTCCCATGAGGAATTCATAAATTCCTGATCGTATGGATAGGTGGGAATTTCCATCACTGCCTTGATACCGATTTGTTTCAGTTTCTTGAAGAAACGAATCAAGATTGGATCCGCATTCATAAAACAACGTGCATAAACAAACTGAATGCCATTCAATTTGCAATAATCAAAGATACAATCATAATCAAACCGCTGACGAAGTGCAGCCACCTTTCCCGTTCCGTAGTCCTGTATGACTTGATCATCAATAAATCTGCAGCGATGACCACTTTGGTCAAAATCGTAATAACATAAATGAACCTCATGACCATTTTCACGAAGTCCTTTCACCTGATAATGGATTTTCTTGGTGATACCACTGGCATCATCAAAACCATGATAAACAAGAAATAGTACATTCATAAGCCATAATTCTTGCACTACAGATTCAATATTTTGTTATTTCTTCTGCAAAAATAGGAAAATATTTGGAATTACACAAAATATTTCCTATTTTTGTAGTCTAAAATAGTTAGATGTCATGGACAGTGAACAAGTCAGGGAAAAGTTTAAAGGCAATCCTAAGCTGAAGAAGCTGATAGATTGGCTGATTATGAACCAGGTGGAGACAAGGCCGCGTTGGTACATCAGATTATTGGCGCCCTTATATCAGCATCGGGGGAAACACAGTGTCATCCACCGTTCTGTAAGAATGGACACTCCACCCTATCGCCAGTTCAGGCTTGGGGACTATTCCGTGATTGAGTCTTTTGTCTGTATCAACAATGCCGTTGGGGATGTTATCATAGGCAACTATACAAGGATTGGATTGCATAACACAATTATCGGTCCTGTTACCATAGGTAATCATGTCAACCTGGCACAAGGTATTACTGTGACAGCACTCAATCACAACTTCGAAGACTCAGAAAAGCGCATTGACGAACAGGGTGTCAGTACAACACCTGTTACCATCAGCGATGATGTTTGGATTGGAGCTAATGCCGTAATCCTTCCTGGTGTTCACATCGGACAACACTGCGTGGTAGCGGCTGGTGCTGTTGTAACAAAAGATGTACCAGGCCATTCACTCGTGGCTGGTGTTCCTGCTAAAATTATTAAACAGATATGAGAATAGGTATTGAAGCGCAGCGTATTTTCCGTAATAACAAACACGGAATGGACTATGTGGTTCTTGAGGAAATCAAAGAACTGCAGAAGTCTGATAACAGAAATGAATATTTTGTTTTTGTGGCACCAGGCGAAGACCATTGTCTTCATGACAGCAAGAATGTGCATATCATAGAGATCGGCAGTAACTTCTATCCGCTCTGGGAACAATTCTCTCTGCCAAGAGCTGTCAATCAGCTGAATCTTGACATGTTGCATTGTACCAGCAATACAGCCCCTATCCTTTGTAAGATTCCGATGATTCTGACACTGCACGACATCATTTTCTTAGAGCCGCGAGACAAATCTAACAAATCGCTTTATCAGAATATGGGATGGCTCTACAGAAGATTTGTTGTACCCAGAATTCTGAAAAAATGTAAGCGGATAATCACTGTCTCAGAATTCGAGTACAACAATATCATTTCCAAACTGCATATTCCGGAAGAGAAGATGGTGATGATCTATAATGGTTATAATGAATGGTTTAAACCTGTTGAGGACATAGAGCTGATTTATCAACAGTACATCGAGGAACCTGGCTACTTCTTCTTCCTGGGTAATACGGATCCCAAGAAGAATACGGAGCGGACACTCATTGCCTACTCTCACTATCTGGAGAAGTCGAATGTGAAAAGAAAACTGCTGATGGCCGATTTAGACCGTAGTTTTCTTGACGACATCATAGAAAGGAATCACATTGAGAACATCAAAGACTATATGGTCATACCAGGCTATATCAAAAATGCAGACCTACCATTTATCTATAATAATGCCTTTGCTTTCCTCTATACTTCTCTCAGGGAAAGTTTCGGTATTCCCCTTTTGGAAGCGATGGCTTGCGGAACACCTGTTATCACATCCAACACATCGTCTATGCCAGAGATTGGTGGTCCAGAGGTATTGATGGTGAACCCACAGCATGCCGAAGAGATCACAGAGAAGATGCTGCTGTTAGAAAAAGACGAGACGATCTATCAGAAACAGAAAGAAATTGGCATCAGAAGAGCCCAACAATTTTCATGGAAATATACAGCCGAACAGTTGTTGACGGTCTATGAAGATGTGTATAAGCTGAGAGAGTAACCAAACTATTCTTCCTTGAACTCAATCATCAACTGGCGGGCATCAGGATTATTCTGAGTATTTAACCGATAATAGCCACGACGGTCCATACTCTCAATCAACGAAGAAGGGGATTTGGAGTTTTTCAGGAGATACTGCTGGACATAAGAACGAATCTCCTCCAGATTTGGTGTAAAAAAGAAAGAGGTATTCTTATTATACACATGCTTGGACAACTGCTGAACGCTGATGCCCTTATCACCTACATCGATGAGAATCTTAAATTGTCTTATGCCAATGTAACTTTCTCTCCGTCGTTAGCGAGCTTACCCTCCTTGAAGAGCCAGCCGAGACCGAGCAGAGTCTCCTCCTCTGAAATCTTAGCAGCCTTAGCAATCTCCTTCACGGTGAGAGCCTTACCTGCTGCAAGTGCCTGATAAACATCTCCAGCCTTGAAACCTGCATTCTCAGCATTTACTGCGAGAACAGTCTTAGCGGCTGCCTTCTTTACTGTGGTCTTCTTAGCTGCGGCTGCCTTTGTCTCAGTAGCCTTCTTAGCTGTTGCTTTCTTTTCTGCCATAATACTTAATTTGTTAATCCTTTATTATGAAGTTTTACTTCTCAAATCTTTTCGTGTGCAAAAGTACCACTATTTATTCGGACAACTTATTAATTATTAAACATTTTTAGCAAAAAGTAAATTATTCTTGATGTAAGTCAATGGAAAGATTCAACTCTTCCAACTGTTTCGGATCCAACTCACCAGGGGCATCCAACATCACATCTCGACCACTATTATTCTTCGGGAAAGCGATGCAATCACGAATACTGTCGAGACCTGCCATCAAGGAGACAAAGCGATCGAGACCAAAGGCAAGACCTGCATGAGGAGGTGCTCCATACTTGAAGGCATTGATAAGGAAGCCGAATTGAGCCATAGCGCGTTCTGGGGTAAAGCCCAGAATCTGGAACATTTTTTCCTGAAGCTTACCATCATGGATACGAAGGGAGCCACCACCGACTTCAACACCATTGCAGACGAAGTCATAGGCAACGGCACGCACCTTTTCAGGAGCTGTATCCAGCAGAGGAATGTCATCAGGATTCGGCATTGTGAACGGATGGTGAGTAGCCATCAGACGCTGCTCTTCATCGCTCCACTCAAAGAGCGGGAAGTCAACGATCCAAAGACATACGAAGTTGTCCTTATCACGAAGGCCGAGACGATCGCCCATCTCCAGACGGAGTGTGCAAAGCTGAACACGAGTCTTATTGGCATTATCACCAGAAAGGATCAGCACAAGATCACCATCCTTGGCACCCATAGCCTCCTTCACCTTGGCCCATACCTCAGGCTCATAGAACTTATCGATGCTGGACTTCACAGTACCATCCTCATTAAATTTCACATAAACGAGTCCTTTGGCACCTACCTGTGGACGCTTCACAAAGTCTGTCAACTGATCCAGTTGCTTGCGGGTATAATTGGCACAACCAGGTACACAGATACCACCGATATAATTAGCTTCATTGAATACGGGGAATGAACCTGTACCCTTCAGCACATCCATGAGCTCAACGAACTCCATTCCGAAACGGAGATCGGGTTTATCAGAACCGAAACGACGCATGGCTTCATGCCAGGTCATACGCTGCAGCGGAGGAAGTTCCACACCACGTACTTCTTTAAATAAATGACGAGCCATGTCCTCGAAGAGCTGAAGCACATCTTCCTGCTCAACAAACGACATCTCGCAGTCGATCTGGGTGAACTCAGGCTGACGGTCTGCACGAAGATCCTCATCACGGAAACACTTGGCAATCTGGAAATAACGGTCGAAACCAGAAACCATCAACAACTGCTTCAGCGTCTGAGGAGACTGTGGCAGTGCATAGAACTGACCAGGATTCATACGACTGGGTACCACGAAGTCGCGGGCACCCTCGGGTGTAGAACCAATGAGAATTGGGGTCTCCACCTCAATAAAGTCCTTACCATCGAGGAAGTTACGGATCAGAATCGTCATACGGTGACGCAATTCGAGATTCTTACGAACAGCAGCACGACGCAGATCGAGATAACGATATTTCATGCGGATATCATCACCGCCATCAGTATTATCCTCAATCGTGAAAGGAGGTGTGAGACTCTCACTCAGCACATTCAACTCCTTCACCAAAATCTCAATATCACCCGTAGGCATTTTGGGATTCTTGCTTTGACGCTCACTGACCTCACCCTTGATCTGAATACAGAATTCACGACCTAGTTTATTGGCACGCTCGCAAAGGGCAGCATCGTCGGCCTCATTGAAAACCAACTGCGTCAAACCATAACGATCACGGAGATCGACAAACGTCATACCACCCATCTTACGACTACGCTGTACCCATCCGGCGAGTGTCACCACACTACCGGCATCTGAGAGACGAAGCTCTCCACAAGTCTTACTTCTATACATATTTATTTCAATTTTATTCGTTTGAGGTGCAAAATTACATAAAAAATATGAATTATTACTTATGAATTATGATTTATTTTGTATCTTTGCCCCGAATTTACAATAAAACGACACGAATATGAAGAAATTACTTGTAATGACAATGCTGCTCGTATGTGGAATGACAACCGCATTCGCCCAGAAACCTGCCGAAATCAAATTCGACAAACTGACGCATGATTTCGGTTCTTTCTCAGAGAAGAATCCTGTGGTATCATGCGTCTTCACATACACTAATGTCGGTGAGCAAAACCTTGTTATCAACCAGGCTATTGCCAGTTGTGGTTGCACAGTACCTGAATACACCAAGACACCTATCAAGCCAGGTGAGAAGGGAGAAATCAAGGTAACCTACAATGGTGCAGGCAAGTTCCCAGGACATTTCAAGAAATCGATTACCGTCCGAACAAACGGAGCCGTTGAGATGACAAGGCTTTATGTGGAAGGCGATATGACCGAAGCAAAATAAATAATCCCCGCCGATGGAATGGCGGGGATTATTGTTTTTATTAGAATGTGTAGGCAAAGCCTAATGAACTATACTCCCTGAATTGCAGATAGCCTAAGTCTTTGTCGTATTTGCCTGACTTGCTGGCATCGTCGAAGCGTGGGAAGAGGAACAGGTTGGCTGTGATGTACTTTGACACACGCAACTCAAAGGTGTTTTCCCATTCGACCTCAACACGTTTAAATGATGTAAAGCCAAACAGGCGACTCTTCCATGTGATAACATCATTAAACTTCCAGACGATATTTGCCGTCACAAGAGGACCAAACTCTAGCATAGAGCGCTTACCCTCATCCAGACCATATTTGGTTGAAAGGTCAAGTCTATCCACATAACGATAGTTGAGAGCTATCGGTGACAGGTTGACGGTTCCGGTCAGCCGCTTGTTCTTTGTAGCCAACTCGTATTCCATACCAAGACCAAGGTTCAGGTTAAAGGGAGAGAAGGCATCCGAATAAGTATTCGGATCATTCGACTTATAACCAGGCATGAACTGTGTGTAAGCCTGAAGTTGAAGAGTATAGTACCAACGACGCGATGCATGGAGACCAACTTTACTGGTAAGACGGACGAGGTCTTCGTTAGACTTCACTTTATGCAGGGAGTCTGTGCGAGAAAGGAGGATACCAAGTTTCAGCTCCAGTTTGTTATCCCATATCCATTTGTCCTTATTATCGTAATTGGCCTCTAACGTCAGAGCTCCCACCATCGAGTAGTTGCTCTCACCACCTTTATACCAGTTGTCTGACACAAAATTCTGCATAAACTGCAAAGAGCCATCACCTTTGTATGTCCAGAACTTAGGCTTCTGAATCATTAATGTATCAGGAATATCCTGAGGGAAATCATACACTGGTTCATCCACCTTCTCGACAAACTCCACTTGATTCTCAATGGGCTTATCCACATTTTCGATAATGGAGCCTGTTTTCTCCAGATCCGTCTCTGTAGTGTTTACCAGATCTGGGCGCTTCAGATAAATCTTCATCAGAGCAGCATCAATGGCATCAGTCACCTGATCCTTACCTGCCGATTCAGACTCTAAAGCCAAAGTCTTATTAGCCACATTATGATAGAATGTCAATGGCGCAAACAGACGATAATAACGTCCATCAAGGCTGTCATTCGGCTGTGCGGCACTGGCGCTGAGCACCAGACTAACCACAAAAAATAATAATAGTTTTCTCATATCTGATTGCAAAGTTACAATTTTTTCTCTATAGATTGCATACATTTCGTATTTTTTTCGTAATTTTGCACCTTGATTTATCGCGTACATTAATAAACAATAACAAATAAATGAACAAAGACACTATCATCGGTTTCGTGCTCATTGCAGTGGTCCTGATAGGATTCAGCTGGTATAACCAGCCTTCTGCAGAAGAAATTGAAGCCGCACGCAAACAAGACAGTATTGCAGCTGCCATCAAGGATAACGCAGTCAAGCAACAAAAACTTAACGAAGCAGCCCGCAAGGCTCAAGCAGAATCTGCCGCTAAAGCAGACTCTTCTGCACTCTTCTTTGCTGCGCTGTCTGGTACCAGTCAACCCATTGTCTTGAAGAACGACAAGGTGGAACTGACTTTCAACACCAAAGGTGGCACTATCTCGAAGGCAATCATCAAGGGGTTTGAAGATCGTGACAACAAAATGGATGTGACCCTCTTCGATGAGAAGACTCAGCAGATGAACTTCATGCTGGCAGGTAAGAATGAGAACATCATCACAAAGGATCTGTTCTTTACGCCTTCAAGCGTTACTGATTCTACCCTCACCCTGACAGCTCAAGCAGGCAATGGCGGTAGCATCGTATTCAACTATGTGCTTGGAAAGGACTATATGCTCCATTTCACATTCCAGGTGAATGGTCTGAACGGCATGTTCGCTCCTAATTACAAGGAGATGGATATCGAGTGGAGTGATATGGCCCGTCAGCAGGAGAAAGGTTTCACGTTTGAGAACCGCTATGCGACCCTTACCTATAAAGAGAAGGATGGTGGCACAGACTATCTGAGCGAGACCTCAGAAACGATCGACGAGAAGATTGAGAAGCCACTCGACTGGGTTGCTTTCAAAAATCAGTTCTTCTCTGCGACACTGATTGCAAAGGATGATTTTGCAGCGAACTCACAGATGACCAGCATTCCTCAGGAGAAAGGTTCTGGTTATCTGAAGCAGTTCAATGCCAAGATGAAGACCGCTTTCGATCCCTCAGGCATACAACCCTCAGAATTTGAGATGTACATTGGTCCTAACGACTTCCGTCTGATTAAAAGAGTTGAGGAGCAGAGCACCTTTGGCAAGGATCTCGATCTGGAACAGCTGGTTTATCTCGGATGGCCACTCTTCCGCTATATCAACCGTTTCTTCACGATTTATGTCTTCGACTGGCTCACCTCATGGGGTTTCTCAATGGGTGTTGTACTTATCCTGATCACCTTGCTGCTGAAGGCCATCACCTTCCCGATGGTGAAGAAGAGCTATATGTCATCAGCCAAGATGCGCGTGCTGAAACCAAAACTCGATGAGGCCACCAAACAGTATGATAAGCCAGAGGATCAGATGAAGAAACAGCAGGAGATGATGTCGCTCTATGCAAAATATGGTGTCAGTCCCCTGAGCGGCTGTCTGCCCATGCTGATTCAGATGCCTATCTGGATTGCGATGTTCAACTTCGTGCCTAACGCTATCCAACTGCGCCGCCAGTCATTCCTATGGATCGACGACCTCTCTACCTACGACCCCATCATTGAGTGGCAGACCAACATTTGGGGTATTGGCGATCACCTTTCACTGACCTGTATTCTCTTCTGTGTGGCTAACGTACTCTACTCTTATATGACCATGCGCCAGCAGAAAGATCAGATGGTGGGGGCACAGGCTGAGCAGATGAAGATGATGCAGTGGATGATGTATCTTATGCCGCTGATGTTCTTCTTCATGTTTAACGACTACTCTTCTGGTCTGAACTTCTACTACTTCATCTCGCTCTTCTTCTCAGCAGCTATCATGTGGACGCTCCGCAAAACGACTAACGACGAGAAGTTGCTTGCCATCCTGGAAGCCAAATATCAAGAGAACAAGAACAACCCGAATAAGAAGGTTAGTGGGCTTGCAGCTCGTCTGGAGGCTATGCAGAAGCAGGCTGCAGAACTGCAGAAACAACGTCAGAACCAACAAAAAAGATAACTATATGAAGAAGTGTTTAGTAATTCTAGTTTTACTAGCAAATTTAGTGAATCTAGCTAATGCAGAAGATAACGTGAAGATTGGAAAACAGACTATCAAGCTCACGAGTGATCTGATGACCCCTGAGGCTCTCTGGGCTATGGGACGCATCAGCAGCGCTGAGGCCAGTGCTGATGGCAAGCAGATTGTCTATCAGGTGGGCTACTATAGTGTGAAGGCTAATAAGAGTCAGCAGAAGATTGCCGTGATCAATGCTGACGGAACTGGTAACACGACGCTGACTACTGGTTCTAAGAGTGAGACGGATCCCACTTGGCTGAATGGCAAGATTGCTTTTCTCTCAGGTGGTCAGATCTGGACGATGAATGCTGACGGATCAGACCGCAAGCAGATTTCTAAGACCTCAAAGGATATCGAGGGCTTTAAGTTCTCACCCGATGGCAAGCAGGTGATTTTGCTTCACAGCATCGACTTCCACGAGAACATCAAGAAGAATCCTGATGATCTGCCTAAGGCTACAGGCCGACTGGTGACAGACCTGATGTATCGTCACTGGGATCATTATGTGGAGAGCATCCAGCACCCCTTCGTAGCTGAGGTTACAGAAGATGGCATCAAAGATGGCGAGGATATTTTAGCTGGTGAGCCTTACGAGTGTCCGATGGAGCCCTTTGGCGGTATCGAGCAGTTGGCTTGGAGTCCTGATTCCAAGACCATCGCCTACACCTGTCGCAAGAAGACTGGCAGAGCCTATGCCATCTCTACTGATTCTGACATCTATATATATAATATAGGTACGCGCGAGACGAAAAACCTCTGCAAGCCTGCCAACTACGTTGAACCGGAGATCGATCCGACAAAGACGATGAAGTATCAGAAGGTGAATGCCGAGGAGAATCTCGTTAATAACGTGGGCTATGATCAGAACCCTCAGTTCTCACCCGACGGTAAGTATATCGCCTGGACTTCCATGCAGCGCAACGGCTATGAGGCAGACCGTAACCGCCTCTGTGTCTATAACTTAGCCACTGGTGAGAAGAAATATGTCACAGAGAGCTTTGACTCTAATGTTGATGCCTTCGTTTGGAGCGATTCGAAGGATGCTATGATTTATTTCATTGGCGTATGGCACGCTACGGAGAATCTTTATGCCGTCAACTGGAAGGGAGAACTAAAACAACTCACAGAAACTTGGGATGACTTTGGCTCCATCTCCCTGATGAACAATGGTAAGCAGTTGCTGATGGAGCGTCACAACTACACATCGCCTGCCGACCTCTATATCGTCACGCCCAACTTCAAGAAGCCTGAGAAGACAGAGACCACTCAGCTGACCTTCGAGAACAAGCACATTCTGGATCAACTCGCTAAGCCCAAAGTACAACAGCGTTGGGTAAAGACCAGCGATGGAAAAGAGATGCTTACCTGGATTATCCTGCCTCCAAACTTCGACCCCAACAAGAAGTACCCCACCCTGCTCTTCTGCGAGGGAGGTCCTCAGAGTCCTGTGTCTCAGTTCTGGAGCTATCGCTGGAACTTCATGATCATGGCCTCTAATGGTTACGTGGTGGTAGCCCCCAACCGTCGCGGTCTGCCTGGTTTCGGACAGGAATGGCTGGAGGAGATCAGCGGCGACTGGACTGGTCAGTGCATGAAGGACTATCTGGCTGCCATCGATGATGCTGCAGAAAATCTGCCTTATGTTGACAAAGACAAGTTGGGTGCTGTGGGTGCCAGCTTTGGTGGCTTCAGCGTTTACTATCTCGCAGGTCATCATGACAAGCGCTTCAAGGCATTTATATCTCACGATGGTGCTTTCAATCTCGAGTCGATGTACACGGATACAGAGGAGGTATTCTTCTCTAACTGGGAATATGATGATGCTTATTGGAACAAGGATCAGACGGCTAATGCCACTCGCACCTATGAGTACTCACCCCATAAGTTTGTAGACAAGTGGGACACGCCGATTCTCTGCATCCACGGAGAGAAGGATTATCGCATTGTCTATAACCAGGGAATGGGTGCCTTCAATGCGGCCCGTCTGCGTGGGATCCCGGCAGAACTGCTCATCTTCCCTGACGAGAACCACTGGGTGCTGAAGCCACAGAACGGTATCCTATGGCAGAGAACTTTCTTCAACTGGCTGGATCGCTGGCTGAAGTAAGCCTGAATAATATTCCCAGTAAGGGAACAATTGATTCCCAGTATGGGAATATTTGTTTCCCAGTATGGGAACAAAAAATGAGAAATAATAAAGAAAACAATAAATGACTCAAGTAATTCAAAAGACCCTTCGCGATTCCGCCGCTATGCGGTGGACCGCTCTGCTGCTGCTCGCTATGGCGATGTTCTGCAGTTATATCTTCATGGACATCCTCTCACCCATCAAAGACCTGATGCAGGAGACCCGTGGCTGGGATTCTACAGCCTTCGGTACGATGCAGGGATCAGAGGTTTTCCTCAACGTATTCGTGTTCTTCCTGATCTTTGCAGGTATCATCCTCGACAAGATGGGTGTGCGTTTCACTGCTGTGCTCTCCGCTGCTGTGATGCTTATCGGTGCCTGTATCAAATGGTACGCTGTAAGCGAAAGCTTTGTGGGAACAGGTTTGGAGACTTGGTTCACAGAGAACCTGAATTATATTCCCGTCTTCGACGAGCTGGGCGTTTCACCTTTCTACGAGGGCATGCCTGCTTCGGCCAAGTTTGCAGCCTGCGGATTCATGATCTTCGGCTGTGGATGTGAGATGGCAGGTATCACGGTGTCAAGAGGTATTGTGAAATGGTTCAAGGGTCGCGAGATGGCGTTGGCGATGGGTTCTGAGATGGCACTGGCCCGTCTGGGTGTTGCCACCTGTATGATTTTCTCACCTTTCTTCGCCCGTCTGGGTGGTGAGGTAAGTGTGAGCCGTAGTGTAGCTTTCGGTGTCGTGCTGATGTGTATCGCCCTCATCATGACAATCGTCTATTTCTTCATGGATCAGAAACTCGACAGTCAGACTGGTGAGGCAGAGGAGAAAGACGATCCTTTCAAGATCAGCGATCTTGGCAAGATTCTTACCGATGCAGGCTTCTGGATTGTAGCCTTACTCTGTGTGCTCTATTATTCAGCCATCTTCCCTTTCCAGAAGTATGCAGTGAATATGCTACAGTGTAACCTCACACTCACGACACCTGATGCAGATTCATTCTGGGCATCCTCAAGTGTGACGATTATCCAGTATATCATCATGTTGATTGTGGCTGCTGCCGGCTTCGCCAGCAACTTCCAGAAGAAAGCCAATATGAAGTACGGTCTGCTCGGCCTGTCTGTTGTAGCTCTCATCACCTATTGTTATATGGGTTACATGCGCCAGTCGGCAGAATCGATTTTCGCAGTGTTCCCACTGTTAGCTGTGCTGATTACGCCAATCTTAGGTAGTTATCTCGACCATCATGGCAAGGCAGCATCGATGCTTGTTCTTGGTTCTATCCTGCTGATTGCTTGTCACCTAACGTTTGCATTTGTACTGCCTGCATTCAAGGGTAACGCTGTGGGGGGTATCATCATCGCTTACACCACTATTTTGGTATTAGGTGCTTCGTTCTCACTGGTTCCTGCCTCACTGTGGCCTTCTGTGCCCAAGCTGGTGGATGCCAAGGTGATTGGTTCTGCTTATGCGCTGATTTTCTGGATTCAGAACATCGGTCTGTGGCTGTTCCCATTGCTCATCGGTAAGGTGCTTGACCAAACGAACCCCGGTGTGACTGATCCCACACAGTTCAACTATACGGCTCCGCTTGTGATGCTGGCTTCACTCGGTGTGGCAGCTCTGGTACTCGGCTTTGTGCTGAAAGTGGTAGATAAGAAGAAAGGTCTTGGACTTGAACTTCCCAATATACAAGAATAAGAGAAAAGTTATGAAAATAGGTTTCGACAACGAGAAATATCTCAAGATACAGTCTGAGCACATTAAGGAGCGCATTGCCCAGTTCGACGGAAAACTCTATATGGAATTGGGCGGTAAGCTCTTCGACGATCACCATGCTTCACGTGTACTGCCTGGTTTCAAGCCCGATTCCAAGCTCCGCATGCTGGCTCAGTTACGTGACAGCATTGAGATTGTGATTGTGGTCAATGCAGACGATATCGAGAAGAACAAGGTTCGTGCAGACCTCGGTATCACCTATGATGAGGATGTACTGCGTCTGCGCGATGAGTTTATGACTCGTAACTTCATGGTGGGCAGTGTTGTGATTACGCACTACACAGGTCAACATGCTGCCGATCAGTTCCGCCATCGTTTGGAGCGTGAGGGTATCAAGTCGTATGTCCACTACCCCATTGACGGTTATCCCCACAATGTGGAACTGATTGCCTCCGATGAAGGCTTTGGCAAAAACGACTATGTGGTAACCTCTCGTCCACTCGTTATCGTAACGGCTCCAGGTCCTGGCAGCGGTAAGATGGCCACCTGCCTCTCTCAACTCTATAATGAAAACAAGCGTGGCATCCGTGCTGGATACGCCAAGTTCGAGACATTCCCTGTTTGGAACCTGCCTCTGAAACATCCTGTCAACATTGCCTACGAGGCAGCTACTGCCGACCTGAACGATGTGAACATGATCGATCCCTTCCACTTGGAGGCATACAACAAGACTGCCGTGAACTATAATCGCGACATCGAGATCTTCCCTGTATTAAATGCCCTCTTTGAGGGTATCTACGGAGAGAATCCATATAAATCACCTACGGATATGGGGGTCAACATGATCGGTTTCTGTATCAGTGACGATGAGGTATGCTGCAAGGCTTCTAAGGATGAGATTATCCGTCGTTTCTACGATGCCACCAACAAAATGGCTAACGGTGCAGACAATGAGAGCGAGGTCAACAAGATTCGTATGCTCTTTAATCAGGCAAAGATTACCACAGCTTTCCGTCCTGTAACGACAGCAGCTTATGAGAAGAAGCTGGAGACAGGCCAACAGGCTTCTGCTATCGAATTGGAGGATGGCACCATCATCACTGCAAAATCTACGCCGCTCCTGGGTTGCAGTGCAGCTCTTCTGCTTAATGCCACTAAGTATCTGGCTGAGATCGATCATGAGTCTAAACTGATTCCACAGAGTCTGATCGAGCCCGTTCAGAAGACGAAGATAGAATATCTGGGGGGCAAAAATCCCAGGCTACATACCGACGAGGTGCTTGTAGCCTTGAGTGTTCTCTCTACTCACGATGAGAATTGTCGCAAAGCCTTGGCTCAGTTACCCAAACTGCGTAACTGTCAGGTACATACTACAGTGATGCTGAGCGAGGTGGATCGTAAGATTTTCAAGAAGCTTGGTTGTGGACTGACCTGCGATCCTGTTAAGAAGAAGTAAAAAACAAGTGGCAGAAGCAATCCGTCATCGCCTGAACGATTCACCCATCGCAAGATGGACTGTACTCTTCATCGTGGCTACAGCCATGATGATGGGTTATTTCGTCAACGATGTCATGTCGCCACTCGAAGCACTGTTGGAGATGCCGAAGGCTGAAGGCGGTCTGGGATGGACCTCCAGCGACTACGGATTCTTCTCCGGCTCTGGCAGTTTCATCAACGTGTTTCTGCTAATGCTCTTCTTCTCGGGACTGATTCTCGATAAGATGGGCATTCGCTTTACAGGTATCTTGGCTTGTTCGTTGATGACACTTGGCACACTGGTAAAGTATTACGCTGTCACTACTGATTTCGGCACATCAAGTGTGACCTTCTTCGGAACAGATCTTCCCACCTCAGCGGCTTGGGCATCTTTTGGTTTCGCTGTTTTCGGTGTAGGCTATGAGATGACTGGTATCACGGTATCAAAGGCGATGGTACGTTGGTTCACGGGTCACGAACTCGCTTTGGCAATGGGAATCCAGTTGGCAATGGCTCGTCTGGGAACAGCAGCTGCCCTGAGTATCTCTGCCCCAGTGGCGCGTCACTTCTCCCTCTCCACACCATTATTGGTAGCATTGGCCTTCCTCATAATCGGCTTGCTAGCCTTTTTGGTATTCTGTGTGATGGATCGGCGCTTGGATGATTCCAGAAGATCTTGCAGCACTAGTAGTTCTAGTTCTTCTAATGAAAACAACGAAGAATTCCGTTTATCCGATATTGGTATCACACTCCGTAATCCTGGTTTCTGGCTAATCACCATTTTCTGTGTGCTCTTCTATTCCGCAGTTTCTCCTTTCCTGAAATTCTCCACCAAACTGATGGTGATCAAATATGGTGTGGATCCGGATATCGCAGGTTTCTTCTCGTCGATAGCCCCCTTCGGCACCATTCTGATGACACCGCTCTTCGGATTGGTTTTCGATCGTTTTGGTCGTGGTGTCACCCTTGTCATCACAGGAGCCTTGATGCTCACTGCCGTCCATTTCGGTTTCTCACTGCCCATGCACAACAGTGCTGTTGCCATCGCTCTGATGGTGGTTCTCTCTGTCGGCTACTCCTTAGCACCTGCAGCCTTATGGCCTTGCGTTCCCAAGATTATCCCTTTGAAATGTCTCGGCACAGCCTATTCGATGATCTTCTTCATCCAGAATTTCGGACGAGCCATCATCCCAATGTTCGTAGGTCGCGCCAATGAGACGGATCCCAGCTACACTACATCGATGCTTATCTTCGGTTTCACAGCATTAGGTGCCGCCCTCACTGCCATTGTGATGCTCTATACTGATCGCAAGAAGGGCTACGGTCTCCAACTTCCGAACATCAAGGCTCAATAAGTACGATTATAGGGCTATCCTTACCACTAATGGCAGGTGATCGCTGTAGCCTGGCTGATAGCGAACGCCGTTATAAGTACGAAACGGCTTTCTCCCACCATAGCGTTTTTCCTCTTCGAGAAGAAACTGGGGAGCATGTATTTTTACCGACTTCACCTTTTCAACTATATAAGGGGAGCCGAGGATATGATCGATACTCTCCCACTCTCCTTGATAGCGGTACGTGCCATGAATATCTTCTGGAGCAGAAGCCTCTTTCGTCAGATTACGGACACCATGCTCATAGATCTGCTGCAAGATCTGACTATCAGCATTATCATTAAAATCACCAGCAATGAGAATCTTTGGCTCTGATGAGACGGTTTGGAGAGAGTCAAGCTGTTGACAAAGGCGGTCTGCAGCTGCCTGACGGAAAGGCCGACTGTATTTCTCGCCCCCAAAACGACTGGGAAAGTGAATCACAAAGACATGAAGTGTATCGTCCGAAACCGTCTGTCCACAAACATAGAGGATATCACGGGTAGGTCGCATCTTTTCCACTGGTGTCACACGAATGGAGTAGCTACGGATAGGCGCAAACGTAAAGGGGGAATAGAGCAAGGCCACATCGATGCCTCGCAAATCTGGCGAGGAGGTCATCAGATACTCATAGCCCGCATTCCGTAACAAAGAACGATGACAAAGATCATTGAGCGCTGAGTCATTCTCTACCTCACAGAGAGCAATCAGATCTGGGATACCGTCATCTGAACATGAAAGCAGTTCCTGGGCGATATGGTTCTGTTTGCGCCAATACCGCTGTTTCGTCCAATGGCGTGTCGCCTCTGGCTGATACTCCATATCATCTTTACCATCGTCGTGATGATAATCGAAGAGATTCTCACAATTCAGTTCGACAACAGTCAACTGCTGCGCTGTGACGGAGACAGAAGAAGAAAAAAGAAGGAGAAAAAAGAAAATCTTATTTACCCTCATTCCGTGTAATCTTCCATCCAATTGCCGCTACAACGATACTCGTGACTGGCGAAAGGAGATTAAAGAAGCAATATGGTAGATAAGTCAGTGTGGCCACACCAAGTACTGTACTCTGCGTCAAGCCACAGGTATTCCAAGGTATCAGCACCGACGTCACCGTTGCACTATCCTCACAGCTTCTACTGAGCAGACGTGATTCGTAGCCACGTTCACGATACGTATCCTTGAACATCGAACTGGCCAGCATAATCGACAGATATTGATCAGCCATCGCAATATTACAGAAAAGTGACGTGCCAACTGTAGAGGCCACCAATGAGGCCGTACCACGGGCAAAACGCAAGACGACACGCATCAGATCCTTTAACTGACCAGTTGCCGTAAGGGCACCGCCAAAAGTCTGGGCACAGATGATCAACCAGATTGTCGGCATCATACCCGACATACCGCTGGTATGAACCAATTCGTTCAAAACAGGATTACCTGTAGGAATATCGGTGCTGCCATAACACACCTGCATCATACCTTTATAATGAGTCAGCAGACCCTGTTCCTGCTCACCGGAAATCATATGAATAAGTTGCGGCTGAACGAGCAGGGCGACGATGACTGCCAGGAAGATAGCCAGAAACAGCACCACCATTGAGGGCCAGCGGCGGGCTATCATCACACCCGTCAACACAGGCACGAGCAAGAGCCAAGGAGAGATGACAAACGTGTGTTGAAGCCCCTCCATGAACTCTGCCACATTGCCTTGACCAGATACATTCATTGAGAAACCTGCAATCAGGAAGATCGTGATAGAGATGCAAAATGTGGGCAGTGTGGTATAAAGCATATAACGAATGTGGGTGAAGAGCGGCGTGCCTGACACACTCGATGCCAGCACAGTGGTATCAGAGAGTGGAGAGAGCTTATCACCGAAATAGGCACCCGTGATGATGGAACCGGCAATCCATCCATCGTCAAACCCATGCGCCTTGCCGATACCCATCAGAGCGAGTCCGATTGTAGCAACAGTGGTCCACGATGAGCCGATCATCAGACTGACAAGGGCACAAAGCAGACTACTACTGACAAGGAACACTTCAGGACGGATAATCTGCATACCATAATAGATCATCGTAGGCACAATGCCCGACACCATCCACGTACCTCCAATAGCACCGATCAATAACAGAATGATAATGGCAGGCGTACAACTGGAAATTTTATCAGTAATCTCCTTTTCAAGATCCTGCCATTTCAGATGCTTTGAGAAATGACCGACAACCACACTCGCTGCCGAAGCCACCAGCAAAGAAACCTGAGAAGCACCATCCAATGTTGCGTTACCGAATACGGCAACGCAACACGAGATGAGTATAATCAATACCAAAAAGGGGATAATCCACATATCAGCAAACTTTTTCCAAACGCTTCATCATAGCGAACATAAAGATGGCAGCCACCAGGCAGACACCGAGGAAAACGCTCCAGCAGATCCAGAGGGGAACAGCGCCCCAGAGCAGACCACCGACGACAACGAGCTGGTTACCGATAGCCGTAGCCACAAACCAGCCACCCATCATCATACCTTTATACTTGGGAGGAGCCACTTTCGATACAAACGAGATACCCATTGGCGAGAGTAACAGTTCACCGAAGGTCAGCACCAGATAAACCATAATCAGCAGGTTAGGTGTGACATCCGCCACGTGCACAGCCACAGGGTTGCCGTCAGCCCCCGTCTCCGTCATCGGCATCGGCAGACCGAAAGAAGCAAATGCCATCAGCGCATAAGCAATGGCAGCCACAATCATACCATAGGCTATCTTTCGCGGTGCAGAGGGTTCCTTCCCCTTAGCTGCCAGCGAACCGAAGAGCGCCATCGACACAGGTGTCAGTGCTACCACATAGAAAGGATTGAACTGCTGGAAGATAGGAGCTGAGACAGTCACACTGCCATCAGCATCGTATGACAGGCAGAGGAAAGCCAGAGCTGCAATGATGACAACAGCAGAGATACCTTTTGCCTTAGGAGTCTTCGACTGGAACAGTGAGAACAGGGCATAGACAATGAAGATGACAGCCACAAGGTTCCATACATTGAAGCACATCGCCTGTAAACCTTCAGCCGACTGAGCCGTAAACTCATCTGCAAAGTAAGTCAGCGACAGACCATTCTGGTGGAAAGCCATCCAGAAGAAGATTACCACAGCAAAGACAAGGCACAGGGCCACGATACGCTGCTTGGTCTCTTCCTTCGAGAGCTCAGGCTCTGTACTGGTTGCTTCTGTCTTGGCTGTATCCTTCTTTGTACCACCCTCGGCATGACGGAAGGTATAACGGAAAGCATAATAGATGCCGATAGAGAGAATCAGCGAGGCGCAGGCCACGGCAAATGAGAAGTGATAAGCATCATTGCTTGAATAGCCTAAGGCCGTCTCAGCATACTCCTTGATACGGATGGCAGCAGTAGGTGCAAACAGGGCACCGATATTGATAGCCATGTAGAAAATCGAGAAACCGGCATCGCGCTTATCCTTATACTGTGGATCGTTATACAGATCACCCACCATCACCTGCAGGTTTCCCTTGAAAAGACCCGTACCGAAACCGATCAGCAACAGGGCAGCCAACATCACTACCAGTGCTAAAGTATCGCCACCCAGAGGCACCGACAACAACACATAACCGGCAAACATGATGATGATACCTGTGGTAACCATCTTTCCGAAACCAAATTTATCGGCCATAATACCACCTATCAGCGGGAGGAAATACACCAGCATGAGGAATGAACTATAGATTGTGCCAGCAACAGCAGGTGACAATCCGTAATTTGCTCTCAAAAACAGAGCGAAGACGGCAAGCATCGTGTAATAACCGAAACGCTCACCAGTGTTGGCCAGTGCCAACGCGAATAATCCTTTAGGTTGTCCTTCGAACATAATTTATTTAATATTTGAGTTTTTAGTCCTGATGATATCAAAGAGGTAAGTGAATTTCACGATAATGTTTCCAAAGTTGGAACTGCCGAAGTAGTCACGCTTCGTACTGCCATACAAATTTCCCAGACCATAATAGTAACGGCCTTCCACAATGAAATGCCCTACTTTGCGGTTGCTGAACTCCAGGCCCACGGCGAAAGCCACACCATAGTCAACTTTATTCTCCACTGCCATCGAGTCTTGTGCCACCACTTGTGAGGCACGGTTACCATACTGATAGTCGGGCGAAAGTTTCCCACTTTGGTCTGGATTGGGATTGAAGGCAGGATCCCTCACATCGAAGTTTGTCTCTGCCTTATCACTCAAGAAGAAACCTATCTGCGGACCTACCTGAAAGAAGCCTTGAAAACCATTGCGCTCACGTCCCCATCCCAAACGTGCCAGAACAGGCACCTGAAGATACGATATCTTTCGAGTGTATCGCAGGTTCTGCGAGGGATCGGTAAGCAAGGGTACAGGCTCATCAGTCAACGTCAGGATTTTCTCCTTCCAACCGATCTGGGCAAAGTTCATCTCACCAACGATAGCACAGATACTACTGAAATACTTCTCACAGGTATAACGCCCTGTGATACCAAACGTAAATCCGCCCAACATATCCTGAGGCACCTTGGGAGTGAATGCCACGTTGCTCAACACATAACCGCCGTTCACACCGATGGCAAAGTCCTTGCGGAACTGTCCCACCTGAGCTGCAACACTCAAAGGCAACAGGGCAAAAAGGCAAAACAATACCTGTTTGTATCTTGTCATATCTCCTGATATCTATTAGAATGTGATGGTCTCAATCGCTGTGTCCGGACGGTAATGTACAAACATCATCGTCTTGTTCCTCAAACCACCATTACCGTAACGCTCAAACTTTAATGGTGTCTGTACGGGAGTGAAGCCCAGCATACCCGCTGCTCCGTTGAAACTCTTACCATACTTATGCAGTCCCTGAAGGAAGAAATACGCATGATCGAAGCCTGTAATCGCAAAGCGAGGAAGGGCACCCATCATATCCGCATGGAAATTCCAACGATACTTCTGTTGCAGGCGCTGAGTGGCTGGCGACACAGGGTTGAAGTAGAACACCGAGGGAATGAATGTATTATACTTATAGAAATTATCCAGATGTGTCTTGGTGTACATCAACCACTCCGTATATCCGAACATCGTAATGTTGAGGTCGGGATGGTTCACTTTCATACCGTTGATCTTCGAGAAGGCAATGCCCAACTCTGGTGAACGGCCCGTGTTCAGAATTACCACATTAGGCTGCGTGGTGCTGAAAGCCTTCACAAAGTTAGCCTCTTCCGACTTCAGGTTTGTCAGGTTATAGGTGATACCGCGTTGTTCCAGTTGCCGGCGAAGCCCTGATGTAAACACACCTTTCTTACTCGTCGAGTCATTGCAGTCGATAAACACGGGGTGATAATCCTTAAATTTCTGCAGGAAATGGGTAATAGCTGACTCATTCTGCTCCGTCGGTGACTGATACACCTGGAAGATATGACGGTTGTCCACCAACTGGGGTGCATTGATAGAGAACGGGATCAACAACTGGATATCGTTCTTCTCCACGAATTTCGACATCGCATCCATCTGCTTCGAATAGAGCGGACCGATTATCAGGTCGCAGTCGGCAGCAGCAGAGTCCGTCAGCAACTGATGGATATTTCCATCCTCAGCAGCATTCCAGGCATGCACATCCACAGAGATACCCAGTTTCTTCAAACTGTCACAGGCCATCAGCACCCCACGGTAATACTCCACCATCCTTCTGCCGTCACCATTGATATCGTGCAGAGGCAGCATCACGCCCAGACGAATGGGGCGGTCAGAGATCCCAGGGCTGGAAGAATAACCAGCTTTGGTAGAGTTACTGGGATTACTTGGACTACTCGGGTTACTTGAACTAGTAGGACTCCCGGCATTCTTTGCAAAAGGAATCTTCAGCACAGTGCCTTTCTTCAATTCATAACCAGGCTCCTTCATCTCAGGATTGGCTTCCAACAGTTCCTCAATACTCAGTTCATAGAGTCTCGATATACCGAAAATGGTCTCCTTGCGCTTCACGATATGAAGTCCACGAATCGATTCCTCCTCCTGAGCCGATACCACACCAACAGCCACGAAGAGCATTACAAACAACGAAAAATATCTTAAAAGTCGAGTCATAATCCCATATTTTAGCATTTTCGCCTACAAAAGTACGAAATAAATGTCAATTATCAATTGTGATTTATCAATTTTTTACTAACTTTGCACTTTAAAGCTAACGAAAATGAAAATATATCGCGTATTTCTGCCATTTCTGATGGTTTTTTTGCCATTTGCGTGCTCCGCTCAAGATGATATCCTGGTTGAAGATGATGAAGAAGAACAGGTGGTTGTCAGTGAGAGCAAACTGAGTTTCCCCAATGCCTTCTCACCCAACGGCGATGGAAAGAACGATAAGTTCATCGCCAAGGAGTGTCAGAACATCGTGGAGTTTCATGCCTATATCTTCAACCGCTGGGGACAGAAACTGTATGAGTGGACAGATTCCACTGACGGCTGGGACGGTACCAATAACGGCACCCCCGTGAAAGAGGGTGTCTATTTCCTGCTATGCAAGGCAAAAGGCAGCGACGACAAGACCTACACCATCCGCAAAGACGTGAATTTGCTGCGTGGTTACACTGAAAGCACAACCAACGAATGACGCAATGAAGAGAGAAGACAATAAAATTAATGTTTACGGTGCGCGCGTACATAATTTAAAAGATATCGACGTGGAGATTCCACGCCAGTCACTGACGGTTATCACCGGTCTCAGTGGCTCAGGCAAATCGTCATTGGCTTTCGACACTATCTTTGCCGAGGGGCAGCGACGCTATATCGAGACTTTCTCGGCCTATGCCCGTAACTTCTTAGGCGGCATGGAGCGACCTGATGTCGATAAGATTACCGGACTTTCACCTGTGATCAGTATCGAGCAAAAGACCACTAATAAGAACCCACGCTCCACCGTTGGCACCACCACCGAGATCTATGACTATATGCGACTGCTCTTTGCCCGTGCCGGTAAGGCCTACAGCTATGCCACTGGCGAGGAGATGGTGAAATATACCGAGGAGAAAGTGCTCGACATGATCATGAGCGATTATGCCGGCAAGGCCATCTATATCCTCGCTCCCTTGGTGCGCAGCCGTAAAGGTCACTATCGGGAGCTCTTCGAGTCGATGCGCCGTAAGGGCTATCTGAACATTCGTGTGGATGGTGAGATGCTCGAAATCACACGTGGCATGAAGGTTGATCGTTACAAGAACCACGACATCGAAGTCGTCATCGACAAGCTAAAGCCAGGGGCAGAGGCCACCGACCGACTTAAGAAGTCCGT
This sequence comes from uncultured Prevotella sp., assembly GCA_900315695.1. Lineage (GTDB taxonomy): Bacteria > Bacteroidota > Bacteroidia > Bacteroidales > Bacteroidaceae > Prevotella. The sequence goes on along the minus strand of ONAE01000013.1, from coordinate 8,144 downwards.
CGCCATCGCCATGAAACAAGGCGAAGGTCTCGTGATGATTCTCGACAAGGACTCAGGAGCCATCAAACATTTCTCCAAGCGTCTCATGTGTCCCACTACGGGTATCAGCTACTCCGATCCTGCACCCAACAACTTTTCTTTCAACTCCCCACAAGGCGCTTGTCCCCACTGCAAGGGTCTGGGGTATATCAACATGATCGACCTTGGGAAGGTGATACCCGATAAGAAACTGAACATCCACGATGGAGGCATCGTGCCCCTCGGGAAATATAAGAACCAGATGATATTCTGGCAGGTGGAGGCCATCCTAAAGAAATTTGACTGCGATCTCAAGACACCCATCAGCGACATCCCCGACGAGGCTTTGCAGGAAGTGCTTTATGGCTCGTTGGAGAACGTACGCATCGATAAGGAACTCGTCCATACCACCAGTGATTATTTCGTCTCATTCGACGGTATCATCAAATACCTGCGCAACGTGATGGACAACGACGACTCCACAGCAGGTCAGAAATGGGCTGATCAGTTCCTGGCAGAGTGTGAATGCCCAGAGTGCCACGGTCAGCGTCTGAACCGTGAGGCCTTGTCGTATAAGATCTGGGATAAGAACATCGCCGAGCTCGCCTCGATGGACATCAGTGAACTGCGCGAATGGCTCGACCATGTGGAGGAACACCTGGATCACCAGCAACAGCAGATCGCCGTAGAGATCCTGAAGGAGATCCGTACCCGTCTGGATTTCCTGCTTGAGGTAGGACTCGACTATCTCGCCCTCAACCGCCAGTCAGCTTCCCTCTCAGGCGGTGAGAGCCAGCGCATACGTCTGGCCACACAGATCGGTTCACAATTGGTGAATGTGCTCTATATCCTCGACGAGCCCAGCATCGGCCTCCATCAGCGCGACAACGAGCGACTCATCCACTCCCTCAAGGAACTGCGCGACTTGGGAAATACAGTGATTGTAGTGGAGCACGACGAAGATATGATGCGCAGTGCCGACTGGATCGTGGATATCGGTCCCCGCGCAGGTCGTAAAGGTGGTGAGGTGGTCTTTCAAGGCACCCCTCAGGAAATGCTCCAGACCGACACCATCACGGCACAATATCTGAACGGACAGCAGAAAATCGATATTCCCAAGCAGCGTCGCAAAGGCAATGGCAAAAGTCTGATCTTAAAAGGGTGCACGGGCAACAACCTCAAGCATGTGGATGTCGAGTTTCCCCTCGGCACCCTCATCCTCGTGACAGGCGTCTCAGGCTCTGGTAAATCCACCCTCATCAACGAGACACTCCAGCCCATCCTCTCAAAACACTTCTATCACGCACTGAAGAACCCCATGCCTTACGACAGCATCGAGGGACTGGAATATATCGATAAGGTAGTGAATGTCGATCAGTCACCCATCGGACGCACACCGCGCTCTAATCCAGCCACCTACACAGGCGTCTTCTCCGACATCCGTTCGCTGTTCGTCAATCTGCCTGAAGCCAAGATCCGAGGCTACAAGCCAGGCCGCTTCTCCTTCAATGTGAAGGGAGGCCGCTGTGAGACCTGTGGCGGCAATGGCTACAAAACCATCGAGATGAACTTCCTGCCCGATATCCAAGTGCCTTGCGAGACCTGTCACGGCAAGCGTTACAACCGTGAGACCCTGGAGGTACGCTATAAAGGCAAATCGATAGCCGATGTACTCGACATGACCATCAACCAGGCCGTAGAGTTCTTCGAGAACGTGCCCGACATCCTCCGTAAGATCAAGACCATTCAAGATGTGGGACTTGGCTATATCAAACTCGGACAGCCCTCCACCACCCTCTCTGGCGGTGAGAGCCAGCGTGTAAAACTCGCCACCGAACTCTCCAAGCGCGATACGGGAAAGACGCTCTATATCCTCGACGAGCCCACCACGGGTCTGCATTTCGAGGACATCCGCATCCTGATGGATGTGCTGCAGAAGCTCGTCGATCGCGGCAATACCGTCATCGTCATCGAGCACAACCTCGATGTTATCAAGCTTGCCGACCACATCATCGACATCGGTCCTGAGGGTGGGCGTAACGGCGGACAGATTCTTTCCACAGGCACTCCCGAACAGGTAGCCAAGAGCAAAAAAGGCTTCACTCCCACCTTCCTCAAGCAAGCCCTCAAATAATCAGGAAACAACGGCGATTAACGGATGCACTTCACGACGGTGAGAATATTCTCACCGTTTGAATATTCATAATCTACGGAATCCACATTCTTCTTGACGAGGTAGATGCCCAAGCCGCCTATCGGGCGATGATCCATCGGCAATGAGGTGTCGGGGGCGCCCTTCGTAAGCGGGTTGAACGGTGTACCTCCGTCGCGGAAACGAAGTATGATCTGTCCGTCGCAGTTCTCTGCCTCCACATCGAGATATCCGTCGGCCCCGTCGGGATAAGCATACTTCACGATATTGGTTACCACTTCCTCAACCACCAAATGGATTTTATCCAGCATAAACTCCACCGATACAACCTCCCCTGTATGAAGGATGGCATCAATGATATCAAGGGTCTTACCCCGAATAGACAGGAAATGTAGCTGAGTCATCGTCGTGATAGTTTTGCTAAACAGATTCTTTAGTTATGTGTTTGCAAAGATACAAAGAAATCCGTTAAAGTCAGTCTCCAACCCCATTTTTAATATTTTTTAAGCGTACGCTCGGGATGACAAAAAAGAAAGAGGCATCCGATTGGGGGTGCCTCTTTCTTTGTTATTTCAATAAGTTTACATGCCAGCGGCGGCAATCCACTCGTAGATGCAGGAGCAGACGCCGAAGAGGGCTACACCAGCGGTGCATAGCGCCATCGCCAACTTCGTATTGACATCGCTCTGGAAGGTGGGCAGCGGACTGTCGGTCTTCGTGATGTACATCGCCTTTACAATCAACAGATAGTAGTAGAGTGACACTACCGTATTGACAAGGGCAATAAATACCACGAAGTAGGCAGCGGCACTACCCTGCTGGGCTGCAGCCATGAACACGAAGAACTTCGAGAACATACCTGCGAACGGGGGAATACCTGCCAGTGAGAACAGTGCCAGTGTGAGCAGGAACGACAGCTTGGGATTGGTCTGATAGAAGCCGTTGTAGGCTGCCATATCCGTGCGGCCACCATTCTTGTGCTCCACGATATTAATCACCGTGAAGACTGCCATATTAGCCACGATATACACAAGCACATAGTAGGTAAGGGCTGCGATACCCATCTGACCATTGCCCACCACTGCCAGCATGATGTAACCGGCCTGAGAGATAGAGCTGAACGCCATGAAGCGCTTGAGCTCACTCTGACGGATGGCGAAGAGGTTGGCAACGGTGATAGAGAGCACGATGACGATATAGAGCAGATACTCCCAGTAAGCCACCAGCGGCTGGAACACCTTCATCAGGATGATGCACAGGGTGATGGCAGCGGCTCCCTTGGAGATGACGCTGAGATAACCGGTAATCGGTGTAGGCGCTCCCTGATAGGTGTCGGCTGTCCAGAAGTGGAAGGGCACGAGAGAGATCTTGAAGCCCAGGCCACTGAAGAAGAACACGAGGCCCATGATGGCCAGCGGAGACACCTGGATAGCAGCTGCCACATCATCGAAATAGAGCGTGCCGGCAGCGGCATAGATAAAGGAGATGCCAAACAACATGATACCGCTGGAGAACGTAGCCATGAGGATATACTTGGCAGCACCCTCGGCACTGTTCTTGCGATCCTTGTCGAAAGCCACCATACAGGCCAGGGGCACTGATGCCATCTCAAGACCGAGGAAGAACATCAGGAAGTTGCCCGACGACATCATGACAAACATACCGAGCAAGGTGCTCAGAATCAGCAAATAGAACTCTCCAGCCAGCTGCTTACGGGTGGCTACCCAAGGCTGGGCCATCAACACGACAACCAGCGTACCGAAAGTCAGGATAGCTTTCATCACATTCACGGCAGGAGAGGCGACATAGAGACCGCCAAAAGCCTCGGCAGGCTCTGACAGCAACACGATGCGCGCTGGCAGAACAACCAGCAGGGCTACCGTCACTACATACAACGTATCGAGTTTCTTCTCGCTCTTGTGCATGATGAAGTCAACAGCAAATACTGCCAACAAGATAAGCACGAGACTATACTCGGGTATCATTCTAAGAAAATCACTATAATTCATATCTTTTTCCTCCTTCTTTTACATGACACCAATAGACTTCAAGATCGTGCCTGCAGCGGGTGAGATCATATCGCTGAACAGGAACGGTGCACAACCGAGACCTGCCACACAGAAGATGAGGCAGATCACTGCGACGCGCTCATCCCATGTGGCATCGGTGAGCTCAAGGAAGTGCTTGTTCTCCACCTCGCCATACAGGATCTTACCAACCACGCGCAGGATATAGACTGCCGTTACGACAATCGACATACAGGCGATGATGGTAGCCACCATGCGGAACGAGTTGTTGGGATCGCCATAGAGCGGCTCGGCACCGAAGGCTCCCACGAAGATGGTCATCTCAGCAATGAAGCCTGAGAAACCAGGAAGACCGAGGTTGGCGAGACCGGCAATGACATAACCTACTGCGAGGAAAGGCATGATCTTCATCAGACCAGCCAGCTCGCGGATATCACGGGTGTGGGTACGTCCGTAGATCATACCGATGAGGGCAAAGAAGAGGGCCGTCATCAGACCGTGAGACAGCATCTGCAGGATAGCACCCGTGACAGCCGTCTGACTCATCATCAGCAGGGCGAAGAGCACGAGGCCGCAGTGAGACACTGAAGAGTAGGCATTGATATACTTCAGGTCGGTCTGCACACAAGCAGAGAGGGCACCATAGACCACAGAGATCGTGGTGAGGATCAGGAAGATCCACGACAGATCCTGAGCGGCATCAGGCAACAGATACATGGCCACACGGAAGCAGCCGTAGCCTCCGAGCTTCATCAGCACACCGGCATGGAGCATCGACACGGCGGTAGGCGCAGAGGCATGACCGTCGGGAGACCATGTGTGGAACGGGAACAGGGCTCCCAGCACACCGAAGCCGATGAAGATGAAGGGGAAGAAGATGTTCTGGATCCAGCCTGGGATAGCGTGGGCAGCAGCAATCGTGGTCAGTTCGAACGTATAGTTGCCGCTGTACTGTCCGTTGAAGAAGTAGATGCCCAACAAGCCGAGAATCAGCAGCGCCGAGCCTCCCATCAGCATCAGCGTGAGTTTCATGGCTGAATACTCTTTATGACCTGAACCCCAGACACCGATCAACAGGTACATCGGAATCAGTGCCACCTCGTAGAACATAAACATCGTGAAGAGGTCGGTGCTGATGAAGAAACCATACACACCCGTTGACAGCAGCGTGAACCAGAGGAAATACTCCTTGGTGAGCGGTTTGAGCTGCCATGAGGCAAAGGTACCTGTGAACACGATGATGCTCGACAGGAGCAGCATCACCACAGAGATGCCATCGACACCGACGGAATAAGCGATATTCAGCGGACGGAACCAAGGTGTGCTGTAAGTAAGCAGCATCTCAGCCGTATTACCAGCTGCACGCTCCTGAATAAAGTAGATGGTCAACCAGATAGAGAGGGCCAGCAGACACGAAGCGCCCGTTACCATCACACCACGCACCTGATTGAGGTTATTGGCAAGCCAAAGACCCAACAGCATCAGGGCGGGAATTATTACGAAAACACTTAATATACTCATATCTTTAGATGCATAAAAGGATTAATGTTAATGCAACTGTACCAGTGAGGAACCAGACGGCATACTGACGGACATCGCCACTCTGCCAGGGGCGGATCGACTCACCGGCCTCGTTGGCACCCCAAGCCAGGAAGTTGAACGTGCCGTCAACAACATGACGGTCGAACCAGGCAATCGGTGTGGAAACGAGTGCAAAGATAATTCTATGTGTGACGAACTGCCATATCTCGTCCTGATAGAAACGCTTGTAGGCTGCACGGTGCAGCTTTGGGAACGTCTTGTACAGGCGATCGGCAATCGGCTGACTCTCACCTTTATAGATATAGGTGGCGAGACAGATGCTCAGAATCGCAATGATGGTTGATGTGGCAGCAATCTGCGTATCGAAGTGGATGGTGTAGTCGGTGCCAGCGGCAGACACATAGCTACCAAAGCTGCCACCCCATCCGAGGAAGCCACCCAGAGTGGAGTAAATACCTACACCCATGGTGATCACACAGAGTACAATCAGGGGAACGGTCATCGTAGCGGGAGCCTCATGCGGTGTATGGTGCTCGTGAGCCTCCTTGTTCTCCGTACCCCAGAAGATACCGTAGTACAGGCGGAACATATAGAAGGCTGTCATGGCGGCAATACCTGTCATGATCCATCCCACCACCGGACTGTACTGGAAGCAGGCGGTGATAATCTCATCCTTCGAGCTGAAGCCCGAGAAGAAGGGAATACCTGCAATGGCCAGACAGCTGATGAGGAAGGTGATATGTGTGACAGGCATATACTTGCGGAGACCACCCATCAGCGCCATCTCGTTAGAGTGGACAGCGTGGATGATACATCCCGCACCGAGGAACAGGCAAGCCTTAAACATAGCGTGGGTGAAGAGGTGGAACATACCAGCCATATAACCCAGCTGAGCGTGATTATCCATCAATGCACCATGATGACCTGGCAGCGATACACCCAAAGCCACCATCATGAAGGCGATCTGAGAGATCGTTGAGAAGGCGAGCACACGCTTGATGTCGCTCTGGGCACAAGCCACTGCGGCGGCATAGAAAGCGGTGAACACACCCACCCATACCACAATGCTCATCGTGTGAGGCGCATAGGCAATCCACAAGGGGAACATACGGGCGATCTGGAACACACCGGCTACCACCATCGTGGCAGCGTGGATCAGTGCAGATACAGGTGTCGGACCCTCCATGGCATCGGGCAGCCAGATGTGCAACGGGAACATGGCACTCTTACCGGCACCACCGATGAACATCAGCGTGAGGGCTGTAGGCAGGATCAGACCACCAGCAGCCACTGCCTTTGCCGTGTTACCCTCGATGAAAGGTGTCGTGCCCTGCCCCATCACGATGTCACCAGCAAATGAGAAGCTGAATGAATCGACGAAGTAGCCGAAGGTCAGGATACCGATGAGGAAGAACATATCGGCAAAGCGCGTCACGATGAACGCCTTCTTAGAGGCGGCAATGGCAGGCTTCAGAGGATAGTAGAAGCCGATGAGCAGGTAAGAGCTGACACCCACAAGCTCCCAGAACATATACATCTGGAAGATGTTGGTGGCCAGTACCAGGCCCAGCATTGACATCGTGAAGAGAGAGAGGAAAGCGTAGTAACGCTGGAAACCCTTCTCACCGTGCATGTAGCCGAACGAGTAGATATGAACCATCAGCGAAACGGTAGAGATCACTATCAGCATCATCACACTGATAGGATCCAACAGGATGCCGAGGTCGAAATGCAGGTTGCCCAAGGGCAGCCATGTGAAATTATACGGAACAAACGTCTGATAGATGCCGTTGACGCGGTCAGCACCGAAGTACTGGAACGCCGTCAGATACGACAGAAACGTGACGATTCCCAGTGAGCAGGTACCGATCAGACCTGCCACCTTGTGCTGCATCTTCATGCCAGCCAGTCCAAGAACGATGAACGACAGCAGCGGCAGAAGCATGATAAAGATTGTATATTCAAACATAATGTTTAATCTTTAATGTTTAATGTTTAACCTAACACTATCGTTTCATATTCTTGATAGCCTCAACCTGATCGCTCTTAAAGTTGCGATACACATTGATGATAATGGCAATGGCAACAGCACTTTCGGCTGCGGCAACACCGATTACAAAGAGAGTCATAAACATGCCTTCCATACCGTTCGGATAGAGCAGACGGTTGATGGCGGCGAAGTTGATATCGACGGCATTGAGTACCAGCTCGACAGAGATGAGCATGGCAATCAGGTTACGACGGGTCACGAAGCCATAGACACCGATAAAGAACAGAAGCGCACTCAGCGCGAAATAACACTCAACAGGTATCATTGCTTATCCTCCTTTCTTGCTACTACTAAGCCTCCGATGATACAAGCCAACAGGAATACTGAGATGAACTCGAAAGGCAATACATACTGA
>ONAE01000086.1 GCA_900315695.1 uncultured Prevotella sp. | reverse complement strand
GGCTCACGACATCCAGATGTCGATGCTGCCCAAGACATTCCCGCCCTACCCTGAGCGTAACGACCTCGACATCTTTGGTTCGCTGACACCAGCTAAGGGCGTTGGTGGTGACCTGTTCGATTTCTACATCCGCAACGAACAACTGTTCTTCTGCATAGGCGATGTATCAGGTAAGGGAGTACCCGCCTCTCTCTACATGGCTGTCACACGTTCCCTCTTCCGAAATGTCTCCCAACATGTGTCTAAGCCTTCTGAGATTATCAATGGCATGAATCAGGCTCAGTCGGATGGTAACGACACCAATATGTTCGTCACGCTCTTCGTGGGGGCGCTCGACCTGAAGACAGGTATGTTACGCTACTGCAATGCGGGGCATGATGCACCTCTGCTCATGGGTCAGGATGTGAAGTTGTTGCCTTGCGACTGCAACCTGCCTATCGGTGTTATAGCTGAGTTCACTTTCCAGCAACAGGAGATTCAGCTTGAACGACCTACTACTCTCTTCCTCTTTACCGATGGACTGAATGAAGCTGAGAACATCGATCATGCCCAGTTTGGTGATGAACGCATTGAGAAGATCGCTGAATCGATGGTTGCCGATGGTCTGCTTGAGCCAATCCAGGTCATCAGGCACATGACAGATGCTGTCCACACATTCGTGGGCATAGCCGAACAGAGCGATGACCTCACAATGCTGGCGATAGAAATTAAATAAAAAGAACGGGGAACCAAATCGGCTCCCCGTTTCTTTATCATTCATTCCGTCTAATTAGTCTGTAATCAGGTTCTCACCCGTCATGTCTGCAGGCTGCTCCAAGCCCATGATATGCAGGATAGAAGGAGCAACATCGGCCAGACGACCATCCTTCACAGTAGCGCTATTGTTATTCGTTACATAGATGAAAGGAACGGGGTTCAGTGAGTGAGCGGTATTTGGCGTACCATCAGGGTTGATGGCGTTATCGGCATTACCGTGATCGGCGATGATGATAGCCTCGTAATCGTTGGCCTTAGCTGCCTCAATCACCTCACGGACACAGTTGTCAACGGCCCATACAGCCTTAGCGATAGCATTATAGACACCAGTGTGTCCCACCATATCACCATTGGCGAAGTTTACCACGATGAAGTCATACTCCTGTGTGTTGATGGCACCTACCAGCTTGTCCTTCACCTCGTAAGCACTCATTTCAGGCTTCAGGTCGTAGGTAGCCACCTTCGGAGAGGGAACCAGAATACGATCCTCACCCTCGTAAGGTGCCTCACGACCACCATTGAAGAAGAAGGTCACGTGAGCATACTTCTCTGTCTCAGCAGTGTGCAGCTGTTTCTTACCCTGCTTGCTCAGATACTCACCTAAGGTATCCTCTACGTTCTCCTTGGGGAAGAGGATATGAACACCCTTGAAGTTAGCATCGTATGGTGTCATGCAGTAATACTGCAGTCCAGGAATCGTCTTCATACCCTGCTCAGGCATATCCTCCTGAGTCAGAGCAATCGTCATCTCCTTAGCACGATCGTTACGGAAGTTGATGAAGATCACTACGTCGCCCTCCTCGATACAGCCGTTGACGCTGGTATTGTGGATAGGCTTGATGAACTCATCAGTTACACCCTCTTCATAGCTCTCCTCCATGGCCTTAACCATATCGGTGCTCTGCTTACCAACACCATTCACAATCAGGTCGTAACCTTCCTTCACACGCTCCCAACGCTTATCGCGGTCCATTGCATAGAAACGACCTACGATACTGGCGATAGCGGCATCGTTGGCAGCACAAACATCAGTAACCTGCTTGATGAAACCAATACCAGAGTGTGGATCAGTGTCACGACCATCCATATAGCAATGTACAAACACCTGATTCTTCAGACCATAGCTCTTACCAATCTCGATGAGCTTGAAGAGGTGGTCGAGGCTTGAGTGTACGCCACCATCACTAGTCAGACCCATCAGGTGCAGCTTCTTGTTGTTCTCCTTAGCATAGGTGTAAGCAGCCTTCACTTGGGGATTCTCCATGATAGAACCATCCTTGCAGGCGCGATTGATCTTAACAAGATCCTGATACACGATGCGACCAGCACCGATATTGAGGTGACCCACCTCAGAGTTACCCATCTGTCCGTCGGGCAAACCAACGTCCTCACCTGAGGCCATCAACTGAGAGTGAGCAGAAGTAGCTGTTAACAGATCGAGATAAGGAGTCGGCGTATTGAAAATCACATCACCCTTACCATGCTTACCGATTCCCCAACCATCGAGAATCATCAAAAGTGCTTTTTTTGCCATAATCTTATTACTTTTTAAACGTACGTTTCTAAATTGCGCTGCAAAGTTACTATTTTTTGCCGACATCGGCAAGAGTTTGCCAGATTTAATTCTAGAACTTGCTAGATTTAAATGTAACAATTGCTAGAATTAAATCTAGCAATTGTTCCCATTAGTGGGAATTCTTATTCTTCAAAATCAAAACTCAGCTGACCATCGCCAAGAAGATTGTAGCTCTTGCGGTGATAGGGCGTGATACCGAACTGCTTGATGGCCTCACGATGTTTCTTGGTGGGATAACCTTTGTTGGAGAGCCAGTCGTATTGCGGGTATTCCTCAGCTAACTTGTTCATGTAGTCATCACGATAGGTCTTGGCGAGAATGCTCGCTGCGGCGATTGCGAGATATTTTCCATCGCCTTTAACGATGGTGGTATGAGGTAACTTCTTGTAGGGCTTGAAGCGATTGCCATCTACGATAATAGCCTCTGGACGTACTTTCAGTTGGTCAAGGGCTCGATGCATCGCCAGAATAGAAGCGTTGAGAATATTAATCTGGTCGATCTCCTCAGGGGTTACGATGCCCACAGCCCAAGCTACGGCATCGCGCTCGATGATTTCACGAAGCTGATAGCGCTTCTTCTCAGAAAGCTGTTTCGAGTCGTTCAGCAACTCATTCTGATAACCATCAGGCAGAATCACAGCAGCAGCATACACGCTGCCAGCCAAACACCCACGCCCGGCCTCATCGCAGCCTGCCTCAATCTTTCCTTCGTAATAATGACTTGCCAGCATATCAGAACATTTGTGAAACTCGACGGATACCAGCTACGAGGGCATCAACTTCTTCCATTGTATTGTAGAGGGCAAACGAGGCTCTGACAGTGCCGTTGATGCCTAAGCGATCCATCAAAGGCTGGGCACAATGATGACCAGTTCGGACAGCTATTCCCAAGCGATCGAGCAAGGTACCCATGTCCAAATGGTGAATCTCACCCACGTTGAAACTCACTACCGCATCTTTCTTCGAGGGATCCATAGGGCCATAGATCTTCAGCCCATCAATGCTTTGGAGCTGCTCCATACAGTAGCGTGTGAGTTCCTGTTCATGCTGCTGAATGGTATCAAAGCCGATGGCATCGATATATTCGATGGCTTTGGCGAGTCCATGTGTAGCCACATAATCGGGAGTTCCTGCCTCAAACTTAAAAGGCAGACGCTCGAAGGTGGTCTTCTCCCAAGTCACCTTGTCGATCATCTCACCACCACCCTGATAGGGAGGCAGCTTCTCGAGCCATTCTTCCTTACCATAAAGCACGCCAATGCCCGTAGGACCATACATCTTATGTCCGCTGAAAGCAAAGAAGTCACAATCCATCGCCTGGACATCCACTTTGAAGTGGGGTGCGCTTTGGGCTCCATCCACCAAAACCGGGATGTTATGGGCATGAGCAATTTTTACGATCTCATCGACAGGATTCACAGTGCCCAGCACATTGCTGACGTGCGCCACACTGATAATCTTGGTACGAGGAGTCATGAGTGATTCCAGTTGGTCGAGGCAAAGGATGCCGTCATCAGTAATGGGTATATGTTTAACGATAATACCCCGTTTCATCGCCTGAAGCTGCCACGATACAATGTTAGAGTGGTGTTCCATCTCTGTGACGATCACCTCATCGCCAGCCTCCATCTGCGACTCACAGAATGAGCTGACCACCAAGTTGATCGCCTCCGTAGTGCCACGCGTAAAGACGATCTCCTCAATCTTCTTGGCATTGATAAACTGGCGCACTTTCTCTCGTGCAGCCTCATGCAGATCGGTAGCCTGCTGTGAGAGGTAGTGCACACCACGATGTACGTTGGCATTCACGTTCAGGTACTCATCCCTCATGGCATCGAGTACCATGAGCGGTTTCTGCGTCGTAGCCGCATTGTCGAGATAGACCAGCGGTTTCTTATAAACCTCGCGCGACAGAATCGGGAAATCTTCGCGTATCTTATTGATATCGTACATACTTATTTACAGAGTCTGCAACCTTCACATTTGTTGAGTTCACCTCGGAAACGTTTCTCCACCAGATGGTGCAAGCGGTCGCGAAGAGGTTCGAGCTGCATCTTGTCGATCACCTCGTTGATAAAGGCGTTCTGTAACAGCAATTTAGCCTCTTTGAGTGAGATGCCGCGCTGACGCATATAGAAAAGGGCCGCATCGTTGAGCTGACCCACCGTAGAACCATGGGCACACTTCACATCGTCGGCATAGATCTCCAGCATCGGCTGGGTGTACATACGGGCCTCCTTCGTAGCCGTCAGGTTCTGGTTGGTCATCTGTGAAGTGGTTTTCTGAGCACCATGCTCCACCAGCACACGACCTGCAAAGGCACCCGTTGACTTATCGTCGAGTACATATTTATAGAGTTCATTCGAGGTACAATGCGACACCTTGTGAGTAATCAGCGTGTTGTTGTCCACATGTTGCTGTTTATCAGCAATCACACAACCATAGCACTGACACTCTGCTCCTTCACCACTGAAGGTCAGGTCGAGTTTATTGCGAGTGATACCGTTATGAAGCGTAATGACATTATGGTTCACGCGACTGTTAGCTTGCTGATCGATATAGACATTGCTCACGCGTACATTCTTATAATGGGTCTCTTCCAGACAATAGAGGTCGAGTGAGGCATTATCACCCACATAAGCCTCAATCACCTGTGTAGCCAGGAAGTTCTTATCGTCAGCCGCGTGATCACAGAAGAGCATTTTAATTTCGGCTCCCGCCTCCAAAATAATCAGCACGCGACGATTCACCATCAGGTCAGGCACTTGGCGCTGGGCATTCTGAGGTGTTGCTTTCAGAATATTTATCACCTGAATGGCACGATCCACCTTTACGTTCTTGGGCACATACACCAGTAATCCGTCTTGCGCCAGCATCGTATTCAGCGCTGTCACTGCATCCTCACCAGTCTTGGCCAGCTTGGCATAATACTTCCCGATAAGTTCAGGATAATCGCGTAACGAGCCAATGATCACACCCTCGGGCAGATGACCCTTGGGCTGAGCTTGGGTATAGAACATATCGTTCACCACGAAATAGAGGCTTGTGGAGAGGTTCGGCACATCGCAGCGGAAGGTCTCGTAAGGATCGACAGGTATCTGCAGGCGACTGAGGTTTACGCCATAGTCAGGCTCAAAGAGTTTCTGAATGTCTGTGTACTTATACCGTTCCACTTTTTTAGATGGGAAGCCCTGGGCCTTGAAGTCCTCAAAAGCCTGATCGCGCATAGCATTCATCACCTCCGGAGCATGAGAGAAAATCATCTCACGCGCCTGTTCGTAGAGCTCTATGTATTGCTTCTCACTTGCCATTACTCTTCTCCGATCTCTTCTTTAATCCAGTCGTAGCCATGCTCCTGAATCTCTTTAGCAAGCTCAGGACCACCCGTCTTCACGATCTTACCTTTATACAGCACATGGACGAACTGCGGACGGATCATCTCCAACAGACGATCATAGTGGGTAATCACAATGCAGGAAGTCTCTGGTGTCTGAAGTTTGTTCACACCCTCAGCCACAATACGCATCGCATCTACATCCAAGCCAGAGTCGGTCTCGTCGAGGATACTCAACCTCGGCTCCAACATCGCCATCTGGAAGATCTCATTACGCTTCTTCTCACCACCACTGAAGCCCTCGTTCACAGAACGGTTAGCCAGTTTCGAGTCGAGTTCCACAATCTTTCGCTTCTCCCGCTGCAACTTCAGGAACTCAGCCGCATTCATAGGCTCCAGTCCCTGATACTTACGCTTCTCGTTGATGGCAGCCTTCATGAAGTTGGTCATCGACACCCCCGGGATCTCCACAGGATACTGGAAACTCAAGAAGAGACCCTCATGGGCACGATCCTCAGGTTTCATTTCCAACAGGTTCTTGCCGTTGAAATAAGCCTCGCCTTCAGTCACCTCGTAGAGCGGATTGCCCACAAGCACAGCACTCAGCGTACTCTTTCCAGATCCGTTAGGACCCATGATGGCATGCGTCTCGCCATCATTAATCACGAGGTCGATGCCCTTTAAGATCTCTTTGTCGCCAATCTTGGCATGCAGATTCTTTACTTCTAACATTCTTTATCTATTCACTTCAAATTACAAAAATGCATAGCGGCAGATGAACAGGATAGCCAGAAGGAAGGTGCCCCAGTTCATGTTGTTACGCGCATCTATATCCTTAAACGTACCTGACAGCAGATGGATCAGCACATAAGAAATAACGCCCATGAGGATACCATCAGAGATGCTATAGGTAAGCGGCATCAGCACAATACAGATAAAACAAGGTATAGCCGTTACATAATTGGAGAAATCAACCTTTCGGATGTCGTACATCATCATGACACCCACCAGAATCAGTGCTGCTGCCGTAGCCTGTTCAGGAATAGCCAGGAACAGAGGTGCGAAGAGCAATGCCACAGCAAAGCAGATGGCGGCAGTGAAACTGGTCAGTCCAGAGCGTCCGCCTACATTCACACCTGATGCACTCTCTACGTAAGTCGTTACCGTCGATGTTCCCAGCATAGCGCCGACAGTCGTACCGACGGCATCGGCCATAAAGGCCTGATTCAGGTTCTTGACGTTACCGTTATCATCAACCATACCTGCACGATTCGATACACCAATAAGGGTACCGATAGTATCAAACATATCGATAAACAGGAAGGTGAGTACCACTACCACCATATCTACCGTGAGTATATTGTGCCACTCAAACTGCATGAAGATAGGACTGATGGATGGTGGGGCAGACATGATACCTGAATAATTGGTAATGCCCAAGGGAATACCCACGATGGTTGTCGCCAGAATACCGATGAGTAATGCACCTGTAACCTTTCTTACCAGGAGTGCTGCCGTCAGTATAATACCAAAGATACCCAATAGCACAGCAGGATCATGCAGATTGCCCAGTGTGATAAATGTCGACTCCGACGAGGCGACTATACCAGCGCCTTTCAGTCCTACGAAAGCGATAAAAAGGCCGATACCCGGACTGATAGCACGACGCATCACCAAGGGGATGGCGTTGACGATATACTGGCGCAGACCTGTAATGGTCAGCAAGATGAAGATAAGTCCTTCTATCATAACAGCGGTGAGTGCAAACTGCCACGAATAGCCCATAGTCAGCACGACGGTAAACGCAAAGAAGGCGTTCAGTCCCATACCAGGAGCTAAGACAAAAGGCAACTTGGCATAGAGCGCCATCACCAGAGTAGCCACCACAGCCGAGATACACGTCGTGGTAAACACAGCACCAGCATCCATACCAGTAGCGGAAAGAATGCTTGGGTTGACAGCTAAGATATAAGCCATCGTCAAAAAGGTGGTAATACCACCAATCACCTCCTTACGCAAGGTCATTGTGGAGGAATCAAATCCGAAAAGTTTCTCTAACATAGCCTTTATTTTTAAATTTATCCAACAGTTCCTTCTAATGATACACTTAATAGTTTCTGAGCCTCAACGGCAAACTCCATAGGTAGTTTCTGCAGCACCTCCTTGGCATAGCCGTTCACAATCAGACCAACGGCCTGCTCTGTAGGGATGCCTCGCTGGTTGCAATAGAACAACTGATCCTCGCTGATCTTACTCGTTGTGGCCTCGTGCTCGAAAATGGCTGTATCATTGTGTACATCCATATAAGGGAAGGTATGGGCACCACAATCGGAACCCAGCAACAGCGAGTCGCACGACGAATAGTTACGGGCATTATCAGCATTCGAGGTGGCACGCACCAATCCGCGATATGAGTTCTGTGAGTGACCGGCCGAGATACCCTTTGAGATTATTGTACTCTTCGTGTTCTTGCCGATGTGGATCATCTTCGTACCCGTGTCGGCTTCCTGATAGTTGTTCGTCACAGCTACCGAATAAAATTCAGCCTGTGAATTGTCGCCACGCAGGATACAAGAGGGATATTTCCAGGTAATGGCAGAGCCTGTCTCTACCTGCGTCCAAGAGAGTTTGGAGTCAACGCCACGCAGATCGCCACGCTTCGTCACGAGATTCAGCACACCGCCCTTGCCCTGTTCATCGCCAGGATACCAGTTCTGAACGGTAGAGTACTTCACTTCAGCACGATCCTTCACGATGATTTCCACAATAGCAGCATGCAACTGGTTCTCATCGCGCATCGGGGCTGTACAGCCTTCAAGATATGAGACGTAGGCATCATCGTCGGCAATGATCAGCGTACGTTCAAACTGACCTGTATTTCTGGCATTGATGCGGAAATAAGAACTGAGTTCCATCGGACAGCGCACACCCTTGGGAATAAACACGAACGAGCCATCACTGAACACCGCTGAATTAAGGGCTGCAAAATAGTTATCGCGATAAGGCACCACAGAGCCCAGATACTCACGCACCAAATCAGGATGCTCCTTGATAGCCTCACCGATCGAGCAGAAGATAACACCTTTCTCACGAAGTTTCTCCTTAAAAGTGGTTTTCACTGATACGGAGTCCATAATGGCATCGACAGCAGTGTTTCCACTCAGTGCCAAACGCTCCTCAAGAGGAATACCCAATTTGTCGAAGGTCTTCTCGAGCTCAGGATCGATCTTACCGTCACCTTTGGGCTTGCTGGCCATCGGATCGGCATAATACGATACTTAGCAGAGATGAGCCGAACGATATCCTCGTTCAGCCCGACTGGTATAATCTCTGTATGAACGTCCGTGGTGAAGCCGAACTCGTATTTCTGTTCGGCTACCTGACGGACATATTGATTCTTTTCTTCCATTAAAGCTTCTGTTCAACCTCGATCTCTGTGAAGGTCTCGATGATATCACCGACCTGGATATCGTTGAAGTTAACCAGTGAGATACCACACTCCAGACCTGTTGCCACTTCCTTGGCATCATCCTTATAACGCTTCAGGGCGTCGATCGGAGCCGTGTGAATCACGATACCATCACGAATGACACGGGCTTTATCCTTGTTGTGCACCTTACCGTCTGTAACCAGACCACCGGCAACAGTACCAACCTTGGATATCTTGAATACCTGCTTCACCTCAATCTCACCAGAGATGATCTCCTTCTTCACCTTGTCGAGCATACCCTGCATGGTCTGCTTCACATCGTCGATGGCATCATAGATGATAGAGTAGGTATTGATCTCAACACCTTCGCGCTCAGCAGCACGACGGGCATCAGCAGAAGGACGCACCTGGAAACCGATGATGATAGCCTCAGAAGCTGAAGCCAGCATGACATCGTTCTCGGAGATCTGACCTACAGCCTTTGAGATCACATTCACCTGTACTTTCTCAGTAGAGAGCTTGATGAACGAATCAGAGAGAGCCTCGATAGATCCGTCGGTATCACCCTTCACGATGATATTCAACTCGTGGAACTCACCCAAGGCGATACGATGTGACAGTTCGTCAAGACCCAGTTTCGTAGTCGTGCGCAGACTCTGCTCACGCTGCAGCTGGATACGCTTATTGGCAATCTCACGCGCCTCTTGCTCTGTCTCCATCACATGGAAGGAGTCACCAGCGGTAGGCGCGCCATTCAGACCTAAGATGATAGCAGGCTCTGCAGGACCAGCCTTCTCAATGCGCTGGTTACGCTCATTAAACATCGCCTTCACACGACCCCAGGCAGTACCTGCGATCACCACATCACCAATCTTCAGCGTACCATTTGATACGAGGACGGTAGAAACATAACCGCGACCCTTGTCGAGTGATGACTCGATGATAGAACCCGTAGCCTTACGGTTAGGATTAGCCTTCAAGTCGAGCATCTCAGCCTCCAGCAGCACCTTCTCCAACAACTCATAGACACCAATACCCTTCTTGGCACTGATTTCCTGGCACTGGTACTTACCACCCCACTCCTCTACAAGCAGGTTCATATTAGCCAAGTCCTCACGAATCTTATCAGGGTTAGCGCCTGGCTTATCGATCTTGTTGATAGCGAACACCATCGGTACGTTAGCTGCCTGGGCATGGGCGATTGCCTCCTTTGTGGTAGGCATCACAGAGTCGTCAGCAGCCACAATGATGATAGCGATATCCGTCACCTGAGCACCACGTGCACGCATAGCAGTGAATGCCTCGTGACCTGGTGTATCCAGGAATGTGATGCTATGGCCATCCTTCAGTTTCACGTTGTAAGCACCGATATGCTGAGTGATACCACCAGCCTCACCGGCAATTACATTGGTATTGCGGATATGGTCGAGCAAAGAAGTCTTACCATGATCGACATGACCCATCACCGTTACGATCGGCGCACGGCTGATCAGGTCGTTCTCGTCATCCACCTCCTCAGTAATAGCGTTCTGCACCTCAGCACTGACATACTCTGTAGTGAAGCCGAACTCCTCGGCAACGATATTGATGGTCTCAGCATCCAGACGCTGATTGATAGACACCATAATACCGATGCTCATACACGTACCAATAACCTGGTTGACACCCACATTCATCATCGTAGCCAACTCGGAAACAGTCACAAACTCAGTCAGCTTCAATACTTTGCTCTCAGCTGCCTCAGCTGCCATCTCCTGCTCCATACGCTCAGCTACTGCATCACGCTTCTCACGACGATATTTGGCACCCTTCTTATTCTGGTTCTTGGAAGTGAGACGAGCCAAGGTCTCCTTCACCTGACGAGCCACAGCCTCATCATCCACCTCCAAAGGTTTCACAGGACGGTTCTTCTTTTTATTCTTTCCGCCACCCTGCTGGTTGCTGTTACTGTCCTGGAAGTTCTGGTTGCCTCCCTTGTTCTTATTCTTCTTGTTCTTATTGTTGTCCTGACTGGCAGCAGCCTCGATATCCACACGCTCCTTACCGCCACGGATACGCTCGCGCTTCTTACGCTCGCTGCTTCCGTTCAAGCCGTTATGCTGCTGGGCTTGCTTCTCTTCGCGCTCACGCTTCCGCTCCTCCTTTGATTTCTTCTTAGGACGCGTACTCTGATTCAGCGAATCGAGATCGATCTTACCCAACACATTCACCTTCGGGGCCATCTTCTCCTCACTCTTCAGCGTGAAGATATTCTTTTCCTCCGCTGTCGCAACAGGAGAGGTTTCTACCTCTTCGGGCTCAGCCTCAGTCTCTTCCTCTGGTTCGGGCTCCGACTCTGGCTCTGGATCCACAGGAGCTACCTCCACCTCAGGTTCGGGCTGAGGTTCCTCCTCAGGCTCGGGCTCGGGCACTGGCTCAGGTTGTGGTTCAGGCTTCACCTCAACGGGCTCAGGTTTGGAGGCCTCTACAGGCTCCTCCACCTTAGGCTCTTCTTTCTCCTTGGCAGCAGGCTTACCGATACTGTTGAGGTCGATTTTACCCAGCGGAGTAAATGTCTGTCTCGGCTCATCCTTCACCGTTTCCACAACGGGCTCGGGTTTAGCCTTGGGCTTTTCTTTCTTCTTCGGGAAGATCATGCCTGCCTGGGTCTTCACGTCCTTGTCACCCTTAAACTCCTTGACCAGCGCATCGTACTGCTCGTCAGAAATCTTGGTGTTGACATTGGCGTCATCCTTGATGTCACCTAGGCTTTTCTTGTTCTTCAGATAGTCGATGGCCGTCTGAAGACCAATATTGAGTTCTGTTAATACTTTATTTAATCTGACTCCCATTCTTTACCTTGTTTGCTTTTTTACTTTGATTACCTTACTCGAATTCCGCACGGAGCACGCTCAGCAGATGGTCAACGGTCTCTTCTTCGAGATCGGCCTTCTCGATGAGCATCTCACGAGGAGCATTAAGAACTGCCTTGGCTGTATCCAGACCAATGGCCTTGATAGAATCGATAACCCACTGGTCGATCTCATCAGAGAACTCATCCAGGTAGATATCCTCATCAGCTTCACCTTCGTTCACTACACGGAACACATCGATGGTGTATTCAGTCAGCATAGAAGCCAGTTTAATATTCATACCGCCACGACCGATAGCCAGCGACACCTCCTCGGGTTGCAGATAAACCTCTGCCTTGCGGTTCTCCTGATCGATGGTGATACTAGAGATCTTCGCAGGACTCAGGGCACGCTGGATATACAGCTGGGTGTTTGAAGAATAGTTGATTACGTCGATATTCTCGTTGCAGAGCTCACGAACGATACCATGCACACGACTACCCTTCACACCTACACAGGCACCTACCGGGTCGATGCGCTCGTCGTAGCTCTCTACGGCAACCTTCGCACGGTCACCTGGCATACGAGCCACTTTCTTGATGGTGATCAGACCGTCGTTGATCTCAGG
The DNA here is from genome assembly GCA_900315695.1 of uncultured Prevotella sp. Taxonomy (GTDB): domain Bacteria; phylum Bacteroidota; class Bacteroidia; order Bacteroidales; family Bacteroidaceae; genus Prevotella. The sequence continues at coordinate 3,238 of ONAE01000086.1, read as the reverse complement.
CACCTCAGCCTCCAACAGACGCTCCAGGAAGATAGGACTGGTACGTGAGAGAATGATACGGGGATTGTTGTTCTCGTTCTGCACCTCCTTCACGATAGCACGGATGGTCTCACCCTTGTGGTAGTTGTCCGAAGGAATCTGCTCTGCTTTCGGCAGATGAAGCTCATTACCCTCATCGTCCATCAGCAGCACCTCACGCTTCCAGATCTGATAAACTTCGCCGCTTACTACGGTGTTCACCTTATCCTTGTACTTCTGATAGAGTGAGTCGTGCTCCAGCTCAAGGATCTTTGAAGCCAGTGTCTGACGCAGGTTCAGGATAGCTCTGCGACCGAACTTGGCAAACTCCACCTCCTCAGATACTTCCTCACCCACCTCATAGTCGGGCTCAATCTTCTGGGCTTCGCTCAGCTCAATCTCCTTATTCTCATCTGTCACCTCACCATCAGCCACCACTACACGGTTACGGTGAATCTCGAAGTCACCCTTGTCAGGGTTCACAATCACGTCGAAGTTCTCGTCAGAGCCATAAATCTTGGCGATGACATTACGAAAACTTTCCTCCAACACGCTTACCAGAGTGGTGCGGTCAATGTTCTTTGTCTCTTTGAATTCCTGAAAGGTCTCAATCATTGAGGTGCCTTTCGCATCTTTCTTAACTGCCATTTCTATATTTTTAATTTTTACTTCACCATCAAAGGCGTCCAATCTGTTATTTGAACGCCAACAGATACTTGGCATACTTCACGCCATCCATCTGGAAGGTCTTGTCCACCTCTACCAGCACAGGACGCTTTTTGCCTTCCTGCTTCTGCTTCTCCTGAACGGTAAGGGTAAAGTTATTACCATCTACCGCCTTCAGCACGCCTTGCATCTTCTTTCCGTCCAGTGTCAGTACCTCAATCGTATCACCAATGTGGTTCACATACTGCTGAGCCACCTTAAACGGCTGACCCAGTCCGGCACTACCCACCTCAAGCTCGAATTCACCAAGTTCCTCACCCAGGCGCTCCTGAAGGAATCGGCTCAATTCAGCACAATCGTCAATCCATACACCATCGGCATGGTCGATCTCAATAACAATTCTGTCATCAGCTACGAAGTTGATGTCAACCAGGAAGTAGTCGTTGTCCTTCAACCACTCTTCCGTCAATGTCTGAACAGTTTCTTTATTAATCATCTATAACCTTTTAAATGTGAAATGAGAGACTCTTTCGAGCCTCTCATTCCGCTGAACGAGTGCAAAATTAAGCATTTTCCCGTTAACTACCAAATATTTCCCGATATTTTTACGTAAAAGTACCATTTTAGCTCTCTTTGGCCTGCTGAGGAGCCAGAAGTTTCTGATATTCATCAGGATGCTTCAGCAGACGGATGGCCTCCTGGAGCTGTTTGTCGCTTCTCAGTCCTGCCTCGATAGAACCTGCCTGATAGTAGTAGGCAGCAACGATCTCCGACTCAAGGATCTGACGGATGGTCTGCTCGTGACGGTCGAGACCGTAAGCCACATCATGGTTCAGCTTCTTCTCCAGCTCGTCGAAAGCCGGCTTCGCCTCTTCGTAGTAGCCCTCAAACTTCGCTGTCTTCACCAACTCGGCAAACTGTTTCTTGCTCACAGGGTCATAGGTGAATCCGCTCTTGATAACGCGTGCCTTGAACTCCTGCCAGTCAGCATCCGTCAGATGGAACTCAGCAGCAGGAGCAATCGTGGGATGCTTCGCGATATAATCAACCACATAGTCGAACATCACCTCAGTAGAGTCCTGACCGCTGGCCGAGAGATAGAAGGCGATGTTAGGAATCGTGTCGCCCTTCAGCTCCACATCAGGCTTGATACCACCACCATCGCGCACCTCACGACCATGACGGGTATAGAACACCTTTGTCAGTGAGTCTGGGATATGCTCACGATAGCCACCACTACCCTTCTTGTAGTTGATCGCCTGGATACAACGTCCGCTGGGGATATAATATTTCGAGGTGGTCACTTTCATGTTCGTGTTATAGGGCAGATCGATTGGAACCTGCACAAGCCCCTTTCCATACGTACGCGTACCTAATATAATTCCGCGATCTAAATCCTGAAGAGCCCCACTGGTGATCTCGCTGGCCGAAGCCGTCTCCCCGTTCACCAGCACCACCAAAGGCATCACTGTATCAAGCGGTTCCACTCGTGTCTGATATGTTTTTGAAGCCTGCTTGAATTTACCTCTGTTCTCAACCACTGTGACCCCCTTCGGCAACCAGAGGTTCAGGATATCCACAGCCTCTTGCTCAGAGCCACCGCCATTCCCTCGCAGATCGAGCACCAGCGAGGTAGCCCCCTGCTTCTTCAGGTCGATCAGCGCCCTGCGCACATCCTTCGAACAGCCCTCGGTGAAGGAGTTCAGATTGATATAGCCAACCGTAGAATCCTGCATACCGTAATATGGCAACTCAGGTAATTTGATGTTTCGGCGAGTAATCTTGAAACTCATCAGCTTACCGGTAGAGGGGCGCATCACTTTTAGCAGGAAGCTCGTACCCGCCTCGCCACGCAGATGCTCACTCACGTAACTCACGGTCTTGTCTGTCATCATCGAGTCGTCGATGCTCAGAATCACGTCGCCCTTCTTCAGTCCAGCCTCTGCAGCCGGCATATTAGCATACGGCTCATCAACCACGATGCGGTCCAGCTTCTGATGCTTGCGTATCAGCGCACCGATACCAGCATATTTACCAGTAAGCATCATCCGCAGGTTCTTAGTCTCATCCTGCGCATAGTACTCCGTATAGGGGTCCAGACTGCGGAGCATCGCATTGATACCCGTTCCGATAGTCTCCTTGGGACTCAGCGTATCCACATACAACAGTTCGAGGTTCTTATACACCTGATTGAAGATATCCAGATGCTTACCCACCTCGAAGTTATGATCTTTGTTCTTCTGTGCAGAGGCTGTCAGTGCCACAAAGGCGAGCATCAACAGCGGTACGATATATCTTTTCATACTCATCATATACCTTTTTATATTATTTGATGCTGCAAAATTACACGTTTCCCACAAGAAAATGCTCAATTATCCCGTTTTTTTGCGAAAATTTTAGGTTTTAGATAATTTTTTTGCCGAAAAGTTTGGTAGTTTCAAAAAATCGCCGTACTTTTGCACCCGCTTAACAGCAAAACCTGCTTCAGTAGCTCAGTTGGTTAGAGCACCTGACTGTTAATCAGGGGGTCGTTGGTTCAAGCCCATCCTGAAGC
>ONAE01000081.1 GCA_900315695.1 uncultured Prevotella sp. | reverse complement strand
GGCCTGACGCGACTCCTGCTTGATGCGGATGAAGTTCTCAACGAGGTTCTCCGTCTCGCGGATATCGATGAACTTCTCCATGTCCTGCCACTTGTCGGGATAGCCCACGTTGATGTGCATGGCGTGCAGCTTCTCCAGTGCCTTGGCTTTAGTCGAGTCGCTCATCCAGGTGTTCTCCTTCAGACGGTCCTCGAAGGCCTGCTGCAAGTCCTTCACCATACGGTAAACGCGCTGTTTGCTACTCTCTGGGAAGAATTCCTTGACGTAGAGTTTGCCGATGGTCTCGCCCAGACTGCCGCTGATGGTAGCGACGGCACGTTTCCAGCGTGGCTGCTGCTCCTGCACGCCGTTGATGACCTTCGAGGCCTCGAAGGCACGGTCGGTGAAGGCATCGCTCAGCAGACTTGCGTAGGCGTTAATGACGTGCAACTCCATATATGACTTCAAGTCCTCTACGCTCGTCTCGGCAAGCACTTTCTCTACCTCGTGTATCGCGTCGAACTCACCGACGTTCACCACGTCGATGTCCTTCGGCAGCCCTAAGGCATCACGATAGGCCACATAGTCGATGCCTTTGAAGTCGTTGAGCAGCTGCTCCCACGACATCGGGTGGTTCGTGGCCATCGGGTCGCGACGGGCCACCTGGTCGAGTGTCTTCATACCTATTCTATATTCTATGGCCCATGCGGCCTGCATCTTCTGCTCGGCGGCGGCTTCGCTGTAGCCCACCATCTTCAGAAAGTCCTTGTTCAGGCTCTTGACGGCGGCAACGGTGGCCTGCTGTTGCTCGTTGGGCTGGTCGTAGTACTCCTTGGGCAGCGAGGCACCGCCATGTCCCGCAAACATCAGATACTCTGACGAGTTGAAGGGGTTCAGGCTCAGACTGAGGCCGAAAGGAGCAGCATTAAATCCCTTGGCATCGAGTTCGTACATCAGGCGCAGCGCTTCGTCGCGGGTCTGCACCTCGCGCACTTGTCGCAGATAGGGCATGATCGGCTCGTAGCCCATGCGGTTACGGCTGACGCTGTCCATGTAGAGACGGTAGAGCGCACCGATCTTCTGACCGTCAGAACCCTGCGGCAGATCTTTTTTCTCGGCGTATGCCAAGATGAGTTTGTTGATGCGTTCGTTGTTCAGTTCATACAGGTCGGTGAACGCTCCGTTCTCAGGGTGCTGTGCGTCCAGCGGGTTTGCCTTCAGCCATCCGCCAACGGCGTACTGCCAGAAATCATCACCAGGTTTTACACTCGGGTCCATATTGGCCCTCATTGAGGTTTGTGCTGTGCTCGCTAAGCTAACAAGAGCGATGGCAACGGTGAAAAACAATTTTCTCATAATTACAATTTATTCAGTTTAACTGTTCCTTTGTCTCTTAGACGCATGGCGCAGTCGAAAAACTACGCGTCGTCTCAGTTTATTTTTCAATTCTTGATATCTACACCGCCCAGGAAATTATTGGCTACGATGTGAAGACAAGGAACATCCTTATCAGTCAGCCGTTCTGTTGAATTGTTTACGCCACCGATAAAGCTGCGGCTCTTTACTACGACGTTCACCCCCTGAGGCACAAAGAGCTCTATACCGCCACAGAAGGTATGGATTTCGATCTCCTCGTCCTCGGTGATGACTGCCCCGCGCAAGTCCATGCGGATGCCGCCGCAGAAAGCATCTAGACGGGCACCATGGAACACTTCGCCGTGATAGATGTACTCATCGCCGCCATAGTGGGCCGAGCAGCAGATACGCTTGCCGTCTTCACCAATAGGCAGTGGACGATGCAGCCACTGGTCAGGATCGCGGCGATAGCTCTCAATAATAAGATGTACGCCCACATACAATAAGACGAAGATGCTCAAATACATGGCCCATGGGCCTTCCGACGTCCTTTCAAACCAACTCCAATGGAGAATGCCCCACAACGTAGCAAGTTTCAGCAGACTGGCTACAACAAAAAGAATGCCGATAATCGTTCTTGGTTTCATGTTCGTATTCATATTCTTAGTCATTTGAATTAATATTTCTGATGGCAAAGGTAAGGCGGTTGACGGGAAGTTCCAAATATCTGGGATATTCTGCACGAGTTTGTGACGAATGGATATGAATCTGGGATATTTTTTGTTTCTTTTGTTCTTTTGTCTAAAATATTTTGTACTTTTGTCGGCAGTATGAACAAAAGTCACAAAGAAACCATCAGCATCAGATTCATCAGCACTGCTTTCATGGTACTGGCGATAGCTATCTTCAAGCCCTTCGGACTGGAAGTATGGCAATGGCAAGCATATATTCATCTGTTGTGTATCTTCGCATTAGGATTGATTAGTTGTTTTATAACGGAAATCATTCTGCGATACATTTTACGCATGCCTCGCTCCTACGATCGGGGCGTCAGCTATATCATTGGTCGCAATCTGCGCTTTCAGCTCATCAACACACCTTTAGTAGCACTATTAATCTGTCTGTATCGCCACTTTGCGATGAGTAGTCTTGTAGAGAGTAATCAACTCTCGCCAAGCAACTATCTTGAGACGCTGGCAATCATTGCCTTCCTCTCCTTCGCTATCGGACTCTATTGGCGCTTCAAATTTCGCAGCAGGTATCTGGCAGCCGAACTAGAAGAGACACGCCAGCTGAATGAACAGTTGAAGAAGACGCAAAACGCTTTGGTGAAGGGCGATGCCCCGCAAGAAGCATCCGACACCCAAGTGTTGCTTTCTGGTACTACCAACGAGTCTGTTTCGCTTAACATTACCGACCTATTATATATTGAGGCCGTTGGCAACTACGTGAAAGTGTGCCATCTGCGCGATGGACAGGTGCAAACCGATATGCTTCGCGCCACTATGAAGCAGACAGAGGAAACGCTGCAGGATTATCCGATGATCGTCCGCTGCCATCGAGCCTTTCTGGTCAACCTTCGTCAAGTAGAGCAAGTCATCTCACATGCCGGCTCCACCCAGTTGCTTATCAAGCACTGCCACGAATCACTCCCCGTTTCGCGCAGCAACATGGCGCAAGTCAGGGCAGCAATTCTGCATGAAAGAACAAGTATTAGAGAATATGAATGAGTTCAGTGTATTTATCGGGCTACTGATTCCGCTCCTAGGTACGATGTTGGGCTCGGCATTCGTCTTTTTCATGAAAGACGAAATGTCGGCTCGTGTGCAGAAGTCACTGTTGGGCTTTGCATCAGGCGTGATGGTAGCGGCATCAGTATGGTCGCTGCTGATTCCTGCGATGGAGATGGGGGCAGACAACGGCAAATGGAGCGTCGTGCCAGCTACCGTTGGATTCCTGTTAGGCATCGGATTCCTGCTGGCACTCGACGAACTGACCCCACACCTTCATGTTGGTTCAGATACACCAGAAGGCCCCCGTTCCAGACTGTCGCGAACAGCCATGCTGGCATTGGCTGTCACCATTCATAACCTGCCAGAAGGAATGGCAGTCGGCGTAGTATTCGCAGGCGCAGAGCAGGGTGCATCAGGTCTGTCGGTAGCATCGGCAGTAGCTGTATCGCTGGGTATCGCCATTCAGAACGTTCCCGAGGGAGCCATCATCTCCATGCCCATGAGGGCAGAGGGCAACAGCAGGTGGCGTTCGTTCCTGATTGGCAGTCTGAGTGGTGCTGTTGAGCCTATCGGGGCACTTGCAGTTCTGCTGCTGGCCTCACTCTTGATGCCTGTCATGCCCTACATGCTTGCCTTTGCCGCAGGAGCCATGTTCTACGTCGTGGTAGAGGAACTGATACCCGAAGCCTCCAGCGGTCAGCACTCCAATCTCAGCACGATCGGCTTTGCCATCGGCTTCGTACTGATGATGGTGCTCGATGTCGTGATGGGTTAGACAAATGAAATCAGATAGTAAACAGTATTTTTTTTAATCAACACAATTATGGATTTCTTAGAATTAGCAAAAAGCAGGTATTCCTGCAAGAAGTTTGACTCACGTCAGATCAGTAAAGAACAATTAGACAACATTCTGGAGGCAGGCCGTTGGGCTCCTACAGCCAAGAACCTGCAGGAGCAGCATGTCTATGTGGTACAATCAGCCGAAGGACTGGCCAAAGTTGACTCGCTCACCCCCTGCCGATATGGTGCGCCGACGATGCTCATCGTGGCCTTCGACAAGAACAATGTGTTTACCTATCCTGGACAGAAGTACGACTCGGGTATTGAAGATGCCACCATTGTAACCACTCACATGATGCTTTGCGCGAAGAGTGTGGGTGTAGATAGCTGTTGGGTGAATTTCTTCGATCCCGACAAGATGGCTGAAGCATTCCAGTTGCCAGAGAACGAAGAGATCCTAACCTGTCTTGCCCTCGGTTTTCCGGCAGAAGGCGCAGGACCACTTGCCAATCACAACAGTCGTAAGCCGATCGAGGAAACCGTAACTTATTTATAAGCATCTTGGAATTGAGAAACTAAAACTATGGATAGAAGAGACTTTATCAAGAAAGCAACGATGGCTGCGGCGGGTGCGGCAGTCATATCACCTGTATCTGCTATGCTTCACCAAGAGTCGAACAAGAAGTGTAAAGTTCTGCTGGTGAACGGCAGCCCCAGAACCGATGGCAACACATTCTGCTGTCTGAAAGAGATTGAGGCTACCTTGCAGAAACACGGAGTGGAGTCAGAGATCGTTCAGATTGGCCGCAAGCCCGTCCGCATGTGTATCAATTGCGGTGGTTGTCATCAGGAGGATGCTAAGGGATGTGTGTTCGATGACGATATGTGTGCCGTCATCACAGAGAAGATGGCGACGGCTGATGCACTCATCGTTGGCACTCCCGTTTATTACGGCCAGCCTAACGGTGGTATCCTCTCACTGATGCAGCGGTTGTTCTATTCATCGGGCCACCTGGTACAAAACAAGCCTGCTGCGGCTTTGGCAATTTGCCGACGCGGCGGTGCAACGGCCACACTCCAAACGATGAACATGATGTTCGAGATGATGAATATGCCCGTGGTGACTTCTCAGTATTGGAACATCGCATACGGCGCAGGAAAGGGCGAAGTGAAACTCGACACCGAGGGCATGCAGACCATGCGCACCCTGGCCACCAACATGGCATTTCTATTACACAAGATCCATGCTGAAGGCAATCCCGCTCCCCAGCGCGACGAGCGCCCTGAATTCATGAACTTTATCAGGTGAAAATCATGAAGGAAGGCTTTACAGCACAGGTAAGATGCGATCCCATACCAGGTTCAGTTCTCCCTGCAAATCTTCGACATCAGATGTAATGGCGATGACGGCATTCTTGTCAGGCACCACGATGATGTACTGACCTCTGGCACCATCGGCACGGAAACAACCAGGACGGCAGCGCCACATCTGATAGCCATAGCCCTTCATCCAGTCGCTGGTCTCCTTTGTCATGCCCTTAGCCTCAGCTTCCTCCATACGGGTGCCGGGGTTGATGCTCTCCACCTGTTTCTTTGACATCTCAGCCACCCACTCGGCTGGTATCAGCTGCTTGCCGTTCCACTCGCCTTTCTGAAGCAGCAACTGGCCCATCTTTGCCAGATCCTCAGTCTTCAGCCAGAGGCCCCAACCGCCGGTATTGATGCCCTGCGGACTCTCTTCCCACTTGGGCTTATCAATGTGGAGCGGTTCAAACAGTCGGCCGTTCAGATAGTCAACCACCTTCTCGCCCGTCACCTTCTGCACAATAGCTGAAAGCATATAGGTGCCAAGGCTGTTATACAGATAGAAGGTACCAGGCTCATGCACAACAGGATGATCCAAGAAGGTTTTCACCCAGTCTTGTTCAGCGCCCTCGGCATTACGGAAAGACGGCTCAACATCGTGTCCGCACGACATCGTAAGCAGGTCGCGCACAGTCATCTTCTTCAGATTATCACTGACGTTTGCGGGAAGTTTGTCGGGGAAGAAGTCGATAACCTTGTCTGTCAGTGCCAGCTTACCGTCGGAAATGGCTAATCCTACAGCCGTAGCGGTAAACGTCTTACTCACCGAGTGGAGCACATGCGGCACGCTATCCACTCCCTGACTCTGCCAGTGGCTGTAGATGACATGACCGTTCTTTACAATCATCACGCTGTGGATGTCCATCGAGTCCTTTGCTGCCTGTTCAAAGAAGCCGTCCATGGCCTTGGCTACACTCTCTGGCGTTTCACTACGTGGCAGGTCGATAATCTCTGCCGATTCCTTCACGCTGTTCTTACATGCCGTCATTGCCATCAGCGTGGCGGCGATAATCGTCAAATAACATTTCTTCATATCTGTTCGGTTTTTAGGGTTAATACTTTCTTTTCTGCGAGCTGCTGACACTCGTGGAATCTCAAGACACTTCGGCAACAACCTTAACGAAGTCCGAGGCGGGATGCTTGCAGATGGGGCAAGTGAAGTCATCGGGCAATTCCTCACCCACGTACTCGTAGCCGCAGATCGAACAGCGCCAAATAGTCTTACCCTCTGTAGTCTGACCCACGGGCTGGGGTTTCGGTTTGATATGCTGCTGATAGTAATTATAGGTAGCCGATGGCACGTCGGCGAGCACTTCCATCTCAGTGACTGTGCCTATGAAGAGCATGTGGGTACCAAGGTCAATGGCCTGCTCCACGTCAGCAGAGATGAAGGCATTGGTGCCACGAGTGATGGCTAGCGTGCCGTTGTCAACACGGCGACAGTCTGTAAAGCCGTCAAATTTATCGACCGTCCTGCCGCTCTGGAAACCAAACTGCTTGAATAGTTCGAAGTCAGCAGCCTCGCTGAGAATAGAGGCGGTGAAACGGCGCGAACGCATGATGAGCTCGGTCGTGAAGTTACCCTTGTTCAGAGCTACCGAGATACGATTTGGCTGTGCCGTCACCTGTGCGACGGTATTGCTGATGCAGCCATTGTCCTTGCCTGCGTCACACGTCGTGATGACGAACAGGCCATACTGAATGTTGAAAAGAGGATTACTCATAATTACTAGTCTTTATGCTGTTAATACTTCTTTGTTGCAAATATAGTACTTTTTAGGAATAAATGATTCATTTGGGGTCAATTTTTGAGAATAATTAGGATTTAGACAGAAGTCTGTTCTCGCTGATTTCATCGGCAAAGGTAGGCACTAAATCTTAGAGGGAGAGGGATTTGAAAATCGCGATCTTGGGATTTCTTGTGATTTCTTGTAATATCTTGGAATATCTACACCACAAAGCAAAAAAAAGCACCAGAACTAAATCTGATGCTTTACACCAATCAGGAAACAGCCAATGACATTGACAGCCATCGTTCCCCAAGGAAACGAAACGGCTACCCAGGACAGAACGGCTTTACCGACCAGATAGCGTGCACCACCGCCAAAGAAGCTGCCAATACAGACAAAGAGCAATTCTTTCATAGGGTCTTTATTACTTTGCAGGGATTGCCCACTGCTATGGAATTAGAGGGGATGTTTATCGTCACGATACTACCTGCACCGATGGTTACGTTGTCACCAATGGTGACTCCTGGCAGGATGGTGACGCTTCCACCAATCCAAACATTATCGCCGATGCGTACAGGTTTAGCCCACTCACGGCGAGTATTGCGTTCCACAGGGTCGGTGCTATGACAGGCCGTATAGATGCTGACATTAGGGCCGATAAAACAGTCATCGCCAATGGTGACACGGGCTTCATCGAGTACGGTGAAGTTGAAGTTCGCAAAGAACCGCTTGCCAACGCAGATATGCTTGCCGTAGTCGCAGTAGAAAGGCTGATTGATGATGATAGCATCATCGGCGATATATCCCAGAAGCCCCTTCAGCAGTTCAAGTTTCTTTCCGTTTTCCGACGGACGCAGCAAATTATAGTCGTGAATCATCTCCCTGGCAGCAGCCAACTCGTCGAGCAGCTGTATATCAACAGCGGAATATATCTCGCCCGCCAGCATCTTCTCTTTCTCAGTCATATATTTCATATTATCTACACAAACCTGCAGATGTGATCCACGGCAATGTCGGAGAATCCGAATGCTTCAGCCTTAGTCATACGTCCGTTAGAAATCTCTGCAACGGAGCAAACTAGTTCATAACCCATCTGAGAAATGGATTTCTCGCCTCTCAACACAGCACTGAGATCAACGTCCATATTGTCCTCCATCATGTGGAATGTACGTTCGTTGGCTGTTACTTTCAGTACGGGAGCAATGGCGTTGCCTGTAGGTGTTCCCCTACCCGTAGTGAAGACGATAACCTGACAGCCGGAGGCTACCATAGAGGTTACCGATGCGATATCGAACCCGGCAGTATCCATCACGACCGCACCTTTCTTTGAAGGGTGAACCGCCTGCTGAAGCACTTCGACGATAGGACGGGTTCCACCTTTGCGAATACAGCCCAGGCTCTTCTCTTCAAGTGTTGACAATCCTCCTGCCTTATTGCCTGGCGTGGGTTGGCCGGCACGACAATCTTGACCAGCGGCAGAGAGATGTGACTCATATTCACGGCAAACCTCAATTATCTCATTATGAATATCCGTTGTAGCGGCACGTTTGGCAAGTATATGCTCACCACCGATCCATTCTATCGACTCACTCATCACCGTTATTGCACCCATATCAATGAGAATGTCGCTCATCTCACCGACAGACGGGTTGCTGGCAATACCCGATGTGGCATCACTTCCACCACACTCGATGCCGATATAAAGCTCTGAGGCATCGAAGAGTTCTTTCTGCTGCGAACCTGCCTGTTGAGCCATCTCGCGTGCAGCACGGGTGGCCTTCTCAATGGTCTTCAATGTGCCGCCCTCCTCCTGGATGCCGAACGAAATGACGGGCTTACTTGTCAGCTGCTCAATCTTCTCCCTCAACTGCCGATGGGGAACTGTTTCGCAACCTAAACCGATAATCACCACGCCATAGACGTTGGGATGGCAGGCAAACCCCGTCAGCACCTTCTGACTCATGTCTGTATTGGCCTGCACGTCGGAGCAGCCAGTGTTGAACACGATGTTAACCGCCCCGCGAATCTGACTGGCCACGATGCGGCATGACTCACTGGCGCAGACGCATGTCGGCAATATCAGGATATGGTTACGGATGCCAGGACGTCCCTCGGTACGGCGGTAGCCCCAGAACTGGAAAGGTACTATCTGCTGTGGAGCAGACTGGGCAGCACACATCTGCCAGTCATCACCAGCCAGTTCACTGTCATAGTCACGTCGTTCGCTCTTCAGGTTCTGGTCATTCACCCATCCGCCTTTTGCAACGTCACAAACGAGTCTGCCCAAACTCTCACCATATTTAATCACCTCACTTCCGGCGGTCATATCTGACAAAGCTATCTTATGGCAATAAGGAATATCCTCCATAGCTTTCAGAGTGATCCACTCGCTGCCTTCCAAAAAACAGACATCCTCTCCTTTTGCAATCTCAGCAACTGTAGTGACAACATTGTCAACCCTGTCCATCAACAAGGCATTTACTTTCATTTTCTCCATATTCATGCGATTCCTAAAAGTTTTATTTCAAAAATCAGTGTTGAGCCACCAAGGATGCCAGAAGTTGAGCCATATTCTGTGTGAAATACTGCTTGACGCCAGGTTCTGAGTCAATCCACATCTCTGAGCAGTCCTGCATCATCTGTAAGGCTGAATAGAGTTTCAGCCGTCCTTCGCCGTCACAGGTGCTTGTTGTTACTTTATAATTCAAACTGTACATATTCCTAATTTCTTGGGTTGTTTGCTCACTATCTGATTATAAGATATTCATAATGATTGTTTACGTTTCTATCTTCTTGTGGTTATCTTGACGTTAATCTTCAGCGATTTGCCTGTCTCTGTCAGGGAATACTCCACTCGGGGAGGAACCTCCGGATAGACCTCACGATGAACAAGGTGACTCTGCTCCAGATTCTTCAACGTCTGCGAGAGCATCTTCTGGGAACAGTCCGTCATCAGACGGCGGATCTCATTGAAGCGCAATACGCCCGTCTCGCTGGTGTGAAGCATATAGAGAACCAACATAGACCACTTGTCACCGAAACGACTCACTACTTGCCTGATAGGACAGGCTAAATACTCTGCTTTTACATCTGCCATAATCATTGAATTTGCCGCAAGGACAGTGCAAACCGAATGCAATCGAGCTCGCTCGAATTGCTGA
>ONAE01000007.1 GCA_900315695.1 uncultured Prevotella sp. | reverse complement strand
AATCATATCATTTATAGTTTGGTCGCTACAAAGATACGATTTTTCCAGCTATTTCTTTGCTGAATGGTTTACCGTCACTTCATTTGTCTGATGAACCATAATTATTGAAAAATCTCAAAAATTAATGACATTCGACATCGTAAAATAGTTATTTTACTAGTTTTCAGCGATTTATAATTCATTTTTATAGTTACTTAATGACATCTTAATGACATAAAACGACATTTTAATGACATTATAATAGCACAAAACGCTTGATTTTGGCAAACGGTTAGCCAATTTTGTGCTAACTAAGTGCCAGATAGGGATGTCGCAAGAATCGAGCTTACTCATAATTCGTTTAATATTCCCACGTTGGGACTGAAATATTCCCACACTGGGAACAAAATATTCCCTCCCTGGGGACTAAGAACAGGTAAATCATGTCATTATGATGTCATTAAGATGTCGTTTTTGTGTCATTAAATAGAAAATAGAAATATAACTAAACACCTAAATATCAAGTAAATAGAATATATACAATGTCGAATGTCATTAAGTTTTGGAATTTTGGGAAAAAATTTTTTAAAATATCGCAGAAAATTTGCGGAAATCAGAGAAAAAAGCAGTATCTTTGCACGCTGAATAACAATTATCAGAAATCGTAAAAACTATGAAAGTAACCATTATTAAAAAAAGAGGTAAGAAAGAGACGATCACTCGTCATCCTGTAGAAGATATTGCACTGTTTATACAGAAAGGTTGGCGACAGCATACTGTCACTGAGTTGAGGGAGATGTACAATCTGATCTTGAAGGAACGTCAGCCTGACGGACAGATCCTGACCAACTGGGCCAGTGGCATCAAGCTGGAACGACTCAATTTTGCACAGGAGTTTGACCAGTTTAAGGGTGAACACAGAATCCTGGGCTATAACGGGCTCGTGGTGGTAGAAGTGAACAATCTGCCGACTTACGAGAAAGCCGTTGAGATCAGAAATCTGGCGAAGAAGATGCCTGAGACACTGATGTGTTTCCTGGGGGCATCGGGCAAGAGTGTGAAGATCGTATGCCGAGGTGAGTTGTATCCCAACGAGATAACCGAAGCGCATCCCCTACCCCAAAAGGAAGAAGAGATCCTGCAGTTCCACCTTAATTTATATCAGACGGCCCGCAGAGCCTATATGAACCAGTTTGGCTTCGACATCGAGTATCTGGAGCCACGACTCGACAGGACGGTCTATGTGAGTGCCGACCCAGAAATGGGGTTTAATCCAGAGGCTCGTCCGTTCTATGCAGACACACTGAAACATGATGTGCCTCAGCCTGTTAGCATCTCACGCGAGAGTGACCGACTGATGCCCGGACGCACCGTGAAGCGCACTTACAGGTTGGAATGGCTCTTTATCATCGACACCACCTTGGGGCACTATTTCGAGCTGCCCGACGAGGATCGTCTGGAGACGCTGCTGATGCAGATTGCCACCCGTTGTCTGAATCAGGGTATTCCCTTGGCCTTCGCTCAGGGCATGACGCTGGAGCATCCTGCGCTGAACACCGATAAGCTGCTGTTGAAGAAGACCTTCGAGAGCGTCTATGCCGTCACCTTGCAGGAGGACTATATGAAGAAGCACAAGATCAAGCCCCTGCAGAGCATCCCCAAGGACACGCTACAGATGATGAAGACAGAGATCTTCCTCAACGAGAACTTCGAGATGCGCAAGAATCTGATGACGGGTGTGGCAGAGTATCGTGAGAAATACTCTGATGATCAGAACTTTAAGCCCTTGACGGAGGAGGTGCGCAACGACATGACGATGCGGGCTACGGAGCTGGGACTGAAGTCGTGGGACAGGGATGTGAACCGTTTTATCGACTCCACCCGTATCGAACAGTACGACCCCGTAAACGCCTGGCTCGACAGTCTGCCCCAATGGAACGGACACGACTATATCTCTGAACTCGCAGCACGAATCCCCACTACCCAACCCCACTGGTCTAAGTACTTGAAGATGTGGCTCATCGGTATGGTGGCGCAGTGGCGTGAGAGCGATAAGCAGTTGACTGGCAATGCGTTGACACCGCTCCTGATTGGTCGTCAGGGTTGTGGAAAGACCCGTTTCTGCAAGATTATCCTGCCTCCAGAACTGCGTGAGTATTACAATGATAAGATCAACTTCAAGAACGAGTTCGACCTGAATATCGCCCTCACGATGTTTGCAATGATCAACATCGACGAGTTCGACAAGACCACCGCCTCGCAGCAGATCGTGCTGAAATACCTGTTGTCGTCGGCAGAAGTGAAGTTCCGCCCACCCTACGGCAAGACCATCAAGCAGTTCCGTCGCTACACCTCTTTTATAGGTACTACCAACCAGCAGAAGCCCTTGGTGGATCCCACTGGTTCACGACGTTTCGTCTGCGTAGCGATTGATAACGATAAAAACATCAACTTCGAGGACAATCTCGAACACCAGCAGCTCTTCGCACAGGTGCTCCACCTCTTTAATCAAGGCGAACGCTACTGGCTTGATAATGAGGAGATTGCCACGCTCATCAAGGAGAACGAGCCCTATCAGAAGCTGAACGATCTGGTGGAGATGATTGGCGAGAGTTTCCGCAAGCCGAAGGCTGGCGAAGGCAGGTGGTGGACCCTGAACGAGATTCACGAGTTGCTGAAAAACCGCTATGCCAACTACGATCCGAAGACCACCTATCAGAAGTTAGGCCGTGCCCTCAGTGATCAGAGCTTCAACTTCGACACCGACCGCCGCGCCTCAGGCCACATCTATCTGCTCGCAGAAAATGGGTAGCAAGATCAGTTCGCTGCTTCAACGAGGCCCTTTTCACTTAGGACGGCGAGTACATTTGAAGCCGACTGGCGCTCTCGCTTACTGCTGACGGCATTGTAGCGGGCAAGCATGTGGGCATCGTTGGCGAGCAGCTTCGCCATAAAGTCATCGTCGATGCGTGTCACGGGGTAACGGCCTTTCCCATCGGCATCCGTATCAATGAGATAGCAGCGATGGCTGTCCAGCTTCTTCCTACTCAGCCAGAGTGCCGTAGAAGTCGATCTCAGGGCGATGCTGGGGCCAAGCGGTGTAAATACACTTGCCACATCAGCCCCCAAGCCCATCAGGAAAGCACCGTTGTTGATATGATAGACTGCGATGAGCAGTTTGTTGCCGGCATAAGGATAGGCCTGCACATAGTTCTGTGTATCAAGAATAATGTCTTTGCAACGCAGATTGCGACAGTTCACGTACAGCTGTTTGCCGAAAGTGATGGCAAAGACCTCCTTCTTCAGAATACGGTCAACCTCCTTGTCGCCCGACTTCACCTTAATGTCTGACTCATCCATCTTTATTTGGGGAATCATCTCCGAGCGTCCGTTCACAAGCGACTCGATGGTATTCCAGTTATGAGCCTTATAGTCAGAATAGGTCATACAATACTTTGCAGGTTGTGCCATCATCATCGTTGGCAGACAGCTAACCATCATCATTACAACTAACTTCTTCATTGTTTATCCTTTCTTTTAAAAATCCAACAATCTTTTATGTGTCACTTATTTGTTTGACGGTGCAAAAGTAGGTCAGTATATTCAGACCACCAAGTTTTCCTGCAAGAATCCCCCATACTTGTAGCGACACTCACCCCCAAAAACGACAAAAGGGCCCGAAGGCCCTCCTATGATGTCGCATCCAAATTAGCGTTTCTTTTCGGTGAGGTACAGACCTGCAAGGATCAGTATGGTGCCAAGGATGAAATAAATGGTGATCTGTTCTGAGAGAACGACCCACGCAAAGAGGATGGTGGTGACGGGATTGAAATAGACGTAGTTGGTGGCGATAACGGGTCCTAACTTCTTCAACACCCAGTTCCAGGCCAGGAAGCAGGTCATCGATGCAACACAGCCCAAGAACAACAGGTTGAGGAGTATCGGGAGATTGAAGAACTGAACCACCGCAGGGGTGAAGATGATCGCCTCGTCGGGCTTCAGGAGGTAATAGGGAATCATCGCAAGCAGGCCGTAGAAGAAGACCTTTCGTGTGACAAATACTGTGTCGTACCTCATGTTGGCAGGAATCATCAGCAACGAATAGAATCCCCAACAGAGCGCTGCGGAGAAAGCCAAAGAGTCGCCAAGCGGTGACAGATGGAGCACGAAATGGCCATTCAGCACAACAATAACGACACCAACTGCTGCCATAACCATCCCTATGGACTGCGCACGATTCAGGCGTAACGACTTATAAAACAGTGAGATAAGCAGGGCTGCCACTAAAGGCGAGAGACTAACTATCAGCGACGTGTTCGTGGTGGTGGTATAGTTCATCGCTGTGTTCTCCGTGAGGAAATAGAGCGTACCTCCCGTCAAGCCCAAGGCGAACATCAGCACTTCATCCTGCCACACCTTGGAAAACCAGCGATGGTTTCTCGTAAGCGAATAGCCTAGCAGCAGGAGATAGGCAATGATGAAACGCAGCGTGAAGATCTGTGCAGGGGATAAACCACTAAGTAGCAGCAACTTGGTGCAGACAAACGTCGAGCCCCAGATTGCCACTACTATAAAGGCTACCAGATGGTAGATAAGTTTATTGCTTGATTTCAATGTCACGCTTCACGTTGTTGCGGATCTTCGTGAGATAGCCTTTCATGCCGTCGGCATCCTTGTGGTCGATGATCTCCAACAGCTCCTTCAACTCCGTACGGATCTGGGATACCTGATCGTGGGTGTAGGGGTTGAAGAGGATTTCCTGAAGCAGATAGTCGTCCTCGTTGAGCACACCCTTGGCAATGCGCATGTGGCGCTTGAAGGTGGTACCAGGTGCATCCTGGTGCTTCATGACAGCCGCAAACACGAACGTTGAGACGAAAGGGATTGACAGCGAGTAAGCCACCGTCTTATCGTGCTCCTCGAAGGTGTATTCGTAGATGTTCAGTCCCAGCTTCTGATAGAGGTCCTTGAAGAAGATACGTCCCATATAGTCGCCCTCGCTGATGATGATCGCATTCTCCTCAGAGAGTTGCTGCAGGTTGGCAAACGTAGGTCCGAACATCGGGTGAGTCGATACATAGCGCATCCCTGTGCTCTCGTAGAAGTCTTTCAGATCGGTCTTTACAGAGGCGATGTCGCTGATGATACACTCCTTAGGCAGATATGGAATCACCTCTTTGAATACAGGGATGGTGTATTTCAGCGTGACAGCATTGATCAGCAGTTCCGGCTTAAACTCGCGTATCTCCTCGTAAGAGGTAAAACGCTGACAGTTGTAGGTGAAGCGCATCCGTTTGGGATCGCGCTCAAAGACAGCTACCTCGTGGTCGAAACTCAGCAGGTCGATGAAGAATGATCCCATCTTTCCTGCGCCCATTACTAATATTTTCATAGAATTGAAAAGTTCAATTTTACTTATTACTTGTTAATGATCTCAATCTGTTGACGAACTGACTCCTCGTGGATATTCTCGAAGACGTGAGCGACAAACTCTGGATCCATACCACAGAGTGAGCCCTGGGCACCACGCTTGTTCAAAATCTCATTGTAACGGTTGGCCTGCAGCACCGTCATGTTGTGCTCCTTCTTGTACTGACCAATCTCACGGCACACCTTCATGCGCTTGGCGAGCAGATCCATCAGCTGGTTGTCGAGCTCGTCGATCTGCTTACGGAGCTGAGTGATACCCTCTGTCGTGGTGTGCTCATCACGGATCACCAACAGACTCAGGATATAGTCGAGCACATCAGGTGTCACCTGCTGCTTGGCATCGCTCCAGGCCTTATCAGGATCGCAGTGACTCTCGATGATCAATCCGTCGAAGCCCAGGTCCATCGCCTGCTGACAGAGCGGCGCAATCAGTTCACGGCGACCTCCGATATGTGAAGGATCGCTGATCAGCGGCAGTGCAGGGATACGGCGACGCAACTCGATGGGAATCTGCCACATGGGGGCATTGCGATAGATCTTCTGCTCATAGCTGGAGAAGCCACGATGGATGGCACCTAAGCGCTTCACGCCAGCCTGGTTCAGACGTTCCAGCGCACCAATCCAGAGTTCCAGGTCAGGGTTCACGGGGTTCTTCACGAATACAGGCACATCGACACCCTTCAGGGCATCGGCTATCGCCTGCATGGCGAAGGGGTTGGCAGAGGTGCGGGCACCAATCCAGAGGATATCAATACCATACTTCAGGCACAGTTCCACATGCTCTGGTGTAGCCACCTCGGTAGCAACCAGCATCTTGGTGTCTTCCTTCACCTGTTTCAGCCATACGAGCGCGGGCTCACCATGACCTTCGAAGCCACCTGGTTTCGTACGGGGTTTCCAGACACCTGCACGGAAGTTGTGGCAGCCTTTCATAGCCAGTTCGCGGGCTGTGGTCATCACTTGTTCCTCTGTCTCTGCAGAGCAAGGGCCTGCAATCACGAAGGGACGTTCATTGTCACTCGGTAAATTCAACGGTTGTAAATCCAGTTCCATAATTATATTGTTTTTTTGATTCTTTCTAATGCTTGTTGGATTTTCTCTTCTTTGGCACAGAGGGAGATGCGGATGTAACGCTGGCCGTTTGAGCCGAAGATGAAGCCTGGGGTGATGAACACACGCGCCTCGTGGAGCACCTTCTCCGTGAGATCCTCGACATCGGCGTACTTCTCAGGGATCTTTCCCCAGAGGAACATACCTACCTGACTCTTGTCGTAGGTGCAACCCAGTACATCCATGATCTGCTCAGCCCACTGACGGCGACGGCCATAGGTCTCGATATTCGCTTCACGATGCCAAGCCTCATCATTTTTAAGTGCCTCAGCCGCAGCAAGTTGGATACCTCTAAAGGTACCGCTGTCCACATTACTCTTGATCTTCATGATCCACTGGATAAACTGGGCATTGGCCAGACACATACCCACACGCCAACCAGGCATGTTATGCGACTTAGACATCGAATTGAACTCGATACAGCAGTCCTTCGCACCTGGCACCTGGAGGATACTCAGATGTTCTTCGCTCAGGATGAAGGAATAGGGATTATCGTTCACCACCACGATGCCATGATCCTTGGCAAACTTCACCAGACACTCGTAGGTCTCACGGCGTGCACGACCACCCGTCGGCATGTTGGGATAGTTGGTCCACATGAGTTTCACCTTCGAGAGATCCATCTTCTCCAGCTCCTCGAAGTCAGGTTGCCAACCATTGTCCTCACGCAAATTGTAGTTCACGATCTTGGCACCCAGAATCTTCGAAAGCGAAGTGTAGGTAGGATAGCCAGGATTGGGCACCAGCACCTCATCGCCAGGATTCACGAAGGCGAGGGTGACATGCAGGATTCCCTCCTTTGAGCCGATCAATGGCAGAACCTCAGTCTTTGGATCGAGATCCACATTGTACCAACGCTTGTAGAAGCCAGCCATTGCCTCGCGTAACTCAGGTGTGCCCATCGTGGGCTGATAACCGTGAGCATCAGGCAGTTTGGCTACCTCACACAATTTATTAATGGTCTGCTCGGAAGGCGGCATATCAGGACTGCCGATTGCGAGACTGATGATGTCCTTACCCTCAGCATTAAGCTGAGCCACTTCCTTCAGTTTTCTGCTGAAGTAGTATTCGCTAACGAGTGATAATCTATCTGCTGGTTCAATTTGTTTGTTTGCCATCTTTATATTCTCCTAAAATCTTTAAGTCTTTTGTAAGTGGGATAATCGCATCGATTGACTGACGGTATCGCGTGAGATCGTCGTACATCACATCGACATAGAACAGATACTCCCACTCGTGTCCGATAATCGGCAGCGACTGAATCTTTGTGAGGTTGATCTTGTAGAATGAGAGGATCGCCAACACATGCGAGAGTGAACCTTCCTCATGAGGCAGTGAGAAAACGATGCTCGACTTGTTGGCCTCAGTCAATGGGCGCAGCATATCGGCCTTGTTGGGATTCGACACCACGAGGAAACGGGTGAAATTATGCTTATTATCCTCAATATGATCCTCCAGCACCTTCAAACCGTAGAGCTTTGCTGCCTCCGCATGACAGATAGCAGCCCAACCTCTCTTCTGCCCCTCTGCAATCATCTTGGCCGAACCTGCCGTATCCTCAGCCTCCACATTCTTCAACTGCGGGTGCTGGGCTAAGAACTGACGGCACTGCATCAGGGCTACCGGATGCGAGTGAACCTCTGTAATCGTATCCCAATCATCCTCTGGCAGACAGCAGATGCAATGCGAGATGTGGAGCTTATGTTCTCCTACTACGGTAGTACCACTATCGCGCAACAGCTCATAGTTGTGCAACAGACTACCCGCAATCGTATTCTCGATGGCGAGCATGCCGATCGCCGTGGGATCCTTCTTGATATTCTCAAAGACCTGTTCGAAGGTAGAGCAGCAAATAAGCTGTATCTGTTCCCCCTCAAAATACAGGTGTGCCGCAATATCGTGGAACGACCCGATCAGTCCTTGAATGGCAATTCTCTTCATATCTTAACTTTTTCTATCTTCTTAAAAAAAACTCCGCTTTCACCTTTTCGTGAAGCGGAGCCTTATTATATCCTTCAAATTCTCAATCTCAAATTTTACTTACGGCCAACCGCTTCACAATTGCTTGCAAAGTAAAAGTAATAACCGTAAAAGTATGCATTCGACATTGACATATTCTCTATTTTTTGTTTTATCGGGTGCAAAAATATCACTTTTCCACGAAATAAACAAATATTTTGCAAGAAAAATGGCTTTTCCGCTTACATTTTTTCATTTCGATGCTTTCAGGCGGGCTTTTGCATCTACAGGATTACTATAGATCCCTAAGAAGATATCCTTCAGCACGTCGGGTTCGGCGATATCGAATTCGTTGAGCTTTTCCATATAGGCCATGAAGGTATCGCGCTCCTCATCGGTATAGTGTTCACGGTAGAGCTGCTGACCATAGCGCAGATCATGGGCGACATAGTTGTTGGGAGTCAGCTGATAGGCAGAGAGGATACGTTCATCGAGCAACTGAGCCACCAGACGATGGTACTCGTTGTTCGTGCACTGTTCAAACTGGCGCAGGTCGGCCTCTGTCACCTCAGGACAGATCGTGATATTCACACGCCCTTTGGGTTGGACGATACCAGTGAGGATGCTGTTCAGGTCCTCACCAGGTTTCTTGATATACTTTCTGGAACGTGACTCATAGAGCTCAAGGGTCTTCAGGATATCGCATGACTCCCACTCGTAGCTGACAGCCACAGGAACGATATGCAGATCAGCCAGCGCCTTGATCTTATCCATAGGCTCACTCATACAGAACATCTTGATGACCCCCTGATCCGTCAGATCATTACCGTCTTTCGTACGTCCGTTGCGCTGGGCTATCCAGAGGCTCTGTCCTTTCTCCGTCAGCACATAGCGGATATAATCGCTCAGATGTTTCGACGAAAGATAGAAGTCCTTCATGTTGCCCCCCCGCTCCACACGGAACATCTTGTTGGACTTGCCGATATCGATCACCAAAGGCGACGACATCAGGTTGGCGCCAAAGGTGATCTCCGATGTCTCGTGCCCGTTCTTATATAATATATACTGCAACAGACAGGTATCGAGCATGATGTCACGATGGTTACTCACAAAGAGATAATGCTTCTGAGAGTCGAGCTGCTCCACCCCGCTATAGGTGAAAGCGGTGGTGGAACGGGCAATCACCTGTTCGTTGACGCAGCGCATCACCTCTAACTGGAAATCACGGATAGAGCGAAACGACAGCATCATCTTTCTCACGTCAGCCGGATTCTTACCCGGATAGACATAGGTGCAGAGCAGGCCGAAGAAGTCGCTATCCACAATACGCTGCATGGCAGCAGGTATCTCACTGTCATTATACGGACGGATGTCGTCAAACTGGTTTTTCATGATAATGGAGTATTTTTGAGAAATCTATGATATTCGATGCGTCTGCATCAATCTTTGCCTCTGAGGCGTCATAGACATGCAGATTGGCAGGCATCGGATCACAGGATGCAGCCAAAGCCGCATCGTCAGGATCATCGGCATAGGAATGGATCTCCCATTCTGGATGCACGAGTGCCAGCAACAGCGAGAACTGACCTCTGCCGGCATGAACGACAGAGACGCTGTCGGCAGATGCATCCTCCAACTGACAGGCGTCTATCCACTGGCTGAAATCATCATAGCGCTTCAGCATCTTCCGTGTCTCCTTCTCTATACCTATTCCTTTATAGATATACTTGTCGATAATATAATCATGGAAGTAGTGCGTGTTCTCGATCTGACGGCGGATCTGTTCGTAACGGTCCTTATAGAGATGCTGGATCCGTTTGGTAATCGCCAGATCGGTGTCACCATACTCCCCTAACCTTTCCGCAGATATACGCTCGCCTATCACCAGATCCACTTGTCCACGAGACGCGAAGCCACTGCCTTTAGGCATCACATGCCCTGTGCCGTGAAGATACAGCGGCAGGATGTCAGCCCCCAGTTTCCTGGCCAGATGGAACGGCCCCTTATGGAAACGCCTAATACCGTCGCTGCTTCTCAGACCTTCAGGGAATATCACCACGTTATAGCCGTCAGCCACAGCCTGAGTCAACTGATCCTCCATGTTCTCTATCGAGTTTCTGGCATTCATGAAGCGCGACACCTTGAACATCGTCCTCACGAAACGGTTCCGCCACACCCTGTCACCTGCCATCACCAGAATACGAGGACTCAGCGAGAGGATATAGATCGGATCGAGCATCGACTCGTGGTTACAGATGATAATCGAACCCTTGTCGAACTTCTCGTTCACCTCGTTATGGACATGGAACCTGACACCCCAGACGTGGTTCACATCCACCTGCATCGACCGATGGATCAGCCGGTGGAACCAAGCCTCCTTCTTCTTGTCCTTATCAGGCAGGCATTTCACCACCAAGCCTATGATACTACCATACAGCAGTTCCGTGAGATACACCACAGCGCAATAGGTGATGCGGACGATCTGTTCGATCGTCACAGGTCGTCTGCGGATCCTGTGATTGGTCTTTGTGAGCCATCCGAAGATAAACGGCGGTATCACCCAAGCCATCAGGACTACTGTGAACATACCCACTATCGTCACCTCTGCCAACGAATGAAGGGCAGGATGCTTAGCCACAATCAGTGAACCCATACCGATGAACATGATCAAGGCAGAGATCACAATACTGTTCTTATACGAAGGCAGCAGTTTCTTGCGGTAGGCATATTCGTTGATCAGACCATCGGTAATAAAGATGGTATAGTCGTCACCCTGTCCGAAGATAAAGGTAGCCAAGATCACATTCACAATGTTGAACTGCATGCCGAAGAGCGTCATGATACCCAGAATCCAGATCCATCCGACAGCCATCGGCATGAATGCCAGGATACTCAGTTCCAGTCGTCCGAACGACAGCCACAGGAAGATGAAGACAATGAATCCGCAGGCAAACCCGATATAGTTGAAGTTGTCGGAGAGCGTACTGGCCACAGCCCCGTTCATCCTGACAAAGTCGAAGGCGTAGCAGGACGATCCCAAAGCCTCGTTCAGCGCCGATTCCAGCGCTTCCATGTCCTTACCCTTGGCATTGATGATGTCAATCACGGCGCAACAGCCTGTGTTCGTACTAAAGGAGGTATTCAGGAAGATGGAGCGCACGGGCTCGAAATACTCGAAGGGCTTCGGCGTATAGTCGTTGGTGATGATCTCACGGAAACCCTCAAAAGCCTCATCGCTGAAACCGAAAGCCGGAGCATTCGCCTGCAGTGCAGCCAAGACCTCAGTCCGATGCTCTTTCCAAAAAGCGTTCCAGCGTTCTATCCTGCGCTGCTGTTCTGCCTCAGAGCAGATCAGGTTCGTGGCATCAGAATAGCTGTTCAACGCCCCCTTCTGCTTGAACTGTTCCAGCATCGGGGCCAGTTTCGACCTTTCGTCAAGAGCCTGATTCCAGTCTGCACCCTCTGTGACGACATACACATTCACCGTATCATTCATGCCGATAGAGGCATTCATCTCACCCAACAGGTCTTTCTGCTGCTTCGTCATATAATTGATATGGTGCATGTTGGTGTCAAACGAAGTGTCCAGACTGTAATAGCCAAAGACGAGTGTCAGGATGAAGATCACCCACAACAGCCAGCGATGACGCTCTGGCGAACCTGATGACAGTTTGCCGAAGACCAGACGCTCCTCTCCTACTTCAGCCCTCACCTTTACCAGATGCGGCAGGAACACCAGTACAAAGAGGATCGTACCCACCAGCATCAGGGCAGCAAAGATACCCAAGTCGCGCAGGGCTGGTGCGTCGAGTGGCATCAAGC
Source organism: uncultured Prevotella sp. (assembly GCA_900315695.1). GTDB lineage: Bacteria > Bacteroidota > Bacteroidia > Bacteroidales > Bacteroidaceae > Prevotella. The sequence goes on along the minus strand of ONAE01000007.1, from coordinate 54,273 downwards.
TGGCGAAGGCACCCACCGTGGTGATGTTACCGATCAGCAGCGGTGCCACCATCTCTTTGAGGATCTCCCTGGCAGTACCGCCACGACTCGTATGGGCGATAAAGTGCAGAGGATAGTTCACGGCGATACCGATAATGATAGAGCCGATACCGATCACAATCAACGACACATCACTGCGGATCACAGACACCAGTCCCATGGCGAACAGCCAGCCGAAGGCGATGGAGGCACCGATGAGCAGGAGGTTCTTCACCTTCTTGAATGCGAACACCAGCAACGTGAGGATCAGGGTGATGGCGATGGTGATGGCCCAATGACTGTCACGCTTGATCTGTTCGGCATTGCCGACAGCGATGACAGGGGCTCCAGTAATAGCCACATCGACATTCGGCACAGCCTTCATCGTCTCGCCGACAACGCTATCCACATACTCCACCAGCAGACTGTTGTTGGCCGACTCCATACCCCCATAAGGTGAAGTCAGCATCGCTACGGCATATTTGTTGTCATTGATATAGATATAGCCGTTATCCACCTCTATGGGCAAAGCCGACTGCTGTACCTGCAAGCGGTCTAATACCGGACTGAAGAGTGCCAGCGGATCGTTGCCGATATTCGAAGTGAAAAAGCCCGAAGCAGGCATCAGCATCATCTCCACGTCGTTAGCCAACTGTTCCTTCGCATAATCCGGCTTTGCCAGCAACCGCTCCATACGGACATAATCGGAATCGCGCAGCATCACCGGCATATTCTGATAGATGAAATCCGTGATACTGGCATACTTATCGTAATCGATCTGGGTGGTGATCTCCTTGATATGTCTCTTCCCTGGCTGGGAATTGATCTTCTGGGCAAAGGAATCGACAGCCTCAGCCAGACGGTCTCTGTCAATCTCCCCGTCTTTGGTCTTAAACATCGCATAGATGCGTTGTCCACCAGAGATATCCTGGTAGATATTGATAGCCTTCTGCTCATTTCCACTTAATGGCAGGAAGTCGTAGATGTTCTCGTTATAGGAAAGTGAGAACATCATCACAAGCAGCGTCATGATCAGTCCCAGCAGCAGTCCTGTAAACAGGGCCTTGCGCTGATGGAGTATATCATACAGACGTAGAAAGAAGTTCACCATTACAATTGATTATTGACTAGATTCTGAAGCCATGTCAGGAATTGCTCTTTCCAGCCGATAGCTTCTTTTGTTGTTTTCTTCTCCGACACCCCGAATCCGTGCCCACCCGTACGATAGTGCTCGTAGTGATGAGGGATATGCCGGCTCGTTAAGGCAGAATCCAGAAGGATGGCATTACGGGGATCCACCACAGGATCGTCGTCGCAGTTCATCAGGAACACAGGCGGACAGTTGACCGGCACGTGTCGCTCAACCGACAGGGAGTCCATCATCTCCTTTGAAGGAGAACCACCCAACAGTCCCCGACGGGAACGCTTGTGGGTGGCAGGATGCGTCATCGAGACCACAGGATACATCGGTGCCACGAAAAAAGGTGCCTGCGGTGTTCCCGCCAACTGCTCGGCGGCATGCATCACCAGATGACCGCCTGCAGAGAATCCCATACAGCCGATACGATCCGTCCTGACGCCATAGTGCGAAGCATGAGTTCTCACTTCATCGAGTGCCCTGCACAGGTCATTGAAGCCTTCGGGGAAACGCCGCTTTTTCAGATACACATGGAAGGTGAACGATGCCCAGCCTCCATGACTGTACTCTACGACAAAGGCTGCAATGCCGTGATCACAAAACCATTGGGCCACCTCATCACCCTCTCCCTGCTTATCCAACCAGAAATAGCTGCCACCAGGACAGACGATGACCCCCGTCCCCGTAGGATTCTCCTTGGGGATGAAAGCCCTGAACCGATAGGCATGCGAAGAGAGGACTACCAATAGCAGGCAGAGAGCGACGATGAGCCTATGCTTCATTCAGAACAGCGATCTACATCCGCATACAATCTCTTGAAGAAGTCTCTTTCGGTCTCACCGAGTTTCTCGAGCATATCAGCCAGATCATCAAAGGTCAGACCTTCGTCCTTACGTTTCTTCAAGACTTTCGACGACTGATAGGAGAACTCTCTCCACTTGTCACCGATCTGCGTCATCTCTACGGAATAGTTGTTCAGGAAGTCCAGCCCCGTCTTTTCCGCTGCCTCCTGCAGGAAGGCACCATAGACATAACGGAAACCTGCACCGCCTGTACCTGTCTCTTCCAACATACGGATGATCTGCGCCAGATTCAGCAATGCCTTCTTCCGTCCCATGGTCTTCTCCCAGGTTCTCATCTTCTTCGACAGAAAGATGATACCGTTCGTACCGGCAAAAGGTATGAATTTAGGCTGGAAGGCCATATGCTTACAGTTCTTCTTGATGGCTTTCAGGACCAGCGGCTTCAGATCGGGTATCACCTCCGGCATCTTTTTGATCCAATACATCTGACCCATCAAGGGATAGGTGCCCTTGGTGAAACGTACCTTCTTCAGATCCTTCGTGGTGAGGGTCACCTTCTCGATGGTTAGGGGATCCAGTACACTATACACACCTGTCTTTTCATCTTTTCCTACGATACAGATATTGTGACCATTAAAGTGAACACGATATTCGATCGGATAATACGGCAGGTAATAGATACCAACGACTAAGCCCACTGGGGTCTTCTGGCCCAGCAGTACCTCGTCCAACTTCTTCATCGCACGATCCTTACTCAGGAAACGACGCATCTCAGACTTGATACCAAACAGTTTGGTGATACGCTTAAAGAGTAAACCAGGGAAGGTGCGGAAGGCTGTCATCGGCATACCACCCGCCTTCACGAAGGGGAAATGCACAAAGAACAGACCACTGGACAAGCCAAAGGCCATAGGTTCCGACACTTCTACGCCATAGAATCTCAACAGATTAGAGATCGTCCCGTTCTCACAATGGGCTGCTGGTTTATGTTGTAATTGTAATTCCATCTTTCTTATTTTTCTGGGAATGTTTTTAATTCTTCTACTGTCATGCGGAGGGCTTCTGCATAAGCACTCAGTGTCTTCTCATCGAGATTGGCAAACGCCTCAGGATCAGACATATGCTTGCGAACCTTACGCTTGGGGATGTCGGCATAGTGGGCCAGTAACTCTACCGTCATCAGATTCTTTACGGCATAATACTCCAGAAGGGTGGACTCTCCATTCTTGATGCGCTCAAGCACTTCGTCACACTCTTCCTGAACGGCGTCCAGCTGCAACTGGATGGCCTCATTCTTGACCTCCCATCCCAAACTGTTTACCATCTCGTATTTTCCTTCACTGTTTACGGCATAAACCGGGTGCCTGACAGGGGTACCCTCCGTAAATTTCGGATCTTGGGGAACATCTTCTACTTTCATATCATTTTCTGTTTTTAATGTTTACTTCTATATAACTTCACTTCTTCATGATTCCACTTCAGATAGGTGTGGCGCATCCGTCTGGTCAGTGTCTTGTAGTTATCTTCGGCAGTCAGTTTCTCACGACAGATACGGGGCTTCACCTCCAGAGACATCGTACCAGGATGCAGATGGAACGACTTCTTGGGCAACACCTCTCCGAAACCTTTGATGAACACAGGCAGGATGTCGAGTCTCAGCTGCTCTGCCAGATAGAAGGCACCACGCTGGAACAATCTGATTCTGCAGTCTTCCGAACGTGTTCCCTCCGGGAATATCACCACAGAGTAACCTTCATCAACCTTCTTCCGGATCTTCACTTTCATATCATCCATATCAGAGATGGGGAAGAAATCCGCATAACGGATAATGAGACCGTAAAAGGGATTATGCCACACCCAGCGCTTCGTGAGGATGATCAGTTTCGGTGTCAGCATCATAATCGCCATCAGATCCAGATGCGACTGATGGTTGCTGATGATGATCGAGGGACTCCCGAAGTCTTCGCCTTGTGGCTGATGGAAGGTGAACTTCGTACCGGGCACATGACGGATAATGAATCTGGCATGTTTCCACAAAAGCCTGTGATACAAGAACTTGTGTTTCTCCGTTGCCCCTCCGACGGTGATCAGCAAGAAACCTGCCAACGTCAGGATAATAGCATCCACGAGGAAGAAGCAGAAGGAGAAGATGGTATAGAGCGCCTGCTTGATGAAATAGAACGACCTATAGAACAAGGCACCTGCACACAGGATCGTATTCAGCACACTGATACGGAAGAAATCATAGACAGGACGGAAATGACTCACCCGCTCCTCCACCGGGGGATAATACACCCGCACACTGACAGAGGAGATCGGACAACCCGTCCAAGCCGCAAACACCAACAGTTCCAGTTCAGCCTCATAGCGGGAGGTGATCAGCGGCAACCATCTCAGCGCCTTCAGGTTGTAGAGTCTGAAGCCGCTCTGGGTGTCAGGGAAACTAATGCCCGTCTGCAAACGGAACCAGAAATTAGAGAACTTGTTGGCAAACGTGTTCTGTCGTGGCATATTCTTCTCCGTAAGATTCCTGCATCCCACGATGATTGCCTCGGGCTTCTCCTCCATCTTATTTAATAAAATAGGTATATCGGCAGGGAAATGCTGCCCGTCGGCATCAATCGTTATCGCATGGGAGAAACCTAATTCCCTGGCTTTCTGAAAGCCCTTCACCAGCGCGTGCCCCTTACCTTGGTTCTTAGGGTATGAGACCAGCGTGACGGGCGTAGAGAGCCGCTGAAGAATGGAAGCAGTCTCGTCTGTACTACCGTCATTCACCACAATCACATCCTGACAATAAGCCGTCACGCCGGATATGACCTCCACGATTGTCCCGGCATTATTATAAGTCGGTATGATGACACATACCTTATACATCCAGCACTTTAAATTGAAGCGACATCTTCACGGCCGCATCCGCCTCGTCGGAAACGGTAACATCCGCAGTCAGCACATCCTGATCCAGCACCTCTTTTGTAAAGGTATAGACAGGGGTATCATTCGGTCCGATGATCTTCTTAAACCGGATGGTCTTGATGACGCTCAGCTGCAGTTGCTTCCCGTATTTCTCTTCCAGCACCTCCTCACCCATCTGCATCAGACAGACACCCGGTGTAATAGGGTTACCAGGGAAATGGGCTTTATAGATGCGGTGCTCGGGATTGAACTTCACCTGGCACTGGTAGCTGTCCTCACTCTGTTTGGTGGAAACTACCTCAAAAAAATCGTTGATCAGTCTCATTCTTCTATTATTGGAGTAAATGTATATTTTATCTTAAATCGGATATTAGTCATGTGGATCTCACCATCAGGCGAGAAGGTCATCAGCCTACTGATCTTCCTCACATTCTTCTGCTTTGGAAGGTTGGAGAAGAAAAACGACATATCAGCCTGCAATACCTTCCGGATATACCATTTATCCAGGAACGGAGGCAGATTCGAAAGTCTGGCCTTCTTTCCGTTGTACTCGAAATCAAAGGCAGTCAGTCCAAACTCATTGATCACGGTACCAATCACTTCCGTCGGCGATGTCATCTTCATCACACAGATGCCGGAGATCTGATGCGGCCCTGCCTCCAGCAGCAGATTATACTGTCTGATCTCTGCGGTATCCGTGACAACAGTGTCAACCCCTACAGAGTCAGTCAGCACAGTCTCCTCCTGAGCCTGACAAGGCAACTGGAAGAGCAGCAACAGACTAATTAACCTTAAATATGCTCTCATTAATTGTGGTGTTCATTTTAGGAGACAGCAGTTTGACGACGGTATATTCACCCGACTTCTCTATCATCTTGATACGCTCCACCATCGTCAGTGCAGGATTGAAATACACCTCAATGGCAGCATAGACCTGCTTTACTTCCTTCTTCTTCGGCAGCATCTTGGCGAAATACGCATCACCTTGCCTGAAAAGCATCACATCGAAGTCGGCCGAGTTCTTGATACCGCCACCAGTCACGGTATTCAGGATGATTGTCGTGATCTGACGGAAGATCTTGTTCCCCTGAATATCGATATTCTTAGTTGACTTAGCCGACTTGATCTGCACCTTGTCGCCGTTCATGACAAAGGTATAGTCGTAAGGTGTGGTGTATTGCCATCTGATCTTATCCGGCTTCTTGAAATACAGAATACCCTTCGACTGCATCTCCTTGCTCAGGATCTTCATCCGCTTGGACTGTACGAAGTCGCACTGAAGCGAATGCAGCGCATTCGACGACTGCTCCATTTTCGCCAGCACCTGCTTCTCCTGCTCACTCGTAAGTTTGGTCTGTCCCATCACCGTCAGGGCAGACAGACACATTAAATATAAAACTAACGGTCTCAACATATCTCTACATTTAATAATTTCTATTTTGCTATCAGCACGCATCCCGACAGAATCAGGAGCACGCCGATCCATCTCTCTAACGGTATATGCTCGTGGAAGAAGATGATTGCCGCAAACATGCCCATCACATAACTCAGACTCACCATCGGGTACGCCATACTCAAAGGGAAGTTCTTGATGATATACATCCAGAGCACGGAACCGACGGCAAAGCAGATACCACAGCAGAAGAACTGCCAGTTGATCAGCAGTCTGCCGAAATAGCCCCAAGAAAAGGAGAAATCACCGGCTTTCAGAAGACCATACTTCATCAGTACCTGTCCACCCGTCAGGAGCATACACTGGAAGAGCGATATGGGCAATAACTTCAGAATCATATTCCTTTCAAGAGCACTAACGCACAATCGCCATTCATGGTGCAGTTCACAAACAGCATCACAGGCGTGCCTTGTTTCTTTATCAGATGAGCGGCAGCATACAGTCCTAACGCCGATACCGTGAAGTTCTCACCGAACAGCTGTTTGTACTGCAGATGCTCCGCCTGCGGGAAGAGCTCGCCCAGCACGGGCTGATACAACCGGTCGTTCTCAGGATTCCCGTTCACGCCTGTCATCACCGTCTGGATAGCCTCCAGGCTGATACCGGCCTTCTCTGTCAGCATCTCCAGCTGTCTGCGGATGTTCTGCGCCGACTTCGTGCGGAATACACTGACACCAGCCAACTCACAGAGGTTATCAGGTGAGGACTGTGTATTGAGCATCATCGACATGGCACACTCACCACAGGGCACCATACCCTCAACACCCACATAACCCGTCTTCCGGAGCAGTTCGAAATACGACTCAAACATCTCGTCATGTCCGCCAATAAGGGCATTGGATATCCTGCCTAAGCAGAACTGCATCCAGGCATCCTTCAAGGCGAGCTCGAAGCTGATGCCGCCGTGCGAATAAGTGGTGTTATAACTATGGGTACCTGTATAGATACTGATCGTCGAACTCACGGTGTTATGCGTCGTCTGCATGAAATAGGTGGGACTCAGCGACTCCTCGCCATTCTCCACCAGGTCTTTCAGGAACTTCTCCGTATAGTCCAGACTGCCGAGACTCGTACCTGTGATGATGGCGTCGGGATGGGCGATGCCCGTTTCCTTCAGCACCTTCAACGAGGTGACGAGGGCACGTTTCATGATGTTTCCCATCCGTCGTGCCTCATTAGGGGCGATATACTCACGGAACGCAGGGTTCACTGCCTTCACGAAAGGCTCGTGATACACAACCGGCTGCTCCATCCACGCCTCAGAGAGCGGGTTCTGGATAGAGATCTGTTCTGCTGCTTGGATATATACTTTTCCCATCATTCATTCACTTTAGAGAAGATCAAAGAGGAATCGTTGCCGCCAAATCCGAACGCATTACTGAGAATATGTCGGATCCGGGGATGCGCCACCGGCGTTGTCACAGGCCGGATGCCTTGCTCCATCGGTGTCTTCCAGTTGATGTTCTTAGGTAAAAACTGGTGCTCAAGGGCCAGAAGACAGAACACTGCCTCGATACTGCCCGACGCACTTGTGGTATGGCCCGTAAACGACTTGGTGGAGGATACGGGGGGATAGTGCTCGCCAAACACACGCAGGATAGCCTTGCCCTCCGACTCGTCATTATTGGGTGTACCCGTGCCATGGGCATTGATATACTGGATATCCTCTGGTTTCAGACCAGCTGTCGCTAGGGCGGCACGCATCGCCAGAAACGCCCCTTCTCCCTCAGGTGAGGAGGCAGTTTGGTGGAACGCGTCACATGTGTTGGCATAGCCACTCAACACGAACTTCGGCGTCAGGCCGCGCCGCTGAGCCGATGCCGCCGTCTCCATCACCAGATAGGCGGCACCCTCGCCGAGGTTCAAGCCAGCCCGATCCCTGTCGAAAGGCCGGCAGGGCTGGTGATCTAAGATCATCAACGCATTAAAGCCGTTCAGATGGAACAGCGACAGGCACTCCGCACCGCCTACCACCACGATCTCTGCCAAGCCACAGCGCAACATGTTCGCGCCTGTGATAATGGCATTCGTTGCCGACGAACACGCCGTAGAGAGAGTCGCCATTGAGGCAAAATCACCAAGACCTTCCGCTATCATCTCAGTACACGACGCACAGTTATGAGTGGCAATCTCGGCAATCTCCCGTCCGCAACCAGGCTCCTGGGCATAGATCTGTTCTCTGCGGTCCATCCCGCCAACGGTCGTACCCGAGATGAAATGCACCTCGTCCAAAGCCTCGCTGTCAAGCCCGGCTTCCTGCAGGGCTTCCATGAGGGCGAGCTTTCCGATCAGGGCGGTACGGGTATAGCGGCGGCTGTCCCCTAACCCGAGTCGTTCTGCCAGCTCGTCATTACTCAGCTGTACCTCGCCAACAGGCAGATCCTGATGCGACGACTTCAGATACCTAATGGCACGGATACCGGACTGCCCGTTCTGAAGCGCCGCCAACGTCTCCGCCTTGCCGATACCTATCGCTGAGGCGACACCTGCTCCCGTTATATATATCGGTTCCAAGATCGAATTATTTAGTACGGTTAGCCTGAACAAACTCTGCCATCACCCTGACAGACTTAAACACTTTCTTGCCGTCTTTGGGATCCTGCAGTTTGATGCCGTATTTCTTCTCCAGGAGCACGATCAGCTCCAGGGCATCGATAGAGTCGAGTCCAAGACCGTCGGCACCGAACAGAGGCGCATCGTCCTCCAGGTCATCAGGGGTCATATCTTCCAAGTTAAGCACTTCAATAATCTCTTTCTTAAGTTCCAACATTAATTCTTCCATGATTCTTTCTTCGTTTTTTAAGTTATTATCCTTCTGCCTCGATATTGGTAGAGGCAAGTTTCATACGGCCCTCTGCAATGACCTCCTCACCCACTTTGGTACAGACACTGGCCAGTGTCATGTCAAACACATCCATCAGGATATGCACCTCAGTAGTCAGACGTTCATCCTGCAGCGGCTGACGGTAAATCTTCAGGTTCTTAATCTCTCCGATAAAGCCTAACTTGATAGGCCTGTTGTGCAGTAAGTTCACACACCCCATTCTGGCAGCACACGACTGTGCCATATTCTCCACGATACCAGCCGACGAAAGTTTCGAACCGTCCAACAGGATATTATCCTGCCGCACCAGGAACTCCGTCACGGCGTCGGTATCATCACAGCTCAGGATCTTGTCCACCATCATGAAAGGCGGACGCTGAGGAATGAGAGAAGCCATTTCAATCTTTTCTAACTCCATAATTATTTCTGTTTCAATTCAATTTCCAAATAGTCAATAAACTGCGACAGGGTCTTCACAGCCTTCATCTTCTCGACATTTACCTTCACGCCGAAGATTGTCAGCACCCCGGCAACGATATCCACATAGTCCAGACTGTCGATGCCCATATCCTCCTTGAGTCTGGATTCTGGAAACACCTTGTCTTCATCGATCTCGAGGTCGTCGATCAGAAACGCCCTCACTTTCTGTTCAATTTCAGCTCTTTCCATATCATTTTTGGTTGTTTGTTGATTCTGCTTTCCTTGCCACGATGATGGTATGACCCAGTCCGAGATGATCATACAGCTGCTCGATCTCCAGTCCGGCCTCACGGATGCAATGTTTCATATCCTCGGTGTTATACATCTTCGAATTGCCGTTTGCCATCGCCGTGAAATAGAGGCTTGTCATCGTCAGGCAGAGGGCGGCGGTGTCAAACCGCTGGCGGTCCCAAAGCGTTTCCATGATAAAGATACGGGTGTCGGCTGTCATCACAACCTGTGCACGTTTCAGGATACTCACAATCTGCTCCATGCTGAAGCAGTCCAGGAACTGACTCATCCAGATGGCGTCGAGCCCTTCCTGCCTGGGGAACGCCGCCTGCTCGTCGAGGAAGTTGATCGGGAACCCCTTGATACGCTCCGCGCCCTGTTTGCCTGCCGTATTCTCCTGCATCATCCTGATCTGCTGAGGCAGGTCGAGGATGGTCACTTCCGCATCCGCACTATAACCGACGCAGCGGAGTGCCCATTTGCCCGTATTGCCACCCACATCATAAAGCTTTTTCACATGATGCTCGTCGAATACGATCTTCAGCGCCTCCTCAAAAGCCTCGTCGCTGTAGAAATGGTCGAAGTTCAACCAGCTCTCCTTCGCCTGTGGGGGCAGTTGCGACAAACCTTCATACAGCGTAGGCCAGTCGCCCAAGGTCTTCAGACCTACGGGCCGTCCCTGCTTCAGCGACTCGTCGAGATAGAACATACCCTGATAGTTCACATCATGGTTCATGTCGATATTCACCCGCGTGGACTGGTCGTTCAAGAGAAACCATCCTGCCTTTGTGATACAGAAACGCTCACTCTCGGGATCCACCATGATGATGCCGATGGAAAGCGAGGCTTCCAACAGGCACTTCAGGGCATAGTTGGAGAGGTCAGTCTTTTCGCGGATCTCCCCAAGGGTAAGTCCGTTGTCCGACTGGTTGATCAGTTCCATGATGCCCCACTTCACCATGATCCTTGCCGTCTGGAACACCATAGGCCCCCAGGCGATGATCTGTGCATAGCGCTGAGCCTCCCCTGCCGACTGCAGCTCTTCTGTATATACTTTCTTTAATCCTTCACTCAAATTCATGCTTCTGTTCTATTTTGTTCTACTCATCCTCCCAGATGTTGAAGTAGTTAAACCACTGCAACGGGTATTCTTCGAGTATCTTTTCTATTTCTGCAGTATAGAGATCTGCCAACTGCTGACACTGTTCGCGATGGGGCAGCGTCTTGTCGTAGTCCAGATAGATGATCCTGCCGTCATACGAGCCGTCCTGCTGTTTCATCGCAACGACCATATACACATCGATGCCTCTGTTCACAGCGATGGCGAACGGACCTCTGGAGAGTCGCACCTTAAAGCCGTGGATCGTCGAGCGAATAACCTTCCTGGGATTCATAAACCGATCGGCAAACACACTCAGGGCCTCGCCACGATCCAGACAGTCCATAATCTCGATGATGTTCACGCCATCCTCTCCCACAGGAATCATCTTGATGCCCATGTCAGCAAACTGCTTCTTGCGGTATTCCATCAGCTCCTCCTTCTCACCGCCATACACCAAGACATTACAGGGCTTGGACTGACTGAGGTTATAGCCCACCATCTCACTGCTGCCGATATGTGCATTCAGCAGCATCACAGGCTGATCATCGCGCACATGCGCGTAAAAAAATTCATGCCCTGTAGAGTGGATCTCGAACCGATGACCTGCATACATGGCAAACTTGTCAATCACCGTCTGTCCGAACAGACAGTGATTGCGATAGGTACTCAGCAACGCCTGCCAGCGGCCCTGGCCCCTCCATTTGCGGAAATACCGGTAGGCAATCCTCGCACCGGGACTCACCACCATTGCCACAGGGATCACGCATACCGCCGTAAAGCGATAGACATATCGGATATCCACCCTGCGTAACAGTTTGATCAGCGTACGGTGCATCCAGGCATTGCCGAAAATTCTCATGTTTTTATTCTCCATCTCAGATCTCCCCCCACTGGCGCTGGATCTCATCCTTGTCAACCTCGTCGATCAGGATTTCTGCCAATGCTTCCACCACCTCAACGGGTACTGCAAAACGCGGGTCATCGCTGTGGGGATTAATAGCTGGCAGAAAATGGGGCATCTCACCCTTATACACTTCTTTCATCCTAGTACCCTTATTGCCTTCACCAGTACACGAATACGTGATATTCGCCAAACGGTCGCAGAGTTTCACAAACGGAGCATACGGTGTCTCACGGATGCCCTTGTAATATTTCTCTCCTGCCCTTTCAGCCCGGGTTCGCCCCTTATCATTGGTCAGTGCATACACGATTTCTGTGGCCATCATCGCCTGTTCAATCGTCATCTCATTCCTCGCCAGACGCATCACATCATTATAAGTCAGACGGGCATCTTCAATGCTGTCATGATAATATGCGCCGAATAACAGCGGAAGCACATCTTCCTCCCTCACACACACCAAATAGCCATAATTTCTCACTCCTTCCACCACCATATCAAGGTGAAAACCGTATGGCAACGAACCTGCATATGTCTGATTTACACTCTGATGCAAGTCGTGTGCCATCTGGCGGAAATGGTCTATCTGATCGGCATATTTATTCAAAAAAGCCAGAAAATCTTCCTTTGTCATAAGACTGTCTTTTACAATTCGGGTGCAAAATTAATAAAAAAACTGTTTAATTCATGCTTTTCATCACAAAAAAATAGTATCTTTGCAGCATATTTAGAAACAAAGTGTGAAATTTGGAAATAACAAACCATTAAAAAATCCAACAAAATGAAAAAACTATTTTTGACGTGCTGCATGACAGTTTTCTTCACATTCAATGTAATGGCACAAGACAACGAAGACAAAACTACGAATGACTCCACGATGATTGAAGAGCCTGCACTAGACAACCCTGTGATTCAGGCCATTATGAACCGCCGCTCCATCCGTAAGTATCTCGACAAACCCGTAGAGCACGAGAAACTGGAAATCATAGCCGACTGTGCTATCAATGCTCCCAGTGGCAGCAATCGTCAGCCCTGGCAGGTGCGCATCATTGAGAATCAGGAGCTGCTGGCTCAGATCAATGAAGTGTTTATGAAAGAAAACGCTCCACAAATAAAGCGCGACAAGAACTTTAAGAACCTATTCCGCAATGCGCCCAACATCATTATTGTTTGTACACCTACTAAGGGTGGTGGCCAGATCGATGCGGGTATGTTGGGACAGAACATCATGCTGGCTGCTCAGTCGTTAGGTCTGGGCACCTGTTGCCTCGGAGGTATCGTTCGCTTCGTCTCCTCCAACCCCAAGACAGAGTTCTTCCGCGACGAGCTAAATATCCCTGCGGACTACTCGATCAACTATATTATCGCCATTGGCTATCCTGACGAGACACCCGACCCCAAACCTCGAGATCCCTCGAAAGTTATGTTTATTGAATAGTTATTATTATTTACAAAAGTAAAAAATCGCACAGGGGGTGTTAACCTCTATGCGATTTCTTTTTTATGCGACGATATTATCCGATGAACTTCAGGATGAGCTCCACGATTTCTTCTTCAGTCTTGCCATCAGCACAAATCACAAGGTCGTAGTTGCGGGTGTCATAACGCGAAGTCTTGGTGAATTTTTTAATATAGTTCTCACGCATCTGGTCCACCTTCACAATGGTCTTGAGAGCCTCTTCTTCTGTCAAATTCTGCTTGCTCATAACGCGTTTGATGCGATAAGGCATTGTGGCCTGGATAAAGATATTCAGGTGGTTAGGGTGATTGCGGAACACATAGAAACCGCTACGTCCGGCCACCACACACGACTCTTCCTCTGCGAGTCCCAGCAAGATCTCCGTCTCGGCCTTAAACATCTCTTCACTAGTAGGTGGATAGGCTTTCACTGGAGAATTGACATAATAATAATTGGCAATGGCCTCTCGCTCGCTACCAATGATTGAGCGTTTCAGCTCTGCCCAAAAACTATGGCTGCGCCCTTTCAGTCCCTCAATCTCCCCTACGGCAAGCTTGTATTTCTCTTGTAAGGCTTTAACAACAGCCTTGTCGTAGAAATCCACTGCCAGTTCCTCTGCTAACAAACGACCTACGGTACGACCGCCACTACCTAACTCACGATTGATTGTAATGACAAATTTCTCCTTCCTATTCATAATCATATTCTTTGTTACGTAATTACGGTTGCAAAGATAAGGTTTTTCGTTGCCACAAAAGCAAAGAATCTGTTAATAATGTATAATTATCTTGGAACAAAGAAACCATGTAAGAATAAAATTCTTATATTTGCATTTCTAACTTGTGCAAATGATTGAATGAAGAAAATAAAAGTTTATATTCTACTGACCGTTCTGGTCACGATGCTGATGATGTTTTCTTTGTGCTTCATGATATGCCAATATACCATGGATGCAGAGAATCATGCACGCTATGTGGGTATTATGAACGTGACATCTGAGAAAATTGCCACTACCATCAGCGGCATGGAGATGAATGCCATGAACGTGTTCGACGAAGTAGAGAAAAATATGGAATCACCAGAGTCTGTGATCAACGCCCTGAAGAGCAAAGCAGGTCTGAACCCTGATGCCAAAGGCTATTTCGCAGCCTTTGAGCCCGACCATTTCCCACAGAAGGGCAGATGGTTTGAACCTTACGTTCACCAAACAGCCAACGGTGAGAAATATGTGGTGAGCCAAATTGGATCAGCCAGACACGACTATACGAAATCCGAGTGGTATGTACGCGCCCAAGAGGAGGGCATGAGTTTCTGGTCTGACCCATACTATTTTTACGACGGCACGAGCATCAGCGGCCGTTACTGCACTTTCGTAGAGCCTATCTTTGACTCAGAAAAGAACCCCGTATGTGTCTGCGGTGCTGCCATGACCCTCGAATGGTTGTCCAAAGAGCTGAAGCAGATAGACAACGCCAACAAGCAGAACAATCAGACGAACAGTTTCCTGTCGAACAAAGATCTCGACTTCTATACAGTGGTGCTGAACGATGACGGTAGTTGTATCGCCTCCCCTGAAGAGATGAGCGTCTCAATAACGGAAGAGAGTACGTTGAACGACCTGAAACAGCGGAAAAGTGGTATGATTGAGACCACTGTCAACGGTGAAGATGCAACCATTTATTACGGACCTATCAAGAATATCGAATGGTCAGTAGCAGTAGCCGTGCCAACAAAGAACGTAAAGGGACCAGTAATCATAGTGGGGCTGATCATGCTTGCTGTGGTGGTACTGGGCATGATTATCGTTTATTTCTCAAAGAGGTATATCCTCTTAACCATGGGCGTCACAATGCTGGCAATGCTGATCCTGACAGTGCTAATATGCCGATCCTCCATTAATGCTGAGACCCAGATACGTTATACGGGAATCCTGAATGTGGCATCAGAGAAAATCAACAAGAGTATCAGTGGCATGGAGATGAACGCCATGAACATTTTCGACGAGTTACAGAAACATCTGGACTCGCCAGAGGACGTGATTGCAGCCCTGATGAGTAAGACACGCCTGAACACAGATATCAAAGGTTATTTCGCTGCCTTTGAGCCCGACTACTTCCCCCAGAAAGGCAAATGGTTCCAGCCATATGTCCATAAGGCAGAAGACAGCAATGAGTACATAGTCAGTCAGTTGGAAACAGAAACTTTTGACTATACGAAGTCTGACTTGTATGTGCGAGCCAAGAAGGAGGGTAAGAGTTTCTGGTCTGATCCGTACAAATACCATAATGGCACGAGTATGAGTGGGCATTACTGTTCCTTTATGACACCCCTCTACGACGCAAACGGGAAACTAGTTTGTGTATGCGGTGCCGATATGACGTTTGAGTGGCTGAATGAAGAACTGAAGCAGATAGACTACAGAGCCAAGCAGGACGAATTGATGAAGAGGTTCTTTTGGAATGAGGAGCCCGATTTCCATACAGTGATAATGAACAGTGACGGCAGCTGCATTGCCAATACTAAAGGTGACAATGTGGAAACAAAGCTCGAGGAGGCAACTCTTTATTCCACTCCGATTAGCCATACCCTTTGGACGATGGCTGTAGTGGTACCCCAGCAGGATGCAATAAAGCCTCTGTTAATCATCGGTATGATTCTTCTGTCGGTGGTTGTGTTGGGAATGATAGTAGTTTGGATAGTATTAAGGAGTGTAAGATATGACGAGTATTAAGAACATGCTACCCCCATCAATCAGGCTGAACCTGATGGTGATCTGTGAAACGGTACTGCTGCTCTCTCTGGCATTGGGTGTGCTGCTATTTTTCTCGCATCAGACACTGAAACAAGAAGCCATCCAGGATGCAGAGGAGACGCTCGACGGTACAGTACAGCATATTGACAACATCCTGCTAAGTATCGAGCAGACCACAGAAAACGTGTATGCAGATCTACTGCAGCATATTGACGATCCTGACCGTATGTTAACCTACAGTCGCAGAATCGTGGAGTCAAACCCCTATATCACAGGTTGCGCCATCGTGTTCAAACCGTATTTCTATAAGGATCGCGAGTGGTATATGGCCTATATTCACCGTGAGAATTCAAGACTTGTGAAGTCGGATTCTTTTGGAACAAAGCCTTATCACGAACAGGTGTGGTACACCAGACCTATGGAGACGCAGCGCGCCTGCTGGTTGGATCCGTTCAAGGATGAAAACCAGGATGAAGGTAACTTGACAACTTTCTGTCTGCCCATCTTCGTAACCGCCCATGAGGGGATTAAGGAATGCGTAGGTGTGGTGGCTGTAGATCTGTCAATCACACAACTCTCACAGATTGTACTTTCAACCAAGTCATCACCCCACAGCTACAGCGTGCTGTTAGGCAGTAACGGCGTATATATGGTTCACCCTGACACTAAGAAGCTGTCGCACGAGACAGTGTTTTCTGTGAGTCAAGAGGAAAATTCAAGTGTGAAAGAAACCGTAAATGCGATGATGGCAGGCGAGACTGGCTATAAACCTTTCCGCATGAACGGCAAAGACTGGTATGTGTTCTACAGACCTTTCAACAGCGAACAATTGACAGGTCATAACATCGCGCCCCTCAACTGGAGCGTCGGAGAAGTTTGTCCTGATGACGACATCTTCGGATCCTTCAACCTGCTATTCTACACGGTGTTGATCATTAGCATCCTTGGACTGGTGGCGTTCTTCCTGCTATGCAACTTCTTCATACACCGCCAGCTGCGACCACTCCGCATGCTGACCCGCTCGGCAAACCGCGTGGCTGAAGGTCACTACGAAGAACAGGTGCCCCATACCGAGCGCGAAGACGAGATCGGACAACTGCAGTACCGATTCAGGAAGATGCAACAGTCGCTGGCAGCCCATGTCAATGAGCTTGATCACTTGCAGGAATCGCTTCAGAGCCAAGGGGATATATTGGAGAAGACTTCGGAACAGTCTTTAGAGAACGACAGGATGAAAACAACCTTCTTACACTACTTATCCAACCAGATGATTGAGCCAGGCGACCTCATCGACAAGAGTGTTGCCAAACTCTGCAACAACTATCATAAAACCGACCTAAAGGAAATGGAACAGGAGATGGCTGTTATCAAGCAGCAGAGCTCAACAATATTGAAATTGCTGGGGCACATTATCGAAGCAGTGCAAATAGAATCAGGAAAGGAGGATAGCCATGAATAAGTTCAATGAAAAGCTATCCAAAAAACTCAGTCTCGGCATCATGCTGCTGGCTGTACCCATTTTCTTCCTGGTATTGGGCTTGTTCTTCCTGCAGTCGCGCTATCTTATTAAAGAGGAGGCGATAGCACGTTCCAACAGTATCCTCAATACGGCAATCTTCCAGGTGAGACAATTCATGGGCACGATAGAGACCTCTACAAATGCCAATGCCTGGCTTCTGGAAGAGAATTTTAACCCTGAAGCGTTTGAGACAATCTCACAACGCATGATGAAACTCAATCCGAATATCCTCAGCTTCTCGGTCTGCACAGAACCCGACGCGTTGGCACAGTACGGACGCCAGTTCTCGATCTATACCATGAGAGAGGGCAAGGAGATCAAGTCGTTCCGTGAGACAGAATACGAGTATTTCGACAAACCATGGTACAGGACGGTCCTAAGTTCGGCCAAGCCTTGTTGGGCTGAACCTTTCGGAGAATATTCGGAAGGGACGATTGACCACAATGAGGCTGTAGCCTCCTACTGCGATCCCCTGTATGGGGAAGATGGCCGAATCATTGGTGTGATAGCAACAGACTTCCAATTCGACCTTCTAGCCAAGGTGATCAATAAGGTTAAACACCCCTCTCAGAATGCTTACTTCATGCTCGTGGGCAGCGATGGCCGATATTTTATCCATCCAGACTCATCTAAACTTTTCAGAAAAACCATTTTTAATGATGCTGACCCTCACGAGAATGCAGACGTCATAGCCTTAGGTCATGAGATGAACGGCGAGAAAAAGGGTACTATGCATGCCACCTTAGACAACAAATATTGTCATGTATGCTTCGCTCCTGTGCCTGGCACCGACTGGACACTGGTACTGGTATGTCCTGAAAGCGAGATTCTAACTGGCTATCAACAGCTGGGCATACTTGTATTACTGGTAATCATCATTGGTCTCTTGCTGATTTTCTGGCTTTCCAACAAAGTGGTAAGACAAACCACAAGTCCTATCAGAACCCTTGTAAAAATCACGCAGGAAATTGCCAATGGCAATTACGAGGAGACTATCCCCTACTCTTACCGTCAAGACAGTATCGGACAGCTGCAAGACAGCTTCGCCAAGATGCAGCAGGCTCTCTATGAGAAAATAAGTCACATCAGACAGGCTGCCAATCAGCTCAAAGAACGCAATGAAAGGCACCAGAACAATATCGATATGGTAGAAGCTGCTGCGAAGGAGAAAGAGACGTTCATACGGACGGTGTCGCATCAAATCCGTACGCCACTTAATGTCATTATGGGTTATACGAGCGTGCTCTACGAAACGCAGAAGATGAACCTTGCCAACCCTGAAGGGCAGAACGAGTTTGAGAAGGAGAATCTGGCGGAGATCTGTCAGGCAATGATGCACAACGCCATCCTGTTAAAGCGAATGGTGCTGATGCTCTACGAAAGTTCTGAGACCCGTGCCTCAGAGGAAAAGCAGTGTAAACGAGAAAATGAGATCTCATGCAACAAGGTATCACGTGAGAGTATCAGCTATACAAGGAGTCACTTCCTGGGTCTGAAGATACGTTTTGAGACCAGTGTACCTGACACGCTTTTCATCCTGACCAACAGGGTATATCTGACTCGTACCATCCGTGAATTACTCTATAATGCTGCGCTTCATTCAGACAGGCAGCATATTCTGATGCGAGTGATGCAGACTGAGAGTAAGATCCTGTTTATCGTTGAGGATACAGGTCCTGGTTTGCCTAAGGACGCCATGTATATGATTGAAAAACCGTTTGCGAAGGTGAACGAAACATCGGAGGGACTCGGTCTAGGACTGCCCCTGTGTAAACGTTACGCCAAAAACCTTGGCGGTGACCTAATACTCGATACAAGTTACAACATCGGATGTCGCTTCATTCTGGAACTTCCAAGATAAAAGTGCACTTAATCGACCTTCGGCGTGAAGAGCATCAGCCAACGATAGAGATTACAACCTACAAAATTGCCCAATACCTCGCTAAGATAGACAACGAGGACGGTGGGTTGTAACACGACGTCAGCAGGAGACACGAGAAAATAGAAGGCATCGGCGATGGAGTGAGCAAAACCGCAGAGGATAAACACGGGCACACCCAACACCAAAGGCAGCATCTTTCCCTTGCGGGCGAATTCCACGGCTGTTGTCATAATGAAGCCACAACCAATGGCAAGCAGGAAACAAGCCCAAGGACCTTTTGCCAGTCGCCCAGTAAGAATCTTCGCAGCAGGTTCCACACAATCAGGCTGGGCATAGGCAATGAGCCAAGCCGTAAGCAGACAACCTATAATATTGCCGAAAAGCACCGTTAGCAGCATTAACCAATCCCCCTGACGACGAATAAAACCTGCTGTGCCTGTATAGAGCTTCAGGCCATAATAGACAACGGTGGTCAGTCCGAAGGCGAAAAGGACTGCACCAGACACACCACCTACGCGGAGGTTAACGACACATCCTATGGAGATACAAATACCAGCGAGAATGGCTGGTGTAAAAATTTTTTGAAACATCGCTTGTCCTAATATTTCATTCGTCTAATAAAAACAAGGGATCTTCAGGCATCACCATGATGGGTTTTGTCTCCGCAGCTTTGAGGATATACTCTGGCACGTACTTCTTATCAACGACAAGACGGAACATGTATTCACGGAACCAACGATCAGTCATAATCAGACAACCCTGCTGACCCCAAGAGGCCCCCCAAGAGTTCTCAACCTTCCATTTACGAGCCTTGCCAGACTCATCAACATCTACTGCCGTAAGCGTCATCGCATGGGTAGAACCACTATCGAAGGTGGAGATGCGCTGCGCCTTATCCATCGAAAAGGTAGTACCGAAAAGAGAGCCGTAGTCGAAGTTCTCGGTATCGGCATAGCCACGTTTACGGTCCAGGAACTTACCCACATCGTAAGAGCTATAGAGCTTACGTCCGTCCTTGAGCGAGGCTATCGCCATCTGTTCAATGTCATCCATCGGCAAGTTCACATAGCACCAGTTATGTCCGTCGTAGGTATGACGGTCGTATTCCACCTCATAGGTCTTATAGTAAGGACGGCGCGGATCGTTCATCGCCATGATGAAAGTGCCATTGAGCGGACCACCAACTATCGCCTGATAGAACGACTGGGGGGTATATTCCTTAGCAGAGCCCTTGGCCTTGCCATCCTTATCCTTAAAGGCATAGGTGAACTGCTCTACTGGCGCACCAATGGTGAGTGTGAGCATACGGTAGATCTCACCCAGCATCTGGGTCTTGGTTTTCTGAATATCCTTGGTACTCTTGCCCTTTGCCACCATATCGCGCAACTGGAGTCCGAACTCACGCAGTTTGGATGAAATGATAGAGGCGGCCTTCGATGTATTGTCTGTGGAATACGATTCCGGCATCACCTCAGTAGGCACCAGTCCGTATTTCTCTGCCAGGTCGGAGACACCACAGAAAGTGCCGCCATCATTGATGGGATTGCGGAAAAAGAACTGCACACGCTGGTCGTCGATGGGTTTCTTGCCTGTATCGATGACACCTTGTAGCATCAGGTTTGCCTTTTCCAACTGATCCCAGAAGAAAAGATAGGCCTGAGAGAACTCAATCTGCACGGAATCGCGCTGGGCAAAATT
Organism: uncultured Prevotella sp.; assembly: GCA_900315695.1. Taxonomy (GTDB): domain Bacteria; phylum Bacteroidota; class Bacteroidia; order Bacteroidales; family Bacteroidaceae; genus Prevotella. Next base: position 33,100 of record ONAE01000007.1, on the reverse strand, counting down.
GGAGCGCAGCACATTGAGACCGCTGAACATCCAGCAGCGACCTGAGGACTGCTGGTCTGTAATCGACTGGCGGGGCGTCTCTATATTAAAATAGGTATCAAGCGCACGCGCGTTAACACGATTCTTTGCCAAAGCATCAATACTGTTAGCAGCGATAGCATTGGATATAGCCTTATCGGCAGGCGACAAGGGGTGAACGTTCTGAATCTCACGGAGTATGTCGGGTGTGATACCACCAGACTGAGCTGTAGTAGTGAGAACTACTACAAACAGGGTTACCAACAAAAATATATATCGTTTCACGATGAAATCTTATTAAAAATGAATACTTTTCTGCAAATTTAGGCAAAAAGATTGAGATAAATCAGAAAAAGCTACACTTTTTTTCTTTTTTTAAGGTTTTTATAAGCCAATTGTCGGAAATTGATGTACCTTTGCATCGTTTTTAGGAAACAAATAACAAATTAAAAGAGAAAACAATTATGAAAAAGATTATGATGATCGCTGCCCTGATGGTAGCAACTTTGAGTGCAAATGCACAGAATGAGGTTGGCCAGTGGAGCTTGCAGCCTAAGGCCGGTATTAACATTTCTAAAATTACTGGTACTGGTATGAGTTCAAGAGTTGGTTTCGCTGGCGGTCTTGAGGCTGAGTATGGCGTAGCCAAGAACTTTGGTATTACCGCAGGTTTCCTCTATTCTATGCAGGGTGGAAAGTATGATATGGATGGCTTTAAGACTTTGGGTATCAAAGATAAATTCAAGTTTAATTTCGACTATCTCAACATTCCTATTTTGGCTCAGTACTATATCACTAAGGGCCTGGCTGTTAAGGCTGGTATCCAGTTTGGTTTCGTGGTTCGTGACAAGGTTAAAGTTGAGGAAATTATTGCTGGAGGAGGCAAGTATAATGAAGACATGTCATTTGACGAGTACTTAGATATTCTCAAATTCACTGGTGACGCCCGCGAGGATGCCAAACTCAAGAAGTTTGATTTCTCTATTCCTGTAGGTATCTCTTATGAGTATAAGAACATCGTTCTGGATGCTCGTTACAACATCGGTACAACCAGAGTAGTGAAGTTTGCTGAAAATGGCAAAAACAGTGTATTCGAGATCACTCTGGGTTACAAGATTCCTCTCAACTAATAGAGTTTAACACATAAAAATAAGCCGCACTCATTCGGGTGCGGCTTATTTTTTGCTCTAATTCTTTGAATTCATTCCCAACGTGGGAATAATTCATTCCCAGGCTGGGAACAATCAAAGCCCTTATTTCTTCTTCGTAGAGATGTGGAAGGTCTTAGTGGCTTTCGTAGAAGTGCTCTTCAGAGAAGACTTCGTGTTCGTGGTAGAAGTGGCAGAAGCAGAAGTGCCCTTGTAGTATTTCAAGGCCTCAGGCATCCACCCCTGGATCTGCTTGATACGAGTGGCATCCGAGGGGTGATCGCTGAAGAACTCCGACCTCTGATTGTTAGAAGCTGCTGCCATCCGCTGCCAGAAGGAAACGGCAACCTGTGGATCATAGCCCGCCATAGCAGCAAAGATCAGACCCATGTGATCGGCCTCACTCTCGTGGTTGCGGGAATAACTTAGGTTTTTGAAATTGAAACCCTGGGCAGCAACCGCCTGGATGATAGAAGAGGTGTTGGCACCAACGCCCATACCACCCAGAACGGCTGCACCAATCTGCATACCATACTGCTGCTTGATCTTCGTACTCATCTGCTCAGCAGAGTGACGGGCCACAGCGTGGGCAATCTCATGGCCAAGAACGATAGCGAGAGAGGGTTCGTCCTGCGTAAGAGGCAGGATGCCTTCATACACGCAGATCAATCCACCAGGCATACACCAGGCATTTGCTTCCTTGTTCTGCACCAGATTGAAAGTCCACTTAAAGTTCTGCACGTCGGCAGACATACCATTGGCATTCAGATAATTAGTAACAGCAGTAGCCAGATTCTGCCCCACCCGCTTTACCATATTGGTATTAGCGGCATTGGTGGATAGCTTGGCTGTTTTCATAAACTCCTGATACTGTTGGGTGGAGAGGCTGAGTACATCACCATCACTCACCATCAGACTCTGTTGGCGCCCCGTAATGGGTACCGTCTTAGTAGTGCCGCAGCTAACCAAAAGAGCGGCAGCAACTGACAAAAGAATAGTTTTAAAACTTCTCATATTCGTTTCGATTATTAATTTCTGAGTGCAAAATAAGCAAAAAAATCTGAGATTTGCAAATTTTAAGCACAAAAATAGAGGCATCCCTTACGGAATGCCCCCTGCTTTTGACTAATAATAATTACACGTTTCCCTCTTTTTCTTACTTATTAAGGCCACGATTGTTGATCGTTGTGTTCAGCAGTGTCAGATAAGTATGGAACTGCTTGTCGTTCAACACGTAGCGCATCCACTTCACGTCGTTGTCGATAGCACGGGCTACGAGAGCCTTACGATCGTTGTTAGCGTACTGAGCAGCAAACTTCAACTCAGAAGCGAATGTGTGGTGAATATCAGCAACGGCCTCCTTCTGGTCGTTTGCCAGGTCAAGTGCTGCAAAGAGCTTATTCATATTGATGTTCAGCTCGTAAGCCTCGACACTGTTAGCGCTGGTTGCTTTCTCACCCTCTGCGAATGCGGTTGTCATACTCAGCATTGCAACTAATGTCAAAATCATCTTTTTCATCTTTTTACCCTTTCTTTTCTTTACTCAGAGCGGTGTGTTACTTCGCTCCTACTTTAATAATGTTATCCTGTCTTTTTGTTCTTTTGACGATGCAAAGGTACGACGATTTTTGAAACCTCACAACATTTTTGAAAAATTGTGTGCGATAACAGCCCTTTTGTTGATGAAGGTCAAATAATCGCAGAAATGGAGAAAAAATAAGATTTTCGCCTTAAAATAGTACGTTTATGGATTAAAATTCGTAATTTTGCAGCGCAAAATAAACAGTATATATATAATAAGGTATGGACAAACCACAAAACAAGTTTTTATCAGTAGTATATCAGTTGTATAGTGTAGCTGAAAACGGCGAAAAGCATCTGGAAGAGCAGACTGGCGACGATCGTCCGTTTGAGTTTATCACAGGATTCGGCATCTCTCTCGATCGTTTCGAGCAGGAAGTGAGTGGACTGGAGAAGGGATCTCACTTCGATTTTATCCTTCAGCCAGGTGAGGCCTTTGGTGATTATGTGCCAGAAGGTAAACACAAGGTGAGCCGTGATGTATTCACGATTAACGGACATTTCGACCACGAGAACATCTTCGAGGGAGCCACCATTACCCTGATGGACAATGAGGATCATCAGTTTATGGCAAAAGTGGTGAAAATCGAGGAAGACGGCGTAACAGTAGATACCAACCACCCGTTGGCAGGCAAACTGCTGAACTTCACAGGCCGAGTGATTGAAAACCGTGAAGCCACAGAGGAAGAGATACAGCACCTGATCAAACATCTGACAGGTGGGTGCGGACATCATTGCGGAGGCTGTGATCACGAGGGATGCGGACATGATCATGAGAATTGCGACCATCACCACGACCACGAAGGCGGTTGCGGCTGCGGACACTGTCACTAATTAAAGACAATTACCATCAACATATAAGCCCCCACTCTATATGACACGTAACACATTCGGAAACCTATTCACACTGACGACCTTCGGAGAAAGTCACGGTGAGGCTGTAGGCGGCGTGATCGACGGAATGCCTGCTGGTATCGACATAGACCTCGATTTCATCCAGCAGGAACTGAACCGCAGGCGCCCTGGCCAGAGCAGTATCACCACTTCAAGACAGGAAGCCGATAAGGTGGAACTGCTGAGTGGTGTGTTTGAAGGGAAATCGACGGGATGCCCCATCGGTTTTATCGTCAGGAACACCAACCATCATTCACAGGACTATGAGAATCTGAGATACTTGTTCCGCCCGTCTCATGCCGACTACACTTATGAAAAGAAGTACGGTGTGAGGGATCATCGGGGGGGCGGCCGCTCGTCAGCCCGTATCACCATCAGCCGTTGTGTAGGTGGAGCCTTTGCCAAGCTTGTACTCAGGCAGTTGGGCATCAGTGTACAGGCCTATACCTCCCAGGTAGGTCCGATAGCACTGAAGCGTGACTATCATCTGTATGACCTAACACAGACGGAAAGCAATGCTGTACGCTGTCCTGATGCTGAGAAGGCGAAAGAGATGGAGGCGCTGATTACCCAGTTGAAACAAGAGGGCGACACCATCGGAGGGGTAATCACCTGTATTATCAAGGGATGCCCCGTAGGTCTGGGAGAACCTGAGTTCGGCAAACTCCATGCAGCCTTAGGCAGTGCGATACTGAGCATCAATGCCGTTAAGGGATTCGAATACGGTGAGGGATTTGAAGGTGTATCAGCCCGTGGATCAGAGCAGAATGACGTGTTCCAGAATATCGACGGCCAGATTACCACCAAGACCAATCATAGCGGCGGCATCCAAGGCGGCATCTCCAATGGACAAGATATCTACTTCCGTGTGGCATTCAAACCTGTGGCTACTATTCTCATGAATCAGGAAACCATAGACAAAGAGGGAAATCCGACCAAGCTTCAGGTAAAGGGACGCCACGATCCATGTGTCTTGCCAAGAGCAGTTCCAATCGTTGAAGCGATGGCTGCCATGACAATTTTGGACTATTACCTGTTAAAAAACAGCGTAAAGTGGTAACATTTGCAAACGAATCGTAAAATATTCTTGGTTTTTCTTTGTAGAATCCGAAATTAATCGTATATTTGCACTGCATTTAGGGGTTTGTGAAAATCCTGATATGCTTTAGTTAAGTCTAGTTTAGTTTTTGTGTTGGTTGGGGGCTGCCAGTTGGTAGCCCCCAAATTTTTGCTCAAAAAAAAGGTGTGATCAATCGATCACACCAATGATTTCTTCTACAGACTGACACCCGTGGGCATCAAGCCAGGCATCAATTCCGTCTCTGACTTTAATGCTGATGGCAGGATCAAGGAAGTTGGCTGTTCCAATCTCTATAGCTGTAGCACCAGCCATCAGGAACTCGATGGCGTCCTTAGCGTTAGAAATGCCTCCCAAGCCGACGACAGGGATGCCAACAGCTTTGGCAACCTGCCATACCATTCGCAAGGCAACAGGCTTAACAGCAGGTCCGCTCAGGCCACCAGTACGGATGCTGAGCAAAGGCTTGCGTTTCTCGATGTCGATCGCCATACCCATCAGCGTATTAATAAGCGAGACAGCATCAGCGCCCTCAGCCTCCACAGCACGGGCTATCTCTGTGATATCCGTCACGTTAGGCGAGAGTTTCACAATCAGCGTCTTATGATAACGCTGACGAACGGCTTTCACCACACTGGCTGCACCGGCACAGGTGACACCAAAGGCCATACCGCCATCCTTCACATTAGGACAAGAGATATTCAATTCGATAGCCGGAATATGCTCTAAAGCATCAACGCGAGCAGCACATTCGGCATAATCTTCTGGCGAAGAGCCACTCACATTCACAATCATATTCGTATCAATGTCCTTAATCTGAGGATAGATGTGAGTACAGAAGTAATCGACACCCTTATTCTGCAGTCCTACGCAGTTAAGCATGCCCTGAGCCGTCTCAGCCATACGGGGGTAATCATTGCCCTCACGAGGATTCAGAGTCGTACCCTTCACAATAATACCACCAATGCCGTCGAGCGGCATGAAATCAGCAAACTCAAGACCATAGCCAAAGGTGCCAGAGGCCGTCATCACGGGGTTTTTCAGCTGCAAATCCCCTATCTTTACGTTTAGCTTTGCCATAACAGTCGTTTGATATTAAATACGGGTCCTTCCTTACATACACACAGATTACCTTCAGTGGTTTTCTCCACACAACAGAGACAGGCACCTACGCCACAAGCCATCAGATTCTCGAGCGACACCTCACAATCGATGCCTTTCTCAAGTGCCAGACGAGCCACAGCCTTCATCATCGGCGTGGGTCCGCAAGTGGAGATACGATCGAACAACTCCTGCTGAAGGACAGAATGGTTGGTTACAAAGCCTTTTTCGCCAGTAGAACCATCCTCAGTAGTTATAAACACACGTCCATACTTCTTAAATTCGTCGAGCATCAGCAGATCGTTTTGCGTACGGGCCCCCAACAAAAAAGTAGGTTCAATACCCTGCTCACGCATCTGAGCACCCATATAAAGCAAAGGAGCAACGCCTACGCCACCACCAACGAGCAGTACTTTCTGACCAGAAACAACAGGCGTAAAGCCATTGCCAAGGGGCAGAACACAGTTTAATACTGAGCCAGGCTGGAGTGTGGCCAGTGTTTTAGTGCCATCACCAACAGTAGCTACCAGTAACCAAAGCTGATTCTGGGTACGATCCACATAATTAATAGATATAGGACGGCGCAGGAAGGTGGAAGGGGAACCATCTATACGCACCTCCACAAACTGTCCTGGTGACATATCAGGAAGAGGTTTAGCATCTGTCAGGCGAATCAGCACATAACGTGCATGAATACGCTCGACAGATACTACCGTCAGGTCTAAAACATACTTTTTCATAAGTTATCTTCGCAAAATGATGGTGCAAAGATACGACTTTTTATTGAAACCACAAAACTATTTCTTAACGGGAACGAATGTATCCCAAGTCTGATCATCGTAAAAAACACGTATCTCTATGACCTTTCTTTGAGGTTTGTCAATTATTTTTGCGTCTTCACGTACCATTTCTAGTCGTGATTTATTGATAACGGCAGGATTTTGAGCCATCTGACCCATATTTTGAGCAGAAGAAGATGAATTCTGGTCAAAATCGAGCATCGGTGACTGATCAAAAATTCCATTTTCGGAAGCCGAAGTGGTAGGCATTGAATTTTCGGACGTATTCTGATACATCTCACCTGATCCAAACATCAACCAGTCGGTATTGATGTCAGGTATTTTCTTTTTCAGAGCCTCAACTACGTTCAGAGTAGGTCGTGTTCTACCATTAAAAATACTACTAAGAGTAGCAGGTGCCAACCCGATGTAGTCGGCGAACACCTGTTGAGTCATATGCTGTGACTCCATAACTTGTCTAATTCGATCCTTCATTGTTACTGATGATGCTAAAATAGGGCCAAAATGGCCATTTTTCGTTCTGTTTACAAAGGTAAAGCGAATTTTTGAAATATGCAAGAATTATGGAATAAATTTAGTTTTTTAAACTTTTAATTTGTGTTTTTTAATTTGTAAATCTATAAGACGGAAAGCTGAAAATCTTAGTTTGTGATTACAAATCGAAATTTACATAAACAAACCATTACAAAGGTTTTGTCAAGCCTAATTTTATAATAAACTGGCTTTTAATGAGATAATTAAGGGGATCTTTTCATAAATGTCTGTATATGCAAAAATACAGTTCTATACGTCCCTGCATTTTTAAACGGTTTTATAGTGTACTGATATAATATGCTGATTTTTAGGTACTTATAATACTAATGGCCTCTTGTATATTTTTGAGTTTTAAATTAGTAATCCGAATATTTAGAAACATAAACCAATATTCTATTCGGATAATATTTGTTTCAAGTTTTAAATTTGGGTTTGTATATACGAATTTTAGTCCTCTATTGTTTTGGTTTTTAAATACAAATACAGGAAATTAAATCTTAAAGAATGTGAACATCGAATTTAGATGGGGTTTCCAGACCGAATTTGGTCATTTTTGGCATATTCTGGACGACGGGAGGAACAAATTGAAATACGCGAGTTTTGAGGGGGTAAAAATCACCTAAAACCCCTTCCCTATCAGGCATTTTGGGCAAAAAAAAGCGCTCCTAAAAGCGCTATTTTTAGAAATTCTAGAGCTGGAAAAACAGTAATTTGAAAAAGTGCAGCGAAAATCGAGCTAAAAATTAATGCAAAATGTAAAAAATTAATTCCTTCATTAACTCTCCAGAAGGCGTATTTGGATTATCCAAGCCTTTACTTTTTGCATCAATCTCACGAAGCTTCGAAATAATCTGCATCACCTTCATACCAGAGTAGTTCCTCATACCCGTCATGTACTCCTTCGCAGCCCAGGCTTGTTTGATCTCCAAAAACTCCGCTACACTCTCCTGACTTTTGTTGTTTGGAGCATAGTAAGCTATCATCAAATTTTGGAAATAATTAAATATCAAAGGTAAAAACATATATAGCCCACCCGATTTTGGATTTTCATCGAAATATTTAATGATCTGATTGGCTTTAAACACGTTTCTATTCACAATTGCATCGCGTAATTCATAACCATTAAACTCCTTACTGACACCGATTTGGTCTTCTACAATCTGTGGGGTCACCTTTTTATTGCCCTCTGGAAGCGCCAGAATCACCTTGTCCAATTCTCCTACCAGACGACTGAGATCAGAACCGATATTGTCGGCAATCATCTGCGTAGATTTATGGTCTATGCTCACCTCACGGCGTTTCAGATAGCCCTCAATAAAGGCAGGAAGGTCACGATCACGCAGTTTTTTGCTCTCAAAAAGCACACCTGCACTCTGAATCGCCTTCAGATACTCACGTTTCTTACCATCCACTTTGCCGTTTTTATGGCACATCACTAGGATGGTAGTAGGCATCGGCGACTTAAAATACTTCTCCAAAGCCTCCGTTTGCTTCACGTTCTGGGCCTCTTTTACTATCAGTACCTGGTATTCTGCCATCATGGGATAACGACGGGCTGCATCGGCTATCTGGGATGCTGTCACATCGGAACCAAAGAGAACAGACTGATTAAAATCTCGCTCCTCTGGCTGCAGCACATGCTCTGCGATATAGTCGGCAATACGGTCGATATAGAAAGGTTCATCACCCATCAGATAATAGAGGGGAACGAATTTTCGGGCCTTCAAATCGGCCATAATACTATCAAAAGTGACATTTTTTGCTTCTGCCATGATGATTATTCGAATATTATTTGTACTTTTGCGGGTACAAAGATAATAAAATGTATCGATTAAACCTACCTCCATACCCTATAAAAATCACTGAGAAGGGTGAAAAACGACTGATTTTCGACTTTTTACGTCGAAAATACGTTGCCTTGACACCTGAAGAATGGGTGCGGCAGCATTTTGTGCACTTCTTGGTGGAACACAAGGGCTACCCCAAGGGACTGCTTGCTAACGAAGTAGAACTGAAGATAGGTGAAAAGCGTCTGCGCTGCGACACCTTATTATATAATAAAGAGGCTGTGCCCCGCATGATTATCGAGTACAAAGCCCCTACTATACAACTTCAGCAGAAGACCTTCGACCAGATTTCGATCTACAATCTCCTGCTGAAAGTGGATTATCTGATAGTCAGCAACGGACTCCAGCATTACTGTTGTAAGATGGATTACGCAGCCCAGCGCTACATCTTCCTGGAGAACATCCCTGATTATGAAAATCTCTGACTAATCCATATCGCTGGCATCCGTCGTTCTCTTTGAGCTAGCCGTCTTACGGATAGCGCGCTTACGTGTAGTTTTCTTCTCTTCGGTAACAACCTTGTCGATCTTCACACCAGCCAACTCAGGATCGATCATGATACGTCCGCAATACTCGCAGACGATAATTTTCTTGTGCATCTTGATGTCAAGCTGACGCTGGGGTGGAATCTTATTGAAGCAACCGCCACAGGCATCACGCTGTACATAAACGATACCCAGACCATTGCGGGCATTCTTACGGATACGCTTGAAAGATGTGAGCAGACGAGTTTCAATTTTTGACTCTAAATCCTTCACTTTCTCCTTCAGCTTCTCTTCCTCCGCACGTGTCTCAGTCATGATCTCCTCGAGTTCAGACTTCTTCATTTCCAGGTCACCCTGACGCTCCTTAATCACCTCCTCATTAGCCTGCAACTCACTTTTCTTCTCCTGAATACGGGCGTTAGCCTCACGGATCTTCTTGTTGCAGAGTTCAATCTCCAGTGTCTGGAACTCAATCTCCTTGCTCAAAGTATCGTACTCACGATTGTTCTTCACCTCGTCGAGCTGACTCTTATAACGAGCCACACTGGCCTCAGCCTCCACGATCTCTCCCTTCTTCTGGGTGATGGCACGCTGGAACTCAGAAATCTCATTCTGGATTTTCTCAACACGGGTGGTCAGACCAGCGATTTCATCTTCCAGGTCCTGAACCTCAAGAGGCAACTCACCTCTCAGTGCACGCTTCTCGTCGCAGCTTCTCTTCCACAGTCAAATCTGTAGGATCTTTCTTTGCCATAATTCTTTACGTTTATAAATATAATATCGGATTCGTATTTGTCTCTGCAATCACGGTTTTCACCCCAGGGCATTGCTGCGTGATAATCTCCTGGAACACCTCGGCGGTGAACTGTTCACTCTCATAGTGGCCGATGACGCATATCTGAATTTTCTGTTCGTAACCGAAGTACTGATGATAGTGCATTTCACCTGTGATAAAGGCATCAGCACCAGCTTTCACCGCGTCGTCGAGCAAGAAATCACCTGCACCACCACAGATTGCCACCCGCTTCACCGGGCGCTGCAACAGCTGATTACATCTGGCGCACTCCACCTCGAAGGTTTTCTTCACCTCAATCACGAAGTCATCAGATGCCATGGCCTCAGGCAAAGTGCCGATAACACCACTGCCAGCCTCGACACCACCCACCATCTTTGAGGCGAAGAACTTCACGTCTTGCAGTCCCAGTTTCTGGGCGATACGGAAGTTCACACCACCCTTGGCATTATCCATATTCGTATGCATGGAAATCACGCATATATCCTGCTGGATAGCCTTACGGACAGTGCGCTGCACATCCGTCAGATCACTGATAGTTTTCAACCCACGGAACAACAAGGGATGATGGGACACAACCAGATTGCATCCCTTCTTGACGGCCTCGTCGATGATTCGTTCGTTGACGTCAAGACACAATAATGCCCCTGAAACCTCCGTCTCTGTTAATCCGATCTGCAAGCCAGCATTATCCCAACTTTCCTGCAGGGGCAGAGGCGCGAATTTTTCAAGGGCGCACAAAACCTCCTTAATTTTCACGCTGCAAAATTACAAAGAAAAGCCGAAACTCAGTCTCGGCTCTCAGATTTATTAAACGTTTTTAACTTTTTACCACTCATATAGCTTTGCTTGGGCCTCGATTCTGTTCTCCGTAGCATCGTCGAGGGCTGGGAAGAAATCAATACCTGTCAGTGTCTCAATCTCATCCACAGTCCGAACCGCCTCCTTCATCATTTGGTGTTTCCCTTCATTCCGATAGATAAAGCCGATAGCCTTAGGATGACCTTTCCTACAGAGCACCACCTTAAAGAAAGCCACAGGCACCCACACCTTATTCTTGCCGATGGTACGCTGACCTTCTGTCCCGTAGATCGGTCCGCAGACAATGTCGATAGCACCATATTTCCTCGCCCACTCCCTACATTTGATCTCCAGCTCATTCCACTCATATTTATTGAGTCCATGGTTCTGGGGACAGATATTCGTGAAGAGAAACGACTGCGCCATCGCTTCCTTATCCCATTTGTTATCGCCAGCGGGACACATGTGTCCTCTGTCAAAGCGCGAGTTATAGTAATCATTGTTAGTGGCCCTGGGCTTCACCTCCTGATCCTCAGTAAACATCATCTCCTTACGCTGGTTCTGCCCCTTGGTATGCTCCTTCGTGAGATGCCAAGCCACCCAGTTGGGATTCCGGGTATCACGATTATAAGAAGTCGTATAGCCTTTGCGCTGCAGAATCTGCTCTGATCGATCTTTCAGAGGAGCAGGCAGCTCATACATCACAGGCTTCTGGGATTGAGCCTGACAGGAGGCGCAAACCAACAGCATCGCCACCATTAGCGTGAGTTTGCCAAACTTGTCGAACAGTTTACCATCACACAGCCAGAGACTCACAATCAGTGTCAACACAGAAGCCGCCACACAGGCTGATGTCAGCGCCACCATCACCACAAAGGCGGTAAATGGCTCCATGCCTGACAAAAGCAGTCCGCAAAGCAACAAAGGCAACGTAAAGAGCCCCATCACAGATAGGTTGGCAGAAGCAGGTGAGAGGATCGACTGTACAGCACGTTTCACAAACGGAATGAGCGACTGTAGATGATTCTTTCCGTTACCACGACGATACTCATATTCCTGTTCATCCACTTTCAATGCAGAGAAATAAGTACCTAATCCACGAATCTGACTTGCGGTAGTATGCCCTGCCAGCAGCGCCATCACAGGCACAAACCAGGTGGTGTAGAGACTCTGATCCAGTGGCAGGACGGCGAGTCGCAGATAAAAACCAGGCAGTAACATACCCACCAGTTGGCCTACTGCTACAGGCCAGAGAAAGCGTCTCACATTGAGTTTCAAACGTATCAGCACCACCGCAGCCGTATAACAGGCTAACAGCACCAGCCACCCTAGGTGAAGTGCCAGATAGTCAAAGCGGAAAAGCGCCCACACCATCAGACAGGCCACCAGCAACTGGCCGATCATCCTCGCTACTGCCACCCCAAAGGTGCGCAGCAGTTTTTTGTCCCATAGATAGAGTACGGCTGCTGGAATCACCAACAGCAGAAGCCCGCATATCACATGTATAATCAAACTACTATTCATCGGTTTTGATTAGATATTTATAACTTTGTTTGCACGATTGATCACCAGAGGATCACGACTCGTCACCAACACTGTCTTACCCTGCTCCACCTGTTGCTGCAAAAGTCCCATCAGCTGGTATGCATGCTCTGAAGACAGTAAAGCTGTTGGCTCATCGGCAATGATGATTGGCTTATCAGCACTTTCCTGCAAGGTCTGGGTAGCCAACAGCAGAAGCTCGTCAGTAGTCAGAGGCGCCTTGGGTTGAGCAATCTCTGCTACAGGCAGCACCTCGTTCCATACGGCATAATCGTCAGCCTCTTTCTCAGGTATCTCTGTCTCTTCCTGTGGAATCCGCAAAACCTGTGCATCCTGAGGCAGATATACCATCATCTCACGAAACGCATGTGAGGAATAGATCGTCAGCAGCTCGCCGTCCACACTCACGAAACCAGCTTTGACAGGCAGAAAACCCATCAGTGTACGGATCAGCGTGGTCTTTCCTGAGGCAGCATCCCCAGTAATACAGGTCAGTTCGCCATCGTTGGCAATGAACGACAAGTCCTCTGCCACCACCCGTTCTCCAACGGCAATTGTTACGTTCTTTACTTCTAACATCGTCAGTATTTTGCTGCAAAGGTACAAATAATTCTAAATTCTTAATTCTTAATTTCATTTTTTTTGTACCTTTGCACCCAAAAATGAAATATAAGTCAAATCATCACGCTTCTGCGTGGCGTTTACCAGCCGAATGGGAACCCCAGTGGGGTGTGCAGCTCACCTGGCCGCACGCCAAGACAGACTGGGCTCCTATCCTTGAGGAAATCACAGCCACTTATCAGGAGATGGCACGTGAAATCAGCAAGCGCGAACAACTGTTAACCGTAGGGCCTGAAGGGTGCATGATCCAACTTGATTCCGACGATACCTGGGCACGCGATCACGGTTTTATCTCTTTGGTAGATGATCAGGGCCATTGCCGATTGCTCGATTTCTGTTTCAACGGCTGGGGCGAGAAGTTCCCTGCCTCACAGGATAATGCCCTAAACCGTCAACTCTATACGTTGGGAGTTATCAAGGGCGACTATGTGGATTGTCTCGACTTCGTACTCGAAGGGGGCTCTATCGAGAGCGACGGACGTGGCACGGTGTTTACCACCACAGGCTGTCTGTTGGCTCCCCATCGTAACCAGCCCCTCACGAAAGCTGAGATCGAGGCACGTCTGAAGCAGGAGCTCTGTGCTGAGCGCATCCTCTGGATCGATCACGGCAACCTGACAGGCGACGATACCGACGGGCATATCGACACCTTGGTGCGCATCTGTCCGGATGACACCTTATTATATGTGGGCTGCGACGACCCCGCGGATGAGCAATATGCCGAACTGAAGCTAATGGAGGAGCAACTGAAGACATTCCGCACCCTCGAGGGCAAGCCCTATCGGCTGCTGAAGCTCCCCATGCCGGGAGCCATCTATGATGGAGAGGACCGTTTGCCTGCTACCTATGCCAATTTCCTCGTCATCAACGGTGCAGTGCTTTGTCCCACCTATGCCCAGCCTGAGCTCGATACTGCAGCGCTCCGTCTCATCGGCGAGGCCTTCCCGGATCGTGAGATTGTCCCCATCGATTGCCGTAGCATTATCAAACAACATGGCAGCCTGCATTGCTGCACCATGCAATTTCCAAAAATATGAAAATAGGATTCTTACAACAAGCCAATAGTGCAGACACGCATCAGAACATTCTGCGCCTGTCGGAAGGTATTGCCGACCTTGCCAAACGCGGGGCGGAACTGATCGTATTGCAGGAGCTTCACAACTCCCTGTATTTCTGTCAAGTGGAGGATGTCAACAACTTCGACCTTGCAGAACCTATCCCTGGCCCCTCTACCAAACTCTATGGTGAACTTGCCAAGCAGTTTGGCGTGGTGATCGTCACCTCGCTCTTTGAGCGTCGTGCAGCAGGCCTGTACCACAATACAGCAGTGGTGCTTGAGAAAGATGGCTCCATCGCAGGCATCTATCGCAAGATGCACATCCCCGATGATCCAGCCTATTACGAGAAGTTCTACTTCACCCCGGGCGATCTCGGTTTCCATCCCATTCAGACCTCTGTAGGTCGTCTGGGCGTCATGGTGTGCTGGGATCAGTGGTATCCCGAGGCAGCCCGTCTCATGGCACTTCAGGGGGCAGAGATTCTCATCTATCCCACAGCCATCGGCTATGCCGCCAGCGACACGACAGAAGAGCAACAGCGCCAGCGCAGAGCCTGGCAGACGGTGATGCGAGGCCATGCCGTTGCCAACGGTCTGCCCGTCCTGGCTGTCAACCGTGTAGGTTTCGAGCCAGATCCCAGTGGGCAGACAGAAGGCATCCAGTTCTGGGGCACCTCCTTCCTCGCTGGTCCTCAGGGAGAGATCATCTATGAGGCTGACAGCAATGAGGAGGAGAGCATCATCATCGAACTCGACCTCCACCACTCGGAGGATGTACGGCGCTGGTGGCCGTTCCTGCGCGATCGGCGCATCGACGCCTACGGAGATATCCTCCAACGTTTTATCGATTAGAAAGCAAACTTCAAACAAACCATAAGATTATGAGCAACCAACTCAGATTTCAGGTCGTAGAAGAGGCCTTTAAGAAAAAGGCCGTTGAGGTCCCAACACCCTCAGAGCGACCCTCCGAATACTTCGGAAAGTACGTATTCAACCGTCAGAAAATGTTCAAGTACCTCCCTGCTGAGGTATATCGCAAAATGATCGATGTGATGGACAACGGCGCCAGCCTTGACCGTTCCATAGCCGATGCTGTGGCCTTAGGCATGAAGCAATGGGCACAAGACATGGGAGCCACCCATTATACCCACTGGTTCCAGCCGCTGACAGAGGGCACTGCCGAGAAGCACGACGCCTTCGTGGAGCACGACGGCAAGGGCGGAATGATGGAGAACTTCGACGGCAAGCTGCTCGTACAGCAGGAGCCTGATGCTTCTTCCTTCCCCAACGGAGGTATCCGCAACACTTTTGAGGCACGCGGCTACTCAGCCTGGGATCCCACATCTCCTGTGTTCATCATCGATGATACGCTCTGTATCCCCACCATCTTTATCGCCTATACAGGTGAGGCTCTCGACTACAAGGCGCCCCTGCTCCGTTCCATCCGTGCTGTCACTAAGGCAGCTGAGGATGTATGCGGCTACTTCTATGATGACGTGAAGAAGGTACAGGTGAACCTGGGTTGGGAACAGGAGTATTTCCTCGTGGATGAGGGACTCTATTCCGCACGTCCTGACCTGCTCATGACAGGACGCACGCTAATGGGCCATGAGAGCGCCAAAAACCAGCAGATGGACGATCACTACTTCGGCACCATTCCCGACCGTGTACAAGCCTTTATGAAGGATCTGGAGATCCAGGCGCTCGAACTCGCCATCCCCTGCAAGACACGTCACAACGAGGTGGCGCCCAACCAGTTTGAGCTGGCACCGATCTTCGAGGAGTGCAACCTTGCCGTCGATCATAACATGCTGCTCATGTCACTGATGAAGCGCGTGGCCCGCAACCATGGTTTCCGTGTGCTGCTGCATGAGAAGCCATTCGATGGCATCAACGGCTCAGGAAAACATAACAACTGGAGTCTGACAGCCAGTCAGGGAGAAGGCTCTACCCTGCTCCACGCCCCTGGTAAGACACCAGAGGAGAACCTGCGCTTCGTCACCTTCATCGTCGAGACACTGATGGCAGTCTATCGCCATAACGGCCTGCTGAAAGCCTCTATCGTCAGTGCCACGAATGCCCACCGCCTGGGTGGCAACGAGGCACCTCCTGCCATCATCAGTTCGTTCCTCGGCAAGCAGCTCACAGAGCTCCTGGATCACATCGAACTCTCAGATAAGGACGACCTTTTCAATCTGAAAGGTAAGCAGGGTATGGAGATCGACATCCCACAGATCCCCGACCTCATCATCGACAATACCGATCGTAACCGCACCTCTCCCTTTGCCTTCACAGGTAACCGTTTCGAGTTCCGTGCCCCTGGCTCTTCAGCCAACTGCGCCTCGGCGATGATAGCCCTGAACTCAACGATGGCTGAAGCCCTTCAAAATTTCAAACAGCGCGTGGATGCGAAAATTGCCAAGGGCGATAGTAAGGTGTCAGCCATCCTCGATGTGCTGCGCGACGACATCAAGACCTGTAAGCCCATCCGTTTCGACGGCAATGGCTACAGTGAGGCATGGGTAAAAGAGGCTTCCAGCCGTGGTCTCGACGTAGAGAAATCGTGTCCGAAGATCATCGAGCACTACCTCGACGAGACCAGCATCAAGATGTTTGAATCCACCAAGGTCATGAACCGCAAGGAGCTCGAAGCCCGTAATGAAGTGAAATGGGAGACCTATGTAAAAACCGTACAGATTGAAGCCCGTGTCATGGGCGATCTGTCGATGAATCACATCATCCCCGTGTCCACCCATTACCAGTCGCAGCTCATCAAAAACGTGCAGGGCATGAAGGATGTATTCCCAGAGGAACAGGCCAACCGTCTCTCAGCACGAAACATGAAACTGATTCAGGAGATTGCAGAGCGCACGGAGCGCATCGAACAGCTTGTCGAAGAGCTCACCGAGGCCCGTCGTGTCGCAAACCGAATCCAGAGCATCCACGAACGCGCTATCACCTATCATGATACCGTCTGCCCGAAGATGGATGCCATCCGTTCAGAGATCGACCATCTTGAAATGATTGTAGAAGATGGACTCTGGTCGTTGCCCAAGTACCGCGAATTACTGTTTATTCGCTGATTCAATCAAAGCGTCATAATAACTGCAGAAGTCAGCCCACCGATAATAAGGAAAGTTATCGGTGGGTACTGGCAGGCAGGCTTCCTTGCCGTTCAACAGACATTTCACAATCACGTCCTGCTGACCGCCGTTTCCACGATAAAATATCAGTTGTATGTTGCTGGCCTTACATGTCTGCCAGTTCTGATAGCAATTCTTCACCTCGTTTGGGTCCACAGGATCTTTGTCGGCACCGTTGATGCCCATCAGCAGTGTCAGCGGTCCGAGATAGGAGTCGTGCCCGAATCGCAGGTCAGCCACGTGGTCGCTGCTGCCGTCGATCACCGCATTCGCCTTCTTCATGATGTCCTGCAGGATGGGAATCATATAATATTTGTTCTCAAACAACCAAGAGTAAGTACCCAGGTTCGATGCTTCCCAGCGGGCCACTATCTCGTCGTCCGTCACGAGGTTACCCATCAGTCCCTCATGCCCGATATTGGGCAGCGAGGTATAGAGGTTAATCAGATCCTCGCCGATGCGCCCCATGTGGCCCAAGCCCTCCGTATTGGAGAACACGCGCTCTACCACTATCTTGCCCAGCTGCAGGTCGTTGCCCTTGAACTGGTCACGGTTGAACTCATAACGCGGATGCGCCTTGGGATACACGTGCTTCACGGGGTTCTGGCCGTCCATCGGCACCACGCCGTCGAGCGTGAAGCGCGACGACTGCTCCCTGATCTCCAGCTTGGGGTTACACTGCACCAGCTCCTGACAGAATGCCGACATGCTGAGCACACAGCGTCCTACCAGCGACGAGATGGCGAGCACGTTGCCGCCCTTCTCAAACACCTCGGGGAACTGCTCGTACATCCTTCTGGCGATGCCCTGATGCTGCTCCCAGCCCAGCTGTGTCAGTTCGCTCCAGCCCGTCATCAGCTCGTCCTTCACCGCTTCGAAACGCTGGTAGAAAGCCTCACCCTCAGCCGTCAGCTGCTGGTTGTTGTGCGCCTTCGTCAACAGCGTGTCCAGCACCTGGTAGAGCTGACTGTTCCAGTAGTAGCGCGAACCGTGCCGCGCATAATGGCTCACGTAGAACGCCTTGTAGCCCTTGGGCGCCTTCGTCAGCTTCACGTCTTCAAACTGGTAGGGACAATCGGTGCCGTAAGCCTTCTTCGGACAAGCCTTCAATACGTCGTTCACATCGATTCTCTGGGCACCTGCGCTGACCGTCAGGAGTCCTAACATAAAGGTAGCAATCAGTTTCTTCATGATCATTTAGTTTTGATTTTGCTTGCAAATATAAGAAAACTTTTCAGAAATCACATCATAAAATCGATAAATCATCAAAATTTTGCTATCTTTGCAGCAAGATTATGGCTTGGAAACTGAAATATCGCTGTACATCATGCGGATATGAGGCTGAGGTTTACGAGGGACAAGGCCTCTTCCGTCAGCAGATCTCACCCATGAGTTGTCCTGATTGCAAGACGATTCAGAACATCGTCGTGGGTGGCATCATCGGCGATGTCGCCCCCTCCTTCCGCAGCGAGGCAGGACGTCTGTGCCTCAATTGTGGCAGCGCCAACATCCGCCCCTGGGACAAACACACCTGTCCCAAATGCCAAGGCGACATGCAACCCACAGACGAAAAAGAATTCTGGACGTAATTATTTCTATTTACGACATACTCTAACCCTCTTCCCCTACTCTGTCGCAAATCACTCCCCTTGTCGCAACAACTTCGACAAGAATTAGGCTAATTTCTTGGAATCAACCCAAAATCCCCGTACCTTTGCAGCAGTTATCTTATTTTCATACGTTATTTGTTCATTTTTGCATAAATTTGGTTTTTAGTTATTGGTTATTTGGTTTTGTTTGTAATGAATTAGCAAAAGGGTTCGCTGAGACAGCGAGCCCTTTTGCTATTACCAACCCTACCAAATTTTTGTACAATAGTTGAATAGGGAAAATATAAAAGAAAACAAAGGACATAACCGCTCATGTCCGGCTATGTCCTTTGGAAATGTCATCATATATACTTATATAAATATTTTAAGGCTCAAAGAAGAAGGACTTATTGTGTTTTAAGATTGATTTCATCTCACTTTCCAAAGAACGAGTACTTGCTGAGGAAGCGTCTTTGGGATTCATAATTGTAACCTGATATGTAGACAAGTTTGGTAAAGAAACGGCATATAACATTGTCGCTTTATTAGTGTCGTATGCATTAAAGCCCCCTAAAAATATCACATCACTTATACTTTCTGTTGATACTGGCAAACACCTTTCTTTCAGATAGGTAGCTAGTTGAGTCGTATATGATATTGGTACAAAAATACCTGCCCCTATCAATTTTCGTTCAGGAGAGAAGGTATAGGCATAAGCTATTTTGGTGGTAGGATCCTGGTAAGTATAAGTTGTTTTAAAATAATTTCCATTATCTTGCATTGTGCCAAAGGGATTGTTTTTCCAATACCAGTCAGCATCCTTGTTCCAATCTATTTCCATGTCTTTTATTAGACTGACAGTAGATTTGACAGTAACGTTAAACTTTCTTCCATCAGAAGTTGTGGCAAGGGTTTGACCAACGTGGTCGCCATATAGTTTACCCTCCTTGAATGATGCTATAAAATCATTCTCGAAAGAAACTTTTTTGTCGCCAACCTCATTTATAAACCTTTCCTGTCCATAGTCAATAGAAACGTCATTGATAGGTTTTAATACTTCCGGTCCATTATCATCACTTCCGCTACTGCAAGATAATAACCATAATGGCAACATTGCTAATAAATAATATGTTTTCTTCATAATGATAAATATTGATGTTTGTCAAATTTGATTTGTTTCTCGTGATTGTACTTTGACTCTCACAACAGGGCTGTCCCTGTTGTGAGAGTCAAATAGTAATATACTTTTAAAGATGGAATTTGTAACCCAATGTTATTTGAATAACACCATGTTTCTCATCGCCTTTGTCCCATATTGATGTCAGTCCTAAATTGTAACGAGCATCAATTACGATATTACTAATCTCATAAGAAAGACCAAGGGGTATTGCAAAATCAAACGACTTCAAATCAGTTTTACCAGATGCTGCGATTGAAGCACCATTTCCCCGAGCCTCAACTTTCAAATTGTCCTTAACATTGAAAGCAGGTTGAACACCACATTTAAAAGACAACCCTTTGACTATATATATATTAGCTAAAATAGGAATGTTCAAATAATCTGCCTGAAGTGTTTGATCACATGTAACTCCTGAATACAAACCTTCATAGGTTGCACCCTGAGCCGAGTAAAGCACTCCTGCTGATAGCCCAAAAAGTTTAGATAACGGAATTTCTACTTCTGCTCCAGCAACGAAACCATAACGCGGCCCTGATCCGTTAATGTTTGATACATGGGCAATATTCAAACCTGCTTTAGGTTGAATAGAGATTGTAGAACTGTTTTGTGCATAAGCTGCCATGGAAATAGCCATGATTGCAACTGAAATTAAAACTTTTTTCATAACAATATTATTTTAGTGGATTAATAAAGAATAATTTCGGTAATACTTTTGAGATTATCATTTAGAAAGGGTCTCTTTCTGGACTCGATATTGTCTATTATTTAGAAAAATCCTGTCACCATCTTGTATAGGTCTGTCTTTTGTTTTTTCTATCTTAAAAACTTCTACATACGAAGAATACTCCATTGTTAAAATAGAATTGACTATTGAATAATCAAAACTCTCTTCCGAAACAGATTTCTTCTTATTATCATCCCATGTTCCTTTGAATCCTGCTGGAGTATTTATGATTGGTAAATAATAAAAACAATAATATGTTCTAATACTACTATTAGAATTCTCTTCCCATAAGTAATAAAAAACGTCATTTGTAGGTACAAATTCAGAATCATTAATTGGATATCGACTTCCGTCATCAACAAATGAATTCTTCTCTTCTTTACTACATGATGTCATTATTGCTATCAGCGATAGAAGTATAACAATACTTTTCTTCATAATTGTGAAATAATTTGTTTAATTGCTTTTGTTTTTATAATCTCTATATGAATCTTCACTAATTCCAATTCTTTTTGCATCATCCTCACTTAACCAACTTGGAAGTAATTCAATGTGACATTTGGATGATAGGGCAGTTCCATATAAATTAATAAATTTGCAGAAGGCTTGTTTATCAATTTCAACAACAGATTCTGGTATAGATAACCATTTAATTTTTGACTGCATCCCAATGAATCCATTTGCAGAAAAGAATGCTCTACGACCGATAAATGTTACCGTATTTGGAATATCAATCTTTTCTAATGGACAAGCTTGAAATGCTTGCTCTTCTATCCTAAGAAGCCCCTCAGGTAAATCAACTTCAGACAATTTTATACATAATGCAAAAGCCTTCTCTCCAATTTTCTCTATACCTGGTGAAAAACTTACTTCAATCAGTTTAATACAACCCTCGAAAGCTTCCTCACCTATTTCTTTAAGTCCTGTTGAGAATGTTAATCGAGTCAATTTTGTGCAGCTCTTAAAGGCCTCTTCGCCAATTGAAATGATAGTATTTGGAATATCTATCGTTTTTATTTTTTTGTTTTTTGCAAAGGCTTCTTCGCCAATTGCAATTACTGTATAAAGGTCTCCTCTATATTCTACTGTTGAAGGAATGATTAAATTCTCTTCGGTAAATGCCACGTTTTTATTATGTATAATTTCAACGGTCTTTTCTGCTTTAGATAACACGTTAAAACAAAATCGTCCTTCATTTGTTATTGAAGTAAATGATTCAACATCTTCCTTTCTGTCTTTAGAGGGGATTCTTTCGCTAATTGTTTGTTGAGGAACGGAAATAGTTTCTTTTGCTTCCTCGATCTTTGCGACATCCGACATTTTGATTGATGTTTCAATCCCTGATATGACAATGGTCAATGAATCTGTTGGAACTAAAGATTTGATTGTACCTTTCAATTCCGTACCATTCTTAAGTGTAACAACGGATTGCTTTTCCTGTGCCAATACAAATACAGGCAGGATTGTCAAAAACAAAAATGTTAATAGTTTCTTCATATTTTTACGTTTTAGTATATACAAATAAAAGGCGCAGACCTTCGCCATACGCCTCACGGTTCACCACAAACCATACCTATATATGGGAGAAATCTGCGCCCATTTGGGGCAGCTCCAATAATAGGTATTTGCTCTTTTCTCGTGGTGGTGATTGTGAGGCTATAGAGCAAATTATGTCTTGCTTTCCTTTTCGGATTGCAGTTGCAAATATACGAAAAGAATTTGATATTTAAGCATGTTTTCGCAAAAAAATGAAAAAAAACAATCATTTACTTGCAACTTTAAGAAATAATCCCTATCTTTGCAACGTCAAATGCATGTTTGACTATCCGGTAAACATTCAAAGTGAATGCCGAGGGGAGCAAGCCTTGATCGACACTACTCCATTTTAAAAGTCACCTCTCAAAGGTGACTTTTATTTTTCAAACCTCTTCTTAATAATTCGGTAGTAACTCGGATGAAGAGCGTCATTTCTATCAATTGACAACAACTTTCCTCCTCTTAAAATAATAACTTCAAGAGCTTCATCATTCAATTCAAAGTATGTTTTTATATCTGCCGCCAATAAACGGGTGTTATAGCCTGATGGCATATTAAGCAATACACGATTCGACTGACCTATTGACTCTAAGAGACGATTCCCTACAGATGATTTACCAATGATTGTCTTCAAATCAAACATCTTATACACTCCCTTGCGTTCAAAGATGAAATCTGCCGTACGGATGCCTTTGGGATTAGGCAGGATAAACACCCTGTATCCATGCTCTACTGCCTTACGGGCTGCATTGAGCAGATTCTCATAATCTTCACCGCTTTCCCCTCCAGTAGTATAGATATTATCTTCACCCTTGATGGGATAGAACGAGGGATGAGAGGTTATCACCTTCAGTTGCCAGATAAAGTGCGAACCACGTCGGTAATGCAACTCTTCCAACTCATCAGCAATATCCCTAACCTGACCTTCTGCTACCAGAAGGTCAAAATCATCTTCAAAGATGTCGATTTCTGTATTTGTATCTTCAAACATAAATCCAGATTAACCAATTATGGCTACAAAGGTAACACATATTTTTCACTCCACCAAACTTTAAGGCAGAAAATGCTGTGTCATACCCTGAAAACACTGAAAAGTACCATCGTACCATCGTACCATCTGCGGTTTTATGATTATTGGGTGGGAATGGTGTATTATATTTATATATATTATTATATATATTATAATATATATAATAATATATATAAATCAATAGGGGGTATTTTTAGATGCAAAGTCGATTTTCGATTTGGTACGATGGTACGATGGTACGAAATCGAATTTGCGGATTTTTAGCGTCGAGGTTTGAATCTGGCTCAAAGATTACGAGAATCTAAGGGATTGAAGTAAGGAATCTGGTAGATTCCTTCTTGCGTCCCGTTGGTAGCAAGCGACCATAGGTCGAGCGCGGCAAGCTCAGGGACCGTTCCCTCGGCAGGTAATTTCCTTTTTAACATTTGAAATAAATCGGAAATACAATTTTTAAAATTGGGAATTATCGAAATATTTTATGTACCTTTGCAATGCCTTTTCAGTGGCAAAGTGTTCTTTGACATATTATCCAACACACAAGCAAGACCTTTCCAATGCTTGAGAGAAGATTTCTCCCAAAATATTTGGTACTTCACGAAATAAGTGTTACTTTTGCACTCGTAATAAACATATTATTAACGTATAAACCTCATTAATCACTAACCGTTATGAAGAAATTTATTTGTATGCTAACCGTGCTGCTGTGCAGCGTGATGAACCTGAGTGCCCAGGATTATAACTTGGAAGGCCGTTGGGTGACCGATCTGTCGGATGAGGGCGAATCAACGACGCTCATCTTCCTGTTCGAAGGTAACGAACTGACTCAGGCCGTTTACAGCGAGTCGAATGTCGATGGAGTCGGCCTTGTAGGCGTAATCATCGCCACACCCCCTGCCCCATTCAAACTCGAAGGCAACAAACTCACCGTGTCCTATGATGCCAGTCAGGCAGAATACCAGGTGATGAAGACCGAGTATACCGACAAGGTCAAGGAGGTCATCAAACAGGCTCCCAGCATGGAAAATACCATGAAGGAGATATTGGACAATGCCTTCAATTCTCAGAAAGAGGAGATGTGTAAGACCGTCATGTTTAAAGGAGGACTGGAGATCGTCTCCTACAACGATGAAGGCGAAATGACGATTAAGGACACAGACGGTGAGACCTACACCTTCTACCTGAAAGGAGAATAATCAATAGGCCTGCTCATGCACGCCCTTGACGGCTCTGCCGCTGGGGTCATTCATGCCCTTGAAGGCTGCATCCCATTCGAGGGCGATGGCAGTGCTGCAGGCCACACTGGCCTCACTGGGAACACTGCGGGCGGCTGAGTCAGAGGGGAAGTGCTCGGCGAAGATGGAGCGATAGTAATACTCCTCCTTGTTCTTTGGCGGGTTGATGGGGAAGCGCTCGGCAGCATGCGCCATCTGCTCGTCGCTGACAGCCTCAGCGGTGATCTGCTTCAGGGTGTCGATCCAGGAGTAACCTACTCCATCGCTGAACTGCTCCTTCTGGCGCCAGGCGACAGCCTCAGGCAGCATATCGGCAAAGGCCTCACGCACAATCTTCTTCTCCATCGTGGTGCCCGGACACATCTTGGCCTCAGGGTTGGTGCGCATGGCGACATCGAGGAACTCCTTGTCGAGGAAGGGCACACGACCCTCCACACCCCAAGCCGAGAGGCTCTTGTTGGCACGCAGACAATCGTACATATAGAGCTTGCTGAGCTTGCGAACGGTCTCATCATGGAAGTCCTTGGCGGATGGGGCTTTGTGGAAATAGAGGTAGCCTCCGAAGATCTCGTCGGCACCTTCGCCTGAGAGCACCATCTTGATCCCCATCGACTTGATGACACGTGCCAGCAGATACATCGGCGTAGAGGCACGGACGGTGGTGACATCGTAGGTCTCGATGAAGTAGATGACGTCGCGGATGGCGTCGAGACCCTCCTGAATGGTGTAGTTGATCTCATGATGCACGGTACCGATATGATCAGCCACGAGCTTTGCCTTGGCGAGATCGGGAGCGCCCTTCAGACCCACGGCAAAGGAGTGCAGACGAGGCCAGTAGGCTTTGGTCTTGGAATCGTCCTCAATACGCATCTCGGAGTATTTCTCTGCAATGGCTGAGATGACGGAGGAATCGAGACCGCCTGAGAGCAGCACACCATAGGGCACATCACTCATGAGCTGACGCTTCACAGCATCCTCCAAAGCATCGTGGATGGCCTCGACACTGGCAGGATTATCCTTCACGGCATCGTAGCTGAACCAGTCGCGCTGATAATAGCGCTTCATACCTGGTTCACGGCTCCAATAGTAGTGACCTGGCAGGAACGGCTCATAACGCTCACACTGACCTTCGAGGGCCTTCAACTCTGAGGCGACGAACACCTTTCCGTCGCTATTATAACCAATATAGAGGGGGATCACGCCAATGGGATCACGGGCTATCAGGAACTCATCCTTCTCCTCGTCGTAGAGCACAAAAGCGAAGATGCCTGAGAGGTCTTCGAGGAAATTAATGCCTTTCTCGCGGTAGAGGGCGAGGATGACCTCACAGTCGGAGCCCGTCTGGAACTCATACTGACCAGCATAGCGGCGACGGATCTCCTGATGGTTGTAGATCTCTCCATTCACTGCCAACACCTGTTTGCGATCTGGCGAGAACAGAGGCTGTCCCCCACTCTCAGGATCCACGATACTCAGTCGTTCGTGGGCAAGAATGGCGGAGCCACCACAGTAGATGCCGCTCCAGTCGGGTCCGCGATGGCGGATCTTCTGACTCATCTTCAAAGCCTGTTCGCGCAACTCGTGCGTCTGTTCCTTGACATTTAATATCGCTACGATTCCACACATATTTCTATCCTTTCTTTATAGTTTATAATTGATTTTTCAGTGTTTGCTCTACATAATTCACAAAGGCCTCGTTACAGAGCCGGATGCCGCCCGGTGTGGGATAATGACCCGTGAAGTACCAGTCGCCAGGATGATGAGGACACGCCTCGTGCAATCCCTCGATGCTCTGATACACCAGTTCGATGGGGGCCTGCATCCCCTCAGGACACAGCATCTCCACAATCTTACGGTTGATCTCATCGACACTAAAAGCCTCGTAGATGGTGCTCACGTGATTGGCTGCCGTCGGTGCCGTCTTACACTTGCGATAGGTCTCGGCGATCAACTGCTGCATACCCCGTTCCTGAATCAGGGCAATGGCGGCACGGAAGGCGCAGAGCTCCTCCAGATGCGACATGTCGATGCCGTAGTAGTCGGGATAGCGGATCTGGGGCGAACTCGACACCATGACGATCTTCTTGGGATGCAGACGGTCTAGAATCTTAAAGATGCTCTCCCGCAGCGTGGTACCTCGCACGATCGAGTCGTCGATGATCACAAGATTATCCTCATAAGGAGTCAGAGAGCCGTAGGTGATGTCATACACGTGGGCAGCGAGGTCGTTGCGCTCAGTGCCCTCCGTGATGAAGGTGCGCAGTTTGATATCCTTCCATACCACTTTCTCAATCCTCACCTCATGGTTCATGCGTCGCACGCCGTCGGTCATGCCATAAAAAGCCACCTCAGCCGTATTGGGGATATAAGAGAAGACGGTATGAGCCACATCGCCATCGATGGCCTGCATGATGGCTGGCAGCAACTGTTCACCGAGTTGTTTGCGCTCGTTATAAATGTCGCGATCGGAGCCCCGACTGAAGTAGATACGCTCAAACGAGCAGGCCGACAGTTTCTGTGTCGCCAGGATCTGTTCCAGATGACTCTCACCGCTCTTCCGGACTATCAGCGACTGACCAGGTTGGAGTTCCTGGATATCCTCTGCCTGCAGGTCGAAGGTGGTCTGTATCACTGGGCGCTCTGACGCCAGCACCACCACCTCATCATCCTGATAGTAGAACGCAGGACGGATGCCCCAGGGGTCACGCACGGCAAACATCTCGCCAGAGCCTGTGAGACCACACATCACGTAACCACCGTCGAAATGCGGCATCGTGGTCTTCAGCACGTTCGCCATCTCCACATGATCATCGATATAACGGGTGATTGCAGTACCCTCCAGACCTTGCTGTCGCGCCTCACCATAAAGGCGCTCCACCTCACGATCCAGACGATGCCCCATCAGTTCGAGCGTGATATAGGAATCGCCATAGATACGGGGTGACTGTCCTTGATCCGTGAGGAAATGAAAGACCTCGTCGATGTTGGTCATATTAAAATTACCACACAGACAGAGGTTCTTGGCACGCCAGTTGTTACGGCGCAGGAAGGGATGCACGTATTGCAGCCCACTCTTGCCAGTGGTGGAATAGCGCAGATGCCCCATATAGAGCTGTCCGGCAAACGACTTATCGACATGCTTGAACACCTCACGGTTGTGCTGCTTCTCCATCATCAGATAGAGCTTGTTCAGCCCATAGCGCCACGTGCCGTATTTCTGTTCATAATACGACAGGGGCTTCAACAGGCGGATCATCGCCACACCACATTCATGCTTCAACTGTTCCATCGATGCAGGCTTTGATAAATGACATAAACAAGGGGTGCGGATGCAGCACCGTTGACGAGTACTCTGGGTGGAACTGGGTGCCGATATACCACTTCTTATCTGGTATCTCCACGATCTCCACCAGGTTGGCAGCAGGATTGATGCCTACGCACTTCATACCATGCTGCTCATATTCCGCCTGATAGACGTTGTTGAACTCATAGCGATGACGATGGCGCTCCTTGATGAGCGTCTCTTTCCCATAGGCCTCATACACACGACTACCCTTCACCAGCTCGCACTCATAGGCACCCAGGCGCATCGTACCACCCATCTGGGTGATGGTCTTCTGCTCTTCCATCATATCGATCACGTTATGTGGCGTCTGCGTGTCCATCTCACTGCTGTTGGCATCCTTGTAGCCCAACACGTTACGTGCGAACTCAATCACCATCATCTGCATACCCAGACAGATGCCGAAGGTGGGGATGTCATGGGTACGTGTATATTCTGCAGCGATGATCTTGCCCTCGATGCCTCGTGTGCCGAAACCTGGACAGATCACGACTCCTGCCATCCCACTGAGTTGGGAAGCCACGTTCTGAGGAGTGATATGCTCGCTGTTGATGAAGTGGATCTTCATCTTCACATCGTTATAGATGCCAGCCAGGTTCAGGCTCTCACGGATGCTCTTATAGGCATCCTGCAGGTCGTATTTACCTACAAGTGCCACATGTACCTCACGCGTGGCGTTACGCTGTTTGTCGAGGAAGTCGCGCCAGGGTTTCATGACTGGTGTCTCTCCCACTGGGATGCCGATCTTTCGCATGATGGCTGCATCGAGCCCCTGTTGCTGCATGCTCACTGGCACCTCGTAGATCGAGGGCATATCCTCGCTCTGCACCACGCACTCCAAATCGACATTACAGAACGACGCCACCTTCATGCGCAGATGGTCATCAAGGTGGCGCTCCGTACGAAGGACGAGGATATCGGGCTGGATACCCATCCCTTGCAGTTCCTTAACGACGGAGTGCTGAGTGGGTTTGGTTTTCAACTCTTGGGCAGCTTTCAGATAAGGCACATAGGTAAGATGTACGCACACGGCATCGCGACCCAGTTGCCAGCGCAACTGACGGATAGCCTCCATGAAGGGTGCACTCTCAATGTCGCCGATGGTACCGCCCACCTCTGTAATCACGAAGTCGAAGCCCTCGTCGAGACCCTCCCGCAGCATCCTGCGCTTGATCTCATCCGTAATATGGGGCACCACTTGAATCGTCTTGCCCAAGTAGTCGCCATGACGCTCACGATCGATGACAGTCTTGTAGATGCGACCTGTCGTAATCGAATTATTACGGGTAGTATGTATGCCTGTAAATCGCTCATAATGTCCCAGATCAAGATCGGTTTCCATGCCGTCAACCGTCACATAGCACTCGCCATGCTCATAAGGGTTCAGCGTACCCGGGTCGATGTTGATATAGGGGTCGAATTTCTGAATGGTGACCTTATAGCCACGCGCTTGTAACAGTTTACCGATACTGGCGGAGATGATGCCCTTACCAAGTGAGGAAACCACACCGCCTGTTACGAAAATGTACTTTGTATCCATAAAACAAATCCTATTTTATGGACTGCAAAGTTACAATGATTTCACAAAAAAACAATTCTCACCCGGACTTTTTCAATTGTTAAAAACAGTCCGAACTATCATTTTGTAAAGATTCCACACCCCTTACCTTACAGATTCCTTACTTTTTGAATCGGAATTACCACTATTTATCACAATGTGTCAAAGAAACTTGTGGCATCAGCCGTAAAGGAATGATATGATCAAATAACCAACGCCAATACTGACAAAGGTGGTGATGAAGCCAGAGAGTTGGAATGAATGGTTCAGCACATACTTGCCGATACGCGTTGTACCTGTGGTGTCGAAGTTAATGGCAGCGACCTCCGTGGGGTAGTTGGGTACAAAGAAGTAGCCGTTGACAGCAGGGAACATGGCCAC
Source organism: uncultured Prevotella sp. (assembly GCA_900315695.1). Lineage (GTDB taxonomy): Bacteria > Bacteroidota > Bacteroidia > Bacteroidales > Bacteroidaceae > Prevotella. Next base: position 3,084 of record ONAE01000007.1, on the reverse strand, counting down.
CAGCGCCAGTGGCTGTATACCCAAACCGATAGCCAACGGGAAAAGGGTGCGCACAGCGGCAGCCTGGGAGAAAAGCATGATACTCATAATAAACAGGGCCACTGAGAAGAGGAACGGATAGTGGGAAACGACATCTGCAATATGACTCTTAAAGAACTCCAGATTGCCATTAAAGAATGTGTCGCCCATCCATGCGATACCAAAGATGGAAATCATGGCATTCATACCTGCACCAAAGATGTTGCCACTGACGACTTTATCCACACCAGACTTGCCGACAATAAGAATCAGGGCAGCCATTGACATCATCACGATCTCGATCGTCTGGGGCATCGAAAGGCTCTCTGTAGTGCCATTTACCTCAAACGAAGGACGCAGTGAAGGGATGCTGCCGAACAGCACCACGAGGATGACACCCGTCAGAAACACCAACACGCTCCATTTGGCACGCGGATTGGGGTTCCGCACCATCCGCACCAACGCTTTCTTTTCGGCTTCGGGATCTATCACTCCTTCGCGAACGCGCTGCTGATAGACAGGATCGGCATCCAGTTCCTTGCCAACACGGTTCTGTACAAACGCAGCCACGAGGATCGCAATGAACGAGGCAGGAATACACACCAACATGATATCTTTCAGCTCAATGCCCTGTCCGCCTAACAGGTCGGTAGAGATGACAGCTGCAGTGGCTGCTGACATCGGACTGCCAGTGATGCCAAGCGAAGCTGCTATCGTCGATACGGTCATGGGACGTTCCGGGCGTATCTTCGAGCTCCTGGCTATCTCTGCAATGATGGGCAGCAGCGAGTACGAGGTGTGGGCTGTACCTGCCATGAGACAAAAGAGCCAAGTAGTTAGCGGACCATAGTAGGTAATGCGGGCAGGATGCTTGCGCAGGAACTTATCCGCCAGTCCAACCAGATAGTCCAGGCCTCCAGCAGCCTGAAGTGCTGCCGTCGCAGTAATCACCGAGGCAATAATAAGCATCACGTCGATGGGAATATTGCCAGGACGCATGCCAAAGATGAACACAAGGATAAAAACACCTACCATGCCGTAGATACCCATTCCGATACCGCCGACTCTGGCACCGATGAAGATCATCGTCAACACGATGATTAGCTGCAACAGTACTACTAATGTAACCATAGGCTCAAATAGATTGTTTTGTCCAATCAAGTGCAAAGATAAAAAATATTTTCCATTTCTCAAAAGAAAAATGGAAAATATTGAGCAAGATGTTTTTATATGTGCACTAAACAGCCAGATGATGCTCTGTCATGGATGTAGTGTAAAACCAAAAACCAGATAAGCCTTCTGCGAAGATGGGTTGGCCACCACCTGTCCGAAGACGGGTACTGAGAACTTATCAGTGATCTTGATCTCCTTGTCAGCCCTCAGCGACAGGTTTGTAACGGCGAAACCCGTTGTATCATAGAACGTGGTGTAATAAGGAACGACACCAGCCGTTGCTGTCCAATCGACCGTTGCCAGTTTGAATGGCACTGACACCTCTGCATAACTACTGTAGGCGCGCTTGTCGCTCTTATTGAAACCATCGTTACCAGCGAAGTTTGTAAACCACTGTAAACTGAGTACGCCGAAGTCGTAGCCGATGTTGGCCTCAAACACGTGGTTTGTTGAGTGGGCATCGTATTTGAAGTAGCGGTTATCCGGCTCGTCGCCACCAGTATTGAACCAATAGTCCGTGATACCAATGTTGAATCCACCTATGGTATAGGCGAGCGTCAGGTCAAACTCCTTCGTGTCAGTAGAGGTGAATCCCACGCTGCCCCAAGCCGACAGCGACAGACCTTTATAGCCGATGCCGAGTGTAGGTTGTACGGAGATATTACCACAATCCAGACCACGCCAGATATAATTAGTCACAAAGTCGGCCGCTACCGTCGTTTCCACTTTCGCTTTCTCATCCTGTGCATGGGTGGTCGCCACTGCGACCAGACCCAATGCCAATAAAACAATCTTTTTCATAATTTCCAATCTTTACTTCATTACAAATATACATTATTAACATTATACAATCAGTTGTAACAAGCCTCTCCGTGCTCGTAGATATCCAGTCCTTCCTCCTCGATACGGGCATCCACACGCAGACCATGGATCTTCTTAATGCCGTAAAACAGGATGAATCCGCAGACTGCAGCCCAAAGGTCGATCACGAGGACACCAAAAGCCTGTGCTCCGAAAAATCCCCAGCCAAAGCCATAGAACGCGCCATTTGAGGTTGACAGCAGACCTGTCATCAGCGTACCCAGGATACCACAGACACCATGTACTGAAGAAGCACCCACGGGATCGTCGATATGCAGCTTGTGGTCGATCAGCTCGATAGAATAGACCAGTACGATACCACAGACGAATCCGATAATGATGGCACCTAAGGGCGATACGATATCACAGCCAGCGGTGATACCCACCAGACCTGCCAGCACGCCGTTGAGCGTCAGTGAGAGTGAAGGCTTGCCATACTTGAAATAAGTCAGGAACATCGTCGCCACACCACCTGCAGCCGCAGCGAGGTTCGTGGTCAGGAACACGTGAGAGATCGCGATGCGGTTCACCTCACCAGAGGCAGCCAGCTGAGAACCAGGGTTGAAACCGAACCAGCCGAGCCAGAGGATAAACACACCCAGAGCGGCAATCGTCAGGTTGTGACCAGGGATAGCACGGCTCTTACCGTCCTTCGCATACTTTCCGATACGGGGACCCAGTGCCAGGGCACCAATCAGGGCCAGCACACCACCTACGCTATGCACGATGGCAGAACCTGCGAAGTCGTGGAACACATCACCAAAGGTGGTCATCATAAAGCCGTCGGCAGCATCGCTGCAGAGCCAACCACCGCCCCAGGTCCAGTGACCCTCAATGGGATAGATAAACAGTGAGATCACAGCACTATAGACGAGATACATCGAGAACTTCGTGCGCTCAGCCATCGCACCACTGACGATGGTAGCAGAGGTGGCACAGAACACCGTCTCGAAGATCAGGAAACCCTCTACAGGCAGATCGCTTGAATAGAAACTGAGGTCGCCCCAGTTGGGTGCGCCAATGAAACCTGCG
>ONAE01000050.1 GCA_900315695.1 uncultured Prevotella sp. | reverse complement strand
AAGGAAGTGAGATGTTCACCGGATGCGGAGCCCTTATCGGTGGTGCAGGTATAAAATACGATAACAGTCACACAGACTATACCTATGCACACATTGACGGCGGGACATCTAATCCTGGCTATCTGACAGACATCAATGGAAGTAGCGAAGCCAGTCAGGAGGCATGGGCAGAGCTGCAATCTACAATTGAACATGGTACAGATGTGCTGTCGCAGGCAAAGGGAAGCAGTAGCATTGATTCCTGGTTGGTTGAGGAGCTAGATATGACGCTGAACAGTGCTAACGAGATGTACAATGCGCATACAGCCTCCGAGGAGGAAGTTCGTAACATGATCGAGGATCTCAAGATGAGAATCCAGGAGGTCGAAGAAGCTATGAATCAACCTGCCAGTGAGGAGGCTTGGGCTGAGCTGCATGATGCAGTAGATAGAGGTGACAAGCTGCTTACTGAGGCCAGAGAAGCTGGTACTGTAGAGCAATGGGCTTTAGAGGAGCTGGAAAACAGGACTGTTGAAGGCAGTCTGATGTATGAGGAGCATAAGGCCGGAGAAGAGGAAGTGCGCCATGCGACTGAGGAACTGAACCATATCATCTGGGAAGTTGAAGAGATGATGCACCATGACCCACAAGGCGAAGCATATTTCCAGAATTATACGGCTTACGTTTATGGAAATGCCACACTCGACGATGCATTTGCTGAGGTAGGACGCGAGACTGCTATACAGTCCATCGCTGCTATCGTATGGGATGCCGATAGTGCCCTCACAGCAGAAATGCTTAATGGTATTACGAATCCTAACTTGTTGGTATATGTAACCGAAGCCTCAAAGGCGCCTGCCGGTGTGCAGAACGTGGTGATCAACGGTGTCGCTGAGGAAATCATCTTGACCGACGCCACGGGCAATAACAACTTCTACTGCCCACAATCATTCACGGCTAAGAGTATCAGCTACTCACGCGATTTCTCTCAGACCACAGAGATAGAGGTATGTCGCGGATGGGAGACTATCGCCCTCCCCTTCGATGTACAGAGCATCACTCACGAGAGTCAAGGAGCCCTTATACCATTCGGTGGAGAGGACAGCGGCTATCACTTCTGGCTCCGTCAGCTGTCTGATAACGGACTTACCCGTGCCACTCAGATCGAGGCCAACAAGCCTTATCTCATCAGCATGCCCAACAACACCGTCTATCCGTCAGTTTATAACTTGAACGGTACGGTTACCTTCTCATCAACGAATGTCACCGTTCCGGAGACCTCGGCCCAATCTGATTCTTATGCTGGTGTCACTCTCTATGCAACCTTCCAACAGGTGGCACAGAGCAGCAGCATCTATGCACTGAACGTAGGTGAGGCCCGTGGTGAGTATCCTGAGGGAAGCATGTTTGAGCAGAACTATCGTGACATCCGTCCGTTCCAGGCCTACACAACCCACACTGCCGGAACCCGAGGTATCATTACGCTTGAAAGTCTCGGAGGCAATGATAATACAACGGGCATTGAGGAAATCAGAATGAATTCAGAATTAAGAGATTCTAAGGGGCCTTGGTATTCACTCGACGGTCGTCGCCTGGATGCCGAGCCCACGAAGAAGGGTATCTATGTGAAGGATGGACGTAAGTTTGTGATTAAATAATTAAGAAATGAAAAAGATACTATCCATCATGCTACTGGTGCTGCTACCCCTTGGGGTGGCAGCACAGAAGCCTTTAGATGAGGTGGCCAGAATTAAGGCCAATGACGACTACATCTGGGGAGAGGGTCGTGGTGATACCGATGCAAAAGCTACACAGTCGGCTCTCAACGATCTTATCAGCAAGATTTCTGTCACGGTGCAGAGTGAGACCAGCCTCGACATGCAGCAGATTAATGACGGTGACAAGATTGACTCGAAGACGGCAATGGAAGCCGTCATCAAGACCTATGCCGCTGGTAGTTTGACAAACACCAAGAGCATCATCGTCTCACATGAGCCAGATGCCTATGTGTTCCGCTACATGGAGAAAGACGAACTCGAGAAGATTTTCGAGGAGCGTGAGGATCGTATCATCAGCTATGTCTATACAGCTCAGAATGCTGAGCGCGAAGGCCGTATCGACGATGCCCTGCGTAACTACTACTGGGGCTTCTGTCTGTTGAAGAGTCTGCAGCATCCTAACAAAGTAAAAATAGAGCAGGACGGTGTGAAGCACACACTGATTGTGTGGATTCCTGAACAGATCAATCTCTTGCTGAGTAACATCAAGACTGAGATAGCGAAGATTGACGGCAATATAGTCGATCTCCTCATCACTTATAAGGGCAAACCCGTTACCAGTCTCGATTTCCGATTCATGGACGGTCAGAACTACAGCTTCATCAACTCTGCCAAAGACGGGCTCTCACAGATAGAGCTTCACCCCGCCACCCCTACCGATAAACTCCAGCTGAAGTACGAGTATGAGTTTACAGGGCAGATGCGTCAAGACCGGGAGCTAGAGATGGTGATGGACGTGTTCAACGGCACCCCCTTCCCTAAAGCAACAGTAGTGGTGAATGGTGGTTCCAAGAAGGAAATGAAACAGGTGCAGCAGCAGTACCAGACAGCCGTAGAGGGTATGTCGCAGGTACAACATGCCACAGCCGTCAAGTCGCCCAATTTCTACGTCTCCACTATTGAGAAAGTGATCAACGCTATCCGGAACAAGGCTTATAGTAACGTTAAGAGCCTCTTTACCGAAGAGGGCTACGATATGTTCACCCGCCTTATTAACTACGGCACGGCTACTATCCTCGGTAAACCCGAGTTGCATTTCTATCAGCTCAACGGCCGCGTCATCTGTCGTAGCGTACCAATGAAGTTTGCGTTCAAGAACAACAATCGCTCGTTTGTCGAGGATGTAACCTTCACCTTCGGCGCCGACCAGCTCATAGAGTCTATCGCCTTTGGTCTCGACAAGGCTGCCCGCGATGACATCTTCAACCGTGAGGCCCGTGGCTGGAACGACAGCATCCGCATGGTCATCGCCACCTTCCTTGAAAATTATAAGACAGCCTTCGCGTTGAAGCGTGCCGACTATATCAAGAGCATCTTCGATGACGATGCCATCATCATTGTGGGCCATGTCATCAAAAAAGCCCAGAAGACAGCAGAAAACGAAAAATACCTCGACAACGAGGTGGTGAAACACACGCGCTACAGCAAGCAGGAATATATCCGCAACGTAGAACGTAGTTTCAAGAGCAACCAGTTCATCAACATCCGCTTTACCGATAACGACGTGAAGAAAATGGGGGTTGGCGAGGATACTTATGGTATTCAGATTCATCAGGACTACTACTCCTCGAACTACGCTGATACCGGTTATCTCTTCCTGATGGTTGACCTTAACGACCCAGACCTGCCTTGTATCAAGGTACGTACCTGGCAACCTAAGCGCGATCCGAACATCAACGGCAACTTCGACAAGAGCGACCGCTATTATGGCCTTATTTATGGAGGAAACTTTTAACATTATAAATAACCAAAAAACAAAAGATTATGAAAACGATGAAGATTTTCGCAACATTACTCATGTTGTTCGCCTTTACGGCAAGTGTGAATGCACAGTTTCTGACGAAAGAACAGCAGAAGGCTGTGAAGAAAGACGTGAAGAAATATGAGAAGGAAGGCTGGAAGGTAAAGCCGGGAAGCCCCTCAATTGCTATGCAGCTGACCAAGAGCTATCAGATGGCATGGGAAAGAACAGCCGATGGCACCGACCAGTGGCTGATGGGTGAAGGTAGCAGCATCGGTACCATCTATGATGCCGCCCGCACACAGGCTATGACTGTGGCTCAAGGAGAGATTGCACGCAAGATGAAGACCGACATGACAACCCAGATTGAACAGGATCTCGCCAATGATCAATTAGCACAGCAGGAGGCCGAGTCGATTGCACAAACCGTGGTAACAGCCATGGGTAAGAGTGTTGATCAGACCATCGGTCGTCCCAGCTCACTCGTTGAGATGTACCGCGAACTGCCCAACGGCAACGTGGAAGTACTGGTTCGACTGGCCGTCTCTTCTTCTAAGTTAGATGCTTTGGCAAAGCAGGGTATCGAAAAAGCCCGCAGGGAGTATCTGGCGAAGCGCGTCGGGGAAGTAAAGGAAAAGATGGAATGAGACGCTGTATCATCCTACAGACAATGTTCTCCTGGGTGCTGGTTAGCAGCGCTCAGGAGAATAGTCGTGAAAAAACGGCCATCTGAGAGAAACATCACTAATAACTATTAAACCCCATTATCAATATGAAAAAGCTAACGCTCATCCTATTGTTGTTGCAGCTGTGCATAGGTACTACCTTTGCACAGGGACAAAGACAGAGGCAACAAAGACAAAGAGGTAATCTGCAACAAAAAATACAGCAGAACAAGAATACGAGCTACGATGAGTTTGTCGAACAGACAAACACCAAGTATCAGGCTTTCCGCGATAGTGTCAACGCCCAATATGCCTCCTTTATGGAGAAGGTATGGAAAGACTATCCCATCGAAGAAGCCGAAAAAGTTCCTGAAGAGAAACAGATAGAGCCTGAAGTCTATGATCAGGAGAAGGACGAGCAGTACCTTGCCGAGAAGAAACAAGAAGAAGAGGAGCAGAAGCTGGCTGAGGAAAAGAAACTGCGCGAGGCTGAGCAGCAGAAGTTAGCTGAGCAACAAAAGCAACAGGAACAGCAGCAGAAACTTCTTGCAGAAGAGAAGCAGAAGCAGGAACAACAACAGCAGCAACTCGCTGAACAACAGAAACAGCAAGAGCAACAGCAACAGCTACTCTCTGAGCAGCAAAAGCAGCAGCAGGAACAGCAGAAACTTTTAGCTGAGGAGAAACAGAAACAGCAGCAAGAGCAGCAGCTGTTAGCTGAGGAGAAACAGAAACAACTGCAGGAACAGCAGCTGTTAGCTGAAGCCCAGAAAAAACAGCAGGAGGAACAGCAGCGTTTAGCCCAGGAAAAGCAAAAGCAGGAGCAGGAACAGCAACGGCTTGCCCAGGAGAAGCAAAAGCAGGAACAGGAGTTACAGCGATTAGCACAGGAGAAAAAACAACAAGAACAACAACAACAGCAGATTCTTGCTGACAAAAAAAAGCAGCAGGAAGAACAACAACGCTTAGCGAAAGAGAAGCAAAAGCAGGAACAGGAGCTGAAGCAGTTGGCTCAAGAGAAGCAAAAGCAGCAGCAGGAGTTACAGCGTCTGCAGGAAGAAAAGAAAAAGCAGGAGCAGGAGCGCCAGCAGCTCTTGGCAGAGCGTAAGAAATTAGAGCAGGAACAGAAACTCTTAGCTGAACAGAAGAAAAAGCAAGAGCAGCAGCAGAAGCTCTTGGAGAAGCAGAAGAAGCAAGATGAGCTGAATAAGCTTCTCGCTGAGAAGAAAAAGAAAGAAGAGGAAGAACGCCTTTTAGCAGAAAAGAAAAAACAGCAGGAAAAGCAACAAAAGGCCCTTGAGGATCAGCAGCGCCAGCAACAGGAACAGCAGCGCATCCTTGACGAAAAGAAACGCCAGCAGGAGGAACAACAGCGACTCATTGCTGAACAACAGAAGAAACAGCAGGAAGAACTGCGCTTGCTGGAAGAGAAGAAAAAACAACAGCAGGAAGAACTGCGCCAGTTGGAAGAAAAGAAGCGCCAACAGGAGCAGGAACAACAGCTCTTAGCTGAAAAGCAGAAACAACAAGAACAAGAGCAGCAACTCTTAGCTGAGAAAAAACGTAAGCAGGAACAGGAGCAGCAACTCTTAGCCGAAAAGAAAAAGAAACAGGAGCAGGAGCAACTGCTCTTAGCCGAGAAGAAAAAGAAGCAAGAGGAGAAAGAACGACTCTTAGCTGAGAAGAAAAAGCAACAAGAAGAGCAGCAACGCCTCTTGGAAGAGAAGAAAAAGCAGCAGGAAGAGCAGCAGCGACAACTGGCTGAGAAGAAGAAACAGCAGGAGGAGCAGCAGCGACTCTTAGCTGAGAAGAAGAAACAGCAGGAGGAGCAGCAGCGACTATTGGCTGAAAAGAAGCGCCAACAGGAAGAGCAGCAGCGACTTTTAGCCGAGAAGAAGAAGCAACAGGAGGAGAAAGAGCGCCAACTGGCTGAGCAAAAGAAAAAGATAGAAAAGGAAAATTCGAAGCCCATTGTGGCCCAGCCGGTTCCTGTGCCAGAGGAGAAGCCAAAACCCAAGCCCATCGGCGGCGACATCCCCAAGCCTGAGACACCACAGAAGGACGTGGCAACCACTAACAGCTTCCAGTTCTATGGCACACCGATGGGTGTGAGATGGGGCAAGGCTGCACAGTTCAAGTTGAAAGGCAACGACGAAAAGGCTTTTGCCGCAGCCTACCGTGAACTAACAAGTGCAGAATACAACGACTTATTGGCCGACTGCATCAAGCTCCGTAAGGAGAAGAACCTCTGCGACTGGGCCTATTATAAGATGCTCGAGTCATTAGCCGAGGCTGCCTGTGGCAAAGGCACCAACGAGGCGGTATTCCTTCAGGGTGTGCTGTTCTCACAGTCAGGTTACCAGATGCGCTTTGCCTTCGACAATCAGCACAAGCTCCACCTGCTGAGCCGTATTGAGGGTTTCGCCTACAACTACAATTACTTTGTATCCGACGGACAGATATTCTTCCTGCTCGATGGATCCAAGGAGAAGAGCCTCCATATCTGCGAGGCCAAATTCGACAAGGAGCAGGAGATGGATCTCGACCACTCAGCATTACCAAAACTGAAAATGGACATGTCAGACAGCCGCCAAGTGGTATCCAACTTTGTGAAGTTAGAAGCCCAGACAGCAGTCAATAAGAACATGATCAACTTCTTCAACGATTATCCCATCGCTGGTCCCGCCAAAGACAAAGATGTGACACTAAAATGGTATAAGTATGGCAACCTGACTATGACCCAGGAGCTGAAAGACAAGCTCTATCCACAGCTGAAAGCCAAGATCGACAGACTGCCGAAAGTAACCGCTGCGAATATGCTGCTGAGCTGGATTCAGTATGGCCTGGAGTATATGCTCGACGAGAAGGTGTGGGGACATGATCGTCCGTTCTTCGCCGAGGAGAGCCTCTACTATCCGTATGCCGACTGCGAAGACCGTGCCGTGCTGTTCTCACAATTAGTGCGCGACCTGCTCGACCTTGATGTCATACTAGTCTATAATGCCAACCCAGGGCATCTTTATACAGCAGTAGCCTTCAATGAGGACGTACCTGGCGACTATATCATGGTTGACAACAGGAAGTTCATGGTGTGTGACCCCACCTATTACGGAGCCGGTGTAGGTAAGACCATGAGACGTATGAACAATGCCACAGCTAAATACTTGCTTTTAAAGAAGAACGGCAATAAGACTATATGATATCCATCTGGAAGAGTATATTAGAGTGGTATCGGAACAACAGAAAGACCCTTCGTCTCTCTCTCCTAGTGAGTCTGGCCATCACCATCTTCAGCTATGAGGTGGCCAACTCACTGCACCCTATAGCAGGAGAGTATGCAACCCAAAAACAAATCAATGACTTTAAGAAATTTCTGGGATTGCAACTAGGTCATATGCCTGACAGTATCTTGTACATCAACGTGTGTTATGACAAAGAATTGGTACCTTACGAGGAACAGGGTATGCCCGTGGGCAACACGGTTATTACTGATCGTAAAAAACTGCTGACTCTGCTCACCGAAGCTAAAAAGGCTGACAACTACCGGTATATCTTCATGGATGTGTGCTTCGAAGAAGGCTTTGAGACAGAGTCAGACTCAGCCCTCTTCCATACTATCACTTCGATGAACAGGATAGTAATACCAGAACATAAGGGGGTTCCCCTCGCTGACAAAATACTCTATACAAAAACTGCCAATGCAGACTATTCTGTAACATGGAAGCAGCCAACCTTTGCCCACTACCAGTTCCTCCACGACGACAGTATCCCTTCTGTAGCTCTGCGGATGTATGCTGACAGAAGCCATCGGAAAGGCAATGTCATTACACCACACTGGGGAGGACTCTGGTACACCGACAACGGAAGACTCTGCCAGAACGGGGCCACCTTGTTCATGAAAGTCAGGGTCAACGGTAGTCTGCTCGATACAGAAGGGCAGGAGCTCGAACGGAACTATATCTACCTTGGTGCCGATCTTCTCGACCTCAACGAAGTGGTGCCTATCAAGGAACAGATAAAGGACAAGATCGTCGTTATCGGAGACTTCAAAAGTGATGTGCATACCACCTACGCCGGTCCTCAACCAGGATCATCCATGTGCATCAACGCTTACCTCATGCTGATGGAAGGTAATCATTTTGTAAACTGGCTGAACATCTTCATGATGTTCATCATCTACACCATGGTAGGGACCTTCTACCTGCGAGGTGCCTCTTTCCAGACGCTCTTCGCCAACCCGTGGATGGGCTTGGTGATGTCGTTCTTCAGTACGGCGACGCTCTTCTTCATAATTGCCATCATCGCTTTTTGGCACGACGTCGCATTTAACATGTGGGTACCCACCACTATCTATTCTCTGATCGATACTTATATTCAGAAACGGAATTTATTTAAAAACAAAAAGAAAAATGAAAAAGCTCGTACTACTCCTGCTGTTTAGCATCGGCATCAGCTATGTCTATGCAGGCAAATTCAAGGTTCTCTTCGTCAACGATGCCAGCTTGAAGTACACCAATGGAAAGGTCGTCAAAGTAGGCGACACGTTCAAGAGTGCAGAAGATATTAACTGGCAGAAGGACAAGCAGGCCATTAAGGTCTTCGACCTAACAGCGAAGAAACAGATGATCTTCCTCGGCAAGGAATGGACTCGCAAAAGTGGTTTCGACGCATTGGTATCACAAAAGCGCCTTTCTACCAACGAGGCAGCTGGACTGCCAGAAGACCAGAAAGACCCCTTTATGGATATCTTCGAGGACGAGTACCTGCTACTTGACCCCATTGAGATTCCTGTCAAGGAGAGTATTGTACTGGATGAGAACAACCACTTTGAGGCCACTTACGACTATGGTGACACCCGCCTGACCAAACCTCTGAAGCAGAAAGGGCATACCGTTATCCTCGACAAGTCGCTTTTCTCTATTGACGGTAAGGAGCTGGAACCTCGCGATATTACCATCAGCATCGACTACATCAGCGCCGACAGCCCCATCCCAACTCTGGCAAAAGAGAAGATTGTGGTAACCTATATCCCCGATGTAATTGAATAGCGTGATGCATAATCCAAATAACGCACTGCTTTTGCGATTTTTTTCGTTCAAGTGTTAAAAATCATACTTTTGCAGAAAAAATTCCGATTTTCTCTTGGAGGGAATCGGGATTTTTTCATATATTTGCACCCGCAAACAAAAACATCATGAAAAAGTAACAGTTAGTAAAACACTCGGTTAAACACTTTGCACCGGCTTTAAATGGCTGGCGGGAACGTTTGCTCTTTGACATACTGGATCTTACTGGACATCGCCAACAGGCTTTGTCCAAAACTCACTTGCGCCCTTTTCATAGGGCATACTGACACAAATATTTTTTATCCTTAATCTTTTTTGTATGCAAAAAGATTTGAAAACACAGACAGATGATGATTTTGAAAAACTTCTCGATGATTTTATTAATGGTAAATATGATGGAGCTCTAGAAACTGAACTGCCCTTTCCGAAAGAGATGGACGATCGAGTGGCTCAGGTCAAGCTCAACGACAACCATGAAAAGCACAAATGCATGGATGACATCGCTTCCGTTGATCTGAAACTGATGTCTGACGCTGACCATTACTCCGATTTTGCGATGAGGGTAACCCTCAAGGGTAAGCCTAATGCCATCCTCCGTCAGCATCGTTTCTCTTGTTACTTCTATACGACCGACTATTATCCCGTTTGCGAGGGTGGACAGGTGGAGAAGACCAAAAACGGTCGTCGACGTGAATTGATACTCAACATTTCCTGCGAACGGATATGGATTCCTGGCAAGTATATCCTCATCATACGTGATGACTTGGATTGTCTGTCAGTCATGCGTATAGACTTCTCCCTCGATGAACGGCTGGCGGTGACCTTGGAATCCCAGAAAAACCTCGGTACCATCTCGTTTGAGAATACGCTTGTATCCTGCCTCCAATGCGATAACGCGAACTGGACCGGTGTGTCGCACACACCAGGTGCTGCCCAGATGAGGCACCGTGCCATCCTCAGTACCCAGATGATGCTTTTCAACGAATATCGGAAGGATGAGGGCATAGGAGAATTGAGATTCTGCAAGAACCTGCTGGTGGCAATGAACAATCTCACAGTAGATTTCCTAGGCAGGTTAGCCATGTTGATAGACTCCGACTATGGTTTCAGGTACATCGACTGCGCCTCGCTCTATGACCTCTCCTGCAACAATCCCTACGAGCCGTTGCAAGACAAGTTGGATGACACCAGAATGAAACTCCTTTGTCTGACGCGAATCCAGGAGCTGACGGCCTCTACTGGCAAGTTCATTCTCAGGAAGATCATCGACAAGGTACGTCTCTCTGGCGGTCAGACGCTCATCTGGCTCTGCGGCACACGCAGTGAGATTGAAGAACTTCTGAATGTCGCCCCCTCGCTGAAACAGTTCTTTCAGGCCGACAGTTGGGTTGAGCAACAGCCCAGCACGCCTTACGAACTCGTTCAGGCCTTCTTGACCCAGATGGAGAAAGAGCACCTTGAACTCAGCTTGCAGGCAAAAGACCATCTCGCACGTGCTGTTATCGAAGGCTGCGAGAAAGGTGCCATCACCAGCTGGTCCTCCTTCGAGGTTAGCCAGTTCGTTGAGAAAGAGATCCTCCCTCATTATTTCAGCCGTGTCCTCTTGGCAGAGACCAAAGACTTCATGGCATTGCTTAACGAGGAAGACATCCCTTTCGACAAGCTCACCTCTGCCACCTTTACCTATGACCAGAGCATCAGTGAGCTCGATGCGATGGTGGGACTCGAAGAGGTGAAACAGGGCATCCGTACGATGGCTAATCAGAGCCGACTCTTCCTGGAACGCAGGAGGCGAGGACTGAACAACAGCAGTGAACAGGCCTACCACTCTATCTTCACGGGCAATCCCGGTACTGGCAAGACCACCGTCGCCCGTCAGCTTGGCAAGATCTATCATGCCCTCGGACTCCTCTCCAAAGGTGAGGTCATTGCCGTCGATCGCACCCGACTGGTGGGACAGTACATCGGACAGACAGAGGATAACATGAAGTTGATCCTCGATGAAGCCAAGGGCAATGTGCTCTTCATCGATGAGGCTTATACGCTGGTCACTGGTGCCGATGACAAGAAAGACTTCGGACATCGTGTACTTGACTCGCTGCTCACCGTTCTCACCCAGCCCAATCCTGACATGCTGATTGTCTTTGCGGGCTATGAGAATGAGATGCAGACAATGCTCTCCACCAACGTCGGACTTGCAGGGCGTTTTCCTTATCGCTACCACTTCGACGACTATTCGGCGGAGCAACTGATGGAGATCGCCCGTCGTCTCTTCGAACGTGATGACTATCTGCTCACGTCTGAGGCAGCTCAGGAGTTGCAGAAGACCATCACACAGGCGATAGCCCAGAAACCAGCCAACTTCGGCAATGCCCGCTGGATAGACCAGTTTGTCCACAACGGCATCATCCCTGCGATGGCTGACCGTATCTATGCCACAGGCAGCGATGACCTGCAACATATCGAAGCCATTGACATCAGGAAGGCTTTTGAGTATTTCAAGCCAAAGACCATCGAGCTGAAACCCGCCCGTCACAGGGTCGCCGGTTTCAGCGCCTGATGGCAACACACAACAAACATTATTCATGCGAAAACGTATTCCATATCGGGTGTGCAACTGCACACCCACTGGGGTCATAACCCACCTTGAAGCCCGTCTGCTCCGTCAGATAGTGAACCGTGAAATCCACCCTATCCGTTGTGCCGAGAGTTGCCGCCGAAAACGTCAGAAGGCGCAGCGTATAGGTGACCTCTGTGCTGAGACAGGTCATTTCCTGTGGGCACTCAAAGTATGGTACTTAGGTCTCACTGAGATCTGTAATAAAGATTACGATGAATGGCGCTTAGTTCACTTCAACAATGATGTCGTCACGCTCGACGATGTCATTTCCGAAGAAGATGCCATGATCCTCGGTCGGCGTATGGACCGCCTCTGGTGCCTGCTCGGCTTTCCAGAAGAAGCCTACTACGAACGCAAAGCCGAAGCCGAATACGACTTCCTCTGGCTTGAGAAATATGATTCCTACCGTTGGGAAGATTAAAAGTAAACAGAAGCGGTTACACATTTTGTGTAATTCTAAACTTTTCAATATAGTTGTCCGAAATTAATTCCTACCACAGAAATTCCTCGACGTAGCCGGCGAACTGGGGGGCTTGGGTCCAACCGTAGGCTTTGAGGGTCTGGCGGACGTAACGCTCCACATCGGGTGTCATGGGACGGGTGCCGTTGTGGTACTCGTAATAACGCTTGCGGGAATAGACATGGATGAGGTGGTTCTTGATGGCACGCTCCATCCGTCCTGGCATGTCGTAATAGACGGTGGAGAGGCCGATGGGCATACGGACGGGTTCGTCTTTGGCAAACAGAGGACAGCCCTCACGCTGCATCTTGGGGTTGTTCAGGTTGACACAGTCGGTGTAAAGTCTGTCTTGGGGCTTGTAACTGGTGAGCAGGCTGTGAAGGCAATGCTCACGAAGGGGACAGATCGCACTGTAGCAGATGCCGTAGTTGTCTGCTTTCTCAGCGAAGATCTGCTCTCTGGTCTTTGGTGTCTGATCTTTCTTCTTCATATCGGCTACAAAAGTAATCATTTTGTTGGAGTTAAACAAATATTTTCAGCAAAAAAGTTATAAAACACTATACATTTCTACATTATCTTGATAATGTCCTTATTATTAGGAACATACATTATGTATAGAGCATTCATATTTTGAGCAGCTATACATAATTAAGGCTAAATAAGGCTATTATTAGCCTAAAATCTAATTTAATCAACTGATTACTAATGTGTTCCTTGTTAGTCTTGATTATGGAAACAATTTGTTTCAAAAGTGGAAACACTTTGTTTCATCGGCAGAAACAAAATGTTTCGATTATCACTACACCTATGAAACAAAGTCATCTTTCCATCGAAGATGACATCTGAATGAGCCGAAGAAACGTCAGGAACGACCTGAAATTCACTTTTGATGTATAGACGATTATCAGCTGAACACCTCTATACATTGCTTATCATACTGAATAACAAAGGTTTACAAAGAAAATGTAGGAATGTATAGAGAAATTAAAAATTCTGAATGAAAAAAGTTACAAAAGATTTGGCTATCACAAATAATCGTTGTATCTTTGTAGGCGGAATCTAAAAAATGACTAAGAATGACCAAAGTAACCATCGTCAAGAACTACCGCAACAACGTAACACTCAGGCAGATAGACTTGTCTGAGGCAGTACAGATGATCCAAGAGCAGGCCTACGAAGAACTGTGTCAACAACTGCGCCACGTCTATCCGTTGGTGGAGGTGCGCCAGAAGTATGACGCGATGGACGGACTGTTTAACCTCTATACAAAGGACATCCCCAAGGTGTGCTTCACCGCTCTGATGGAGAATCGCAACAAGCAGCGCATCATACGGGCCTACAACGGACTGGTGCTGTTGGAGGTGAACAACCTGGCTGGTTTCGAGGAGGCAGAGGCGGTGCGGAAAGGTGCCAGTCAGATTCCCCATACCCTACTGGCCTTCGTGGGGGCCAGCGGACGGAGCGTAAAGATCGTCTGTCGTGGTGAGTTGTTCGATGGAGGACTGCCTGAGAGTGACGATGACATCAGCCGCTTCCACACAAACCTCTATGAGAAGGCCCGTGTGGCGTATAACATGCAGCTCGGTGTGACCATCGAGAAGCTGGAACCGACGCTCGACAGAGATTGTTACATCAGCTGTGACCCCAACCTTTATTATAATCCCTCGGCCCAGCCGTTCTATACCGATTGCGACGATGTGACGAAGGCCGTGCAGCCCTTGACCCTCTATGCCGAGAAGCAGGACAAGCTGATGCCTGGCTCTGACAACGGACACGCGATGAACCTTATATTTGAGTATTGTCTCTCGAAGGCTTACGATGACACAGTAGGTATCTCTGAGGAGGAAGGTCGTACCCATCTGATTCTCACACGGTTGGCAGGCTACTGTCAGGAGTCCGGACTGGCGATGGCTGTGGCTCAGCGTTTTGCGATGTTCAGCCACACCCTCGGCAAAGAGCCCGATGTGGTGAAGAAGGTGTTTGAGAATGCCTATCGTGAGGAGCACGAGAAGAAATATCGTCAGCGCAAGAACATCACCAGACCGATGAAGCACATCCCAGCGGAGACACTGCTGATGATGAAGGTGGATATGTTCCTGAACGCCAACTACGAGCTGCGGAAGAACGTGATGCGAGGCGTGGCAGAATATCGGATGCGGACAGCCTACGGTTTCAGTTATCAGGATCTGACAGATGAGGCACGTAACTCCATCACCATGAAGGCGTTGGCGCAGGGCGTGAAGTGCTGGGACAAGGACATCAACCGCTACGTGAACTCGAATGACATCGAACTCTATGAGCCGATGACGGACTTCCTGGATCATCTGCCCAAGTGGGATGGTAAGGATCGAGTGGAGCCGTTGGCCCGTCGTGTCAAAACGGATTATGAGGAGTGGCCCTACCTCTTCCATATCTGGATGCGCTCAATGGTGGCGATGTGGCGAGGCAAAGGACAGCTCACGGGCAATGCCCTCGTACCTATTCTCATAGGAAGACAGGGCTGCGGCAAGACCTCGTTCTGTCGTCTCCTGCTGCCCAGAGACCAGCGTGAATACTACAACGACCGCATCAACTTCAAGAACGAACACGACTTGAACCTGGGACTGACCTCGTTTGCGCTCATCAACCTCGATGAGTTCGATAAGATCACCCAGCGTCAGCAGATCGTGTTGAAGTATCTCGTATCGACCTCCGATCTGAAATATCGCCCACCCTACGGCAAGGCCTATTCGAGTCATCGCCGCTATGCCTCGTTTATCGGTACGACGAATGAGAGCACGCCGTTGACGGATCCCAGTGGTAGCCGAAGGTTTATCTGTGTGAACGTGGAGGGTGACATCGATTTTGAGACACCCATCGACTATCCGCAGCTCTATGCGCAGTTGGAGTATGAGGTGTCACGCCAACGGCTGCGCTACCATCTGACACGTGAGGAAGAACATGCCCTGATGGAGCACAACCTGCGCTATCAGAAACTGAGTCAACTTGGTGAACAGCTGCTATCACTCTTCGAGAAGCCTGAGGGCACCCCTGAGACCAATCCCGACGGTGGCAAGTGGATGACGCTCAAGGAGATCTCCGCCCGACTGAAGAAGGTGTTCAAGGGCGCCTACACAGAAGATGAGGGCTCTTATATTAAAATAGGTAACTACCTCAACCGCCCAGAATGCCAGTTCCTCAGCGACCGCAAGTCGTTCGGCATGGTGTACTGGGTGAAAGAGCGGTGATAATCATTCTGTCATTTTCAGGAACCAGGGGATGAAACGGACTATCTCCTTATCAATCTCCTGAATACTATCCAGCTGGTCAAACGGTCGGATATCGCTGTGGATGAAGTGACGTTTATTGTTATTCTTCTTGAAGTCATTAACCGTCTTGGCATCTGCTTTCAAATTGTAAGAGTCCTCATGCGGTAACGGCTTTCGGAATCCCATCAGCAGTTTCTCAACCGTCCAGCGGTTATGTTCAACAATACCCATACGCTCTACAAGGTCATGATCCAGATGCAACAGGTCGTTAATACCCATAGCCTCAAAGGTCCGCACTCTGAAAGGAATGTTATAGGCTCCATAAAGGCTCGACCATTGGTCTGACTCCTTACATTTCTTCCACAAGTCATGAGCCTCTTGAAGCACTTCCTGACAATCATACTTCATCATCCCCTCCAGACCATCATCAGCAACTTTTGTTGTGTTGAAATAAAGATGGTACAGGTAGTTGATACACTCTGCCATCTGCTGGGTACGCTTCTGAACATCGAAGACAATATCTGTCATACCAAAAGGATAGATGTTGGCATAACGACTGACGGGTTTTGAAGATACGATCTGCCCATCAGCACCTATCATCATCTTCTCATATTGATGAGCAGCAGATATTTCCTGAAGCTTTGAAAGGAACTTGCTGGACGTGTTTTGACGAACAAAGACAGGTACACATGACTCATAGATCTCATCAGGCAGACTCATGGCAACAGATATATTCTGACGAGAATCAGACATGGCAAGTACAAGTGATAACAATTGTTTGTCATCTGTAGCCCATTGGGTTATCTGCTTCTGAATCTCAGGCGAATAGATGTCACCTTTGACGAAACCAAATTCCACATCAAGGAAATCCGCATCTTTACCACTGAACTTTGTGGCAGGTATCAACTCATCTTCATAACGATAAGACTCCACTTCGAAGAAATGACGATACCGACTGATGAAGACCTGGCTTTCCGTATCGGCATTCTGATCAATAAAGGTAATGACCGTCTTATGGTTCTTACCGTCAAAATTGGGGAAGTGCAACATTTTGGCTGCTTCGACAGCCAGTGTGATTCCAAACGTGGAAGTCCCCACAATAACAAGATGGATATGACGATTATCATCAGGCGTGATACCGTTACGATCCAAATGAGGATAATTATGAGTTACACCATGATCAGTATAGTTGCAATCAACGAACATCTGCTTGGCCCAATCGACATAGAAATTGAAAGGCACAAACTCCACACCGATTTGCCTTAAGTTCTCGAATAAGTCTGTCACCTGCATGGCAGCATAGGTTTCTGCATCCTCAAAGAATGCGGTGACGGTATCAGGATGTTCACCGCCTGCCTGATCCAACAATTCGGCTATCTTGTCAAGACATTCGATATTCATTGCATCATGATTCTCCGTTGTGCGGTCTCCAACTACATAGATGTTACAGGCTTTAGCCAGACGGAGTCCTAGCAAGTCTTGTAAAGAGGTACGATGTCCATTCTTGATGATGATACGCTCATCATATTCCTGTGCTATCGACACCTGTAGCTTTTCCCGCAGTTCCTCACTGGGCAATGAACTCTGCAGCAGCACATACATCTGATCATCACTTTCACAAACCTGCCTGATGATTGACGGTACGATTTCATCATAGCCAAGAATCACCGTATGACCAGAAATGAGATAAGTTTTCTTACCAGACCGGTAATTCTCTATACGACGCTCCAACATATTGGTAAAGATGGAGATCAGCATGCCTCCAAAGAGGATGACACCTAAAAGAGAACCCAGTGTGACAAACAGCATGACCCACCTTCGTCCACCTTCAGGGAAATCATCCATGTAAAGGGTGTTGAGCGCATTGCCATCAATCAGGATATACAACGCCCACTCCCAGAACGTCAGGTTTTGAGCACTCTCTCCAAAGGTGAGTTGTGAGCACACTATCCACCCGATGACCAATGCCACCAAGAAGATACCGATCAGAACCAATATCTGCTGCCATACACTCTCCGAGAATATCCGGTCGAACTTCAGCAGCCAACCATGTAGTTTCGTCGTTCGTTTCATACTAACTATTTATCACTATTATAACTCGTTCCAATATGGGTTCCTATACCCTCCCTATTTATCAGTTTTGTTTGCACATATCGGAACTTCCACTCACCATCACAAATCCTACACTTACGCGTATCTTCAAGTTTCTCAATACGATAACGCAAAATACATGGATGCATTCTTTTTCAATACAACCTGAGGTGAATCCTCTGGAACAGAACGATTCGAATAATTTGTTGCCAATATATGAATAGCCGCTATTGCTAAAGCCAACAAACCATAACGTTTTATATATTTGAAATTCATACGTAAATCTGTAACTTAATACAAAAACTTGTTATTGATTTCTGATTTTGTTGCCAAGAATGAAACCAAAGATACCTGTGAGAAGAATGCCGATAGTGGTCTGCATAAGGTTGAGCATATCTACAATAGGT
>ONAE01000005.1 GCA_900315695.1 uncultured Prevotella sp. | reverse complement strand
CCGAGGGGTGTGGGGGCGAGAAGCCCCCATAAGAGAGCACGTGTTAGCATCATGTGCTAAATAACGTTAACCATATTCATTTTCTTTATTACAGTTCATGACTATACAGTTTTGTGTCTTTTAATGTATTCAATGGCTTCTTGTTCCATCTCAGCCTGGCTCTTGCAATGACGTTGTTTCATCCAGTCGTCTATTTCTGACTGAAGGAATGCCAAGGCCTTATTGATCTTGTGGTAGGGGATCTGCTTGTTAGACACCCAGCCATAGACAGTTTGCTTGACAGGATGTGATGGAATGTATGAGCACAGCTCATCGATATCCATCCAATGGGGTGAATTAACTGCTTGTTGTTTGTTACGCAAGGTCTGAATGGTTTCTTCCAGCCCTTCAACCTTCCAAATGAGGTAGGACAATGCTCCTGGCATTTCCTCCAATGTTGAGATGTTTTTGTTCATTTTCTGTTGTTATCCTTTAAAATAATAAACTTTTCGGGTGCAAAGGAACAGCAAAAATAAGAACCGATAAGGATTTTGCAGTAAAAATTTAAATTTTAACATTTCGAGCTAAGAAAACGCCTAAATAAAGGGAATGGAGATAAGCTTTGGATGAGCAAAAAGGGCAAAAAAGAGCCCTCGACAGTACATCGAGGGCAGAATTTTGAATCGGTATTATTGCTCTTTGTCTATTGGCTTATCCGAATCCAGAGTGTCGATATAGATAGACTTGGCTGCTTTGACTTTTGCGGAATCTACCATGTGTGTATAAATCTGTGTTGTGCGAATATTCTTATGTCCTAGTAATTTCTGAATGGTATAGAGTCCTGTCCCGTTCTCTAATTGCAAGGTGGCAAAAGAGTGGCGGAAGCAGTGAAAGGTAATGTGTTTAGTAATTCCAGCCGCTTCAATCCACTTTTTGACAGGACGATTAATCCAAGAAGGGTCTTGTAGTCCCTCAAATACTAGTCTGTCTGGATCACGTCGTTCTCCACATAATTCATAAGCCTGATCAGAAATCGGGTGGTACTCAGGAATGTCCGTTTTTTCTTGTAATTCCACGATTTGCCAAGAACCATTATGATATTGAAGTCGGCTCCAAGTTAAAGCCTGGATGTCGCAATGACGAAGACCTGTCATGATAGAGAAGAAAGATGCCCTTCGGAGGATATCACTTTTACATGGCGTTTTAGCCAATTTCTTGACTTCTTCCATATTGAGGACTTCGCGAAGGGATTCTTTTGCTGTTATGCCAGCGACTTTACTGCTAACATCAACTGTCAGGTATTCATCGATAAATGCCTGTCTTACTCCTGCTTTAGTGATAGCAAAGTAGGTAGATGCGGTATTTTGCTTGATCTTTCCTTTCTTGTTGCCTCCTTGTGGAGCCGCTAACAGAAACATCTTAAAGTCTTCCAGCAATTTGACGGAAATGGTTTTGAATGGTATGGGCTTGCCATGAGAATAGAGCTTTAGCAGTTCTGCTACACGTTCCCAGTTCACAATGATAGAATCAGAACTATTGGGATGACGTTTGTAGATGATTCCTTCAAAGTATTTGATGAAATCCTGCTCACCACGTTCGTTCTGCGCTTTCAGCTCTGCCTCTTTGTCTGTATAAATGATGGCACTATCATATTCATGCTGACGGAGTTTTCTCACCTCATCAGCGTAGATACATGATTCTTGGTCCAGTTGAGAGGAACAAAGAATTACTCCGTTTGCATCCCTTTTGGGGCGATATTTATAGTCTCCATCTGGTGTAATGCCTATAACAGACGATTTATCCCAAATAGGTGTACGGATAATTCGGTTTATGGACTCGACAATCCTTTTACGTTTTGGATTACATGGGTCATAAACAGGATATGCTTCAACGGTCAGATACCATTCTTCCTTGTATTCCGACTTGCGGAGTTTAACGGTCACTTTCGTGTTTAATAACTTCTTTCTCATAATTCTGTTTGCTTATAGTGATTTATACAAATTGTCGATTTCTTTTTTAGGCGCATATACATAGTTCCCAATCTGGCGAGTGGGGATAGAGTATTTCCTAATATGTGCCCAGACGGTACTGTCGTCAATCCTGAATTTCTTGGAGATCTCTCCGATGGTGTAGCAATTCTCTGGTTCCAAATCATAGAGTCGTGGCAGCATGTGTTCATCTTTGATGGGCTCTTCACGCAAAGGCACTATCTTTTCTAACTGTTCTCGTGAGATTCGAGTTAGTCGCTCTCCTATATTAATATAAGGTAGCTTTCCCTTGCGAATCAGTCGATAGAGGGTGTCCCTACTGATTGCGTACATGGCAACGGCTTCCTTGATACTGATGAACTCTCTTTCTCCAGGAATAAGTTGGGCGATTTGGTTTAGTCGCTCTTCTTTGGCTTTTGCAGCCTTTCGTTTCTTGTAGGCAATGTCTGTACAATGTCTACAACAGTAGCGGGAATCTAATGTCTTTGCGATAAAGGTGTTCCCACATACTTCACACTTGCGTTTGATTTGAAATTTAGCTTCTGGCATAATTTAAAAATTTAAGTATGTATAAGTACTAATTAGTATAAATAGGTTGCATCTTGTCGCAAAATTAGTCGCGTTACATGAATGTCGCAAAAATGGGATAAATAAGGGCATAATAAAGACATAGCAAACATGAGGGCATAAAAAACAAATAGCGTGTAACTCATTGAGCTACACGCTATTTCGTTGCGTTTTGTTATGTCTTTACCTATCGGTGTCATTTAACCTCCTCGAAGTCGGCATCCTGGATGTCGTCAGCCTTATTGCCTCCAGCCTGCTGGCCTCCGGCCTGCTGACCACCCTGATAGGTGTCACCACCAGGCTGACCTGCTGCACCACTCTGCTGGTACATGGAGGCGCTGGCAGTCTGCCAAGCATTGTTGAGGGCTGCGATAGCTGTGTCGATGGCGTTGATATCGCCAGACTTGTGGGCATCCTTCAGCTGCTGGAGGGCATTCTCGATAGCAGGCTTGTGCTCTGCGGGGATCTTATCGCCGATTTCCTTCAACTGGTTCTCAGTCTGGAAGATCATAGAGTCAGCCTGATTCAGCTTGTCCACGCGCTCGCGCTCCTTCTTATCGTTCTCTGCATTCTGCTCTGCCTCGGCCTTCATGCGGTTGATCTCATCTTGTGACAGACCAGATGAAGCCTCGATGCGGATGGCCTGCTCCTTACCTGTAGCCTTATCCTTGGCAGATACCTTCAGGATACCGTTGGCATCGATATCGAAGGTTACCTCGATCTGAGGAATACCACGACGTGCAGGAGCGATACCAGTCAGGTTGAACTGACCGATACTCTTGTTCTGTGAAGCCATTGGGCGCTCACCCTGCAGCACATGGATGGTCACCTCTGTCTGATTGTCAGCTGCAGTAGAGAAGGTCTCGCTCTTCTTGCAAGGAATGGTCGTGTTAGCATCGATCAGCTTGGTCATCACACCACCCATGGTCTCGATACCCAGTGTCAGAGGGGTCACGTCGAGCAGGACGATGTCGCCTACGCCACCTTCCTTGTTCAGGATAGCACCCTGGATAGAAGCACCTACGGCTACCACCTCATCAGGATTGACACCCTTTGAAGGCTCCTTGCCGAAGTAGTTCTTTACCAGTGTCTGCACAGCGGGGATACGGCTTGAACCACCTACCAGGATCACCTCGTCGATGTCAGCGGTATTCAGCTTGGCATCTGCCATAGCTTTCTGACAGGGAGCCAGACAAGCCTGAATCAGATCGTGGGCCAGCTGCTCGAACTTAGCACGTGTCAGGGTCTTCACCAAGTGCTTGGGAACACCACCTACAGGCATGATGTAAGGCAGGTTGATCTCTGTAGAGGTAGAAGAAGACAATTCGATCTTAGCCTTCTCAGCAGCCTCCTTCAGACGCTGCATAGCCATCGGATCATCCTTCAGGTTGGCACCCTCGTCGTTCTTGAACTCCTGTACCAGCCAGTCGATGATTACCTGATCGAAGTCATCACCACCCAGGTGGGTATCACCATTGGTAGAGAGCACCTCAAACACACCACCACCGAACTCCAGGATAGAGATATCGAATGTACCACCACCCAGGTCGAATACAGCGATCTTCATATCCTTGTTGGCCTTATCTACACCGTAAGCCAGAGCTGCGGCTGTAGGCTCGTTCACAATACGCTTTACATCAAGACCAGCAATCTGACCAGCCTCCTTTGTAGCCTGACGCTGAGAGTCAGAGAAGTAGGCAGGTACGGTGATGACAGCCTCTGTCACCTCCTGTCCGAGATAATCCTCGGCAGTCTTCTTCATCTTCTGCAGCACCATAGCAGAAATCTCCTGCGGGGTGTACTTACGTCCATTGATGTCCACACGGGGATAACCACCCTCATTCACAACAGAATAAGGCACGCGGTTGATTTCCTTCTCGGTCTGCTGCCAGTTCTCACCCATAAAACGCTTGATCGAATAAACGGTGTTCTTCGGGTTCGTGATGGCCTGACGCTTGGCAGGGTCACCGATCTTTCGCTCACCATTCTCAACAAAACCAACGACTGAAGGTGTTGTACGCTTACCCTCGCTGTTGGCGATTACTACTGGCTCGTTACCTTCGAATACGGCAACGCAGCTGTTGGTAGTTCCTAAATCAATTCCAATAATCTTTCCCATAATTCTTATATTTTTATTTGTTACTAATTCAAAATGTCAGTAAGCGTTGTGCAAACCATGTGCCAAAATGGCGAAAACGAGAAATTTTATCCTCTGTCACGTCATTTTGGCACAAATTATTTGGGAGTTTAGCCGATTTATGCTATCTTTGCACACAGAATTCTATTATATAAAACTGTCGATAGTCATGAAAAGAACTCTTTTAGCGACCTGTGCAGCATTCCTCTTGACGACGGCCTATGCTCAGGAGAATTCCTACATCGTGAAAACAAGTGGGGCTAAGCATATTTCTGATTTGCAGTTGATGAATGATGAAAATAAGGAGGAAGAGAACGCCATCGATTTCATCAGTCAGAACTTCAAGTTCCACAGTCTCTGCGACTGGCAGGAGGGCATGAAGTTCATGGTAATCCCTGAGGAGTATGATATGGTGGTGAAGACTTTCAATGATGCTGCCACAGACAAACCTGTGAGCAGTATCGCGTTGCGTCATAAGATCATGATCTATCAGGGACATGAGGAGGATACGGATGGACGTACCCATATCAATTTCCTCTGCCAGGACGACCAGCGGGCGTATTATTATGAGATTCCGAATGGTACGTTCGATGACTACTGCTTCGGCAAATTGGGTGTACCCACGTTGGCCTATCTGGGGGATGTGGATATAGCCCGTGAGAAACTGGTCGGGAAGGATGTCTATACCAAGACAGAGTTCTATCGTGTTGATACGGAAATCGAAGGTGATGGCTATCAGGAAGTGATGGTCGATAAGGACATGCAGGTGAAGGTGAAGGCTGTTGGCGTCGGCACGCGCAACTACCCTGTGAAGATCATTGTGGAGGATAAGGACGGTAATGAGTTCTATCAGAATGTGGCCATCTCGAAGACCAACTCCGGTATGCGCGATGATGAGTTCGTCATGGATAAAGAGCGGTATCTGTTTCCCAACTCCTTCGAACTGGTGGAGGATGTGATGAACGTCAACAGCTATAACTACAGACGGCTTCTGGGTAAGGTCATCCACACGAAGTTTCCTGCGAAGCTGTTGAACGAGATGTCGAAAAAGATGCAGTCTATCCCTCGTCTGACAGAGTATCAGATAGAGGCCATGAATCCGCATAAGGAGGGTGGAAAGTTCACGCTGAAACTGAAAAACACCACCCTGGGAACCTATTTCTATATCGACATGTTCCTTGATGAGAATCTCGCACAGGATCAGTCGGAGTACTTCGGTTATGTCTTCGCTCTTGGTCCTGGTAAGAAGATCGAGACTTCTGAGGGTAGTCGTGCGATGATTCGTGCTGGACACGTTGGTATCGGCTTCTCGGAAGACGAGACGATGATGGCTGCTGGTGAACCGGATAAGGTCATTACCGGTACCAATGGTCGATATACCTGGGTTTATCAGCGTTCAAACAACAAGCTGCTGTATGTTGACTTCGATGGCTCTGGTGCAGTGACGAAGACTTATACCCGTGATAATAACAGCAAGGCGAAGGTGGGCTCAGCAACCACGCGTCATGGTGCCAGTGCTGCCCGACAGGCTGCCAAAGCATCAATGGGTTGGCAAAGCGGTAAAGGAACGCCTATTGAAAACTAATAAAAATAAATCCCAACCAATCGGTTGGGATTTATTTTTAGTGCCTAAGCCTTGTCTGTAATGGCTTCCATGATCTTTGCCTCCAGCTCATCACAGAGTTCGGGGTTGTCTTGTAACAGGGCCTTCGTGGCATCACGGCCTTGTGCCAATCTGGCATCTCCATAAGAGAACCAGGAGCCGCTCTTCTTGATGATGTTATACTCCACACCCAGATCGACGATCTCACCAACCTTCGAGATACCCTCTCCGAAGGTGATCTCAAACTCTGCCTTGCGGAAGGGAGGGGCCACCTTGTTCTTCACCACCTTCACCTTCACCAGGTTACCGATGACGTTGTCACCATCCTTGATGGTCTGTGACTTGCGGATATCCAGACGTACAGAGGCATAGAACTTCAGGGCGTTACCACCAGTGGTGGTCTCCGGGTTGCCGAACATCACGCCGATCTTCTCTCTCAACTGGTTGATGAAGATACAGGTGGTATTGGTCTTCGAGATGGTCGAGGTGAGCTTACGCAGGGCCTGACTCATCAAACGGGCCTGCAGACCGACGGCAGAGTCGCCCATGTCTCCCTCAATCTCCTTCTTAGGTGTCAGCGCAGCCACAGAGTCGATGACAATGATGTCGATGGCACTCGAACGGATCAGCTGGTCTGCAATCTCCAGGGCCTGCTCACCATTGTCTGGCTGTGAGATATACAGGTTCTCAATATCCACGCCCAACTTCTCTGCATAGAAACGGTCAAAGGCATGCTCTGCATCGATGAAGGCAGCGATACCACCGGCCTTCTGACACTCGGCCATCGCATGGATGGCCAGGGTGGTCTTACCTGATGACTCCGGGCCGTAGATCTCGATGATACGTCCTTTGGGATAGCCGCCTACGCCGAGGGCTGCATTCAGTCCGATACTGCCTGTGGGGATTACCTCCACATTCTCAATCTTCTCTTCACCCATACGCATGATGGAGCCTTTGCCGAAATCCTTTTCGATCTTCGACATGGCAGCCTGCAGCGCCTTCATCTTCTCTTGTTGTGCAGACAACTGCTCTGCACTCTCTTCTTTCTTCGCCATAGCTTTTAGAAATTTAAGTGTTAATAATTAGAGTTCGAGGTCGCCATCAAACACTTCGTGCCAAGGCAGACCTTGTTTGTTCAACTGTTCCATGAATGGATCTGGATCGAAGTCTTCTACGTTCCACACACCTGGCTTCTTCCAGATGCCCTTTACAAACATCATCGCTCCGATCATGGCTGGCACACCGGTGGTATAGCTCACACCCTGCATGCCTGTCTCTTTGTAGGCTTCCTGATGCTTGCAGTTGTTATAGACGTAATAGGTGTGCTCCTTGCCATCCTTGATACCACGGATACGACAGCCGATAGAGGTCTCGCCCTCGTAGTTCTCACCCAGATCCTGTGGGTTGGGCAGCACGGCCTTCAGGAACTGCAGGGGCACAATCTTTACCTTGGCAGTACCGGTACCGTCTGCCAGCGGGGCTTCGTATTCTATCTCGTCGATACGACTCATGCCGATGTTCTGGATCACGTCGAGGTGCTTCAGATACTGCTCCCCGAAGGTCATCCAGAAACGACCTTGTTTGATGGTGGGGTAGTTCTTCACCAGACTCTCCAGCTCCTCGTGATGCAGCAGATAGCTCTCGCGCGGACCGATATTGGGGTAGGTCAGGGGCTTGTGGATCTCCAGTGGCTCTGTCTCGATCCACTGTCCATCCTTATAGTAAAGACCCTTCTGGGTGATCTCGCGGATGTTGATCTCCGGGTTGAAGTTCGTGGCGAAGGCATGGTGGTGGTCACCGGCATTACAGTCCACGATATCGAGATAGTGGATCTCGTCGAAGTGGTGCTTGGCAGCATAGGCGGTATAGACACCACTCACACCAGGGTCGAAACCACAACCCAAGATAGCGGTCAGACCGGCCTGCTCAAAACGTTCCTTATATGCCCACTGCCAACTGTACTCGAAATGTGCTTCGTCCTTAGGTTCATAGTTGGCTGTGTCAAGGTAGTTACAGCCACAAGCCAGACAGGCATCCATAATCGTCAGATCCTGATAGGGCAGGGCCAGGTTGATCACGAGCTCAGGCTGGTAACTGTTGAAGAGGGCCTTCAACTGCTCCACATCATCAGCATCCACCTGGGCGGTCTGGATGTTCATCTTGTAACCTGCCTTGTGGATAGCCTCCACAATCTTGTCGCACTTCGCCTTTCTGCGACTGGCGATCATAAAGTCGGTAAACACGTCAGCATTCTGGGCTATCTTGAATGCTGCTACCGTAGCGACGCCTCCGGCGCCAATCATTAATACCTTTGCCATATTTTTACTTTTTTACTTTTTTACCTTTCTCTGATTTCTTCACTTCGTATGCCAAGGGCGGCCATCAGTGAGTAACCGAGGATCTCCTGACGATAGTTGCCACCAGTCAGGGGCTGCATCGCAAAAAGGGTCACCCGCTTCTCCTCATCATCCACCCGGCGTAGGGCCTCGCGTACCTTATTATATATTAGCTCATCCTCCAGATTGGGAATCACCATCACCCGCTTCACCTCCTTCTGGGCAGTCACCAGCTCCAACACCTCCGTGAAGAAGTCCTCACCCAGCTGTTCGATGGGGTAGGCGTTGATGGCAAACTCTCCCAGATGATCCTTAAAGGCTTTCCCGTCGAGTTCCTCATAGGTGCTAGGCACGAAGTTCTCCAGTCCCTGTTTCCCCTTCTGGTGGATCAGTACCACCAGTGTCTCGTGCTCACCTTCCCGGATACCGCCATCCAGAGCCACACAGTCAATCCAGCGGGCCATGTCTGCCTGAGGGATTCTTCTGCCAAGCATCCGTTCAAAATTCACGATGAGGTTGAATGCAACCTTGTCGATGTAGTCGGCATCGGCGAGGATTACATTTTCACTCCATCTGACCGTTTGTAAACTGTTGTTCATATTGTGTGCAAAGTTACAAGATTTTGGAGACAATACAAAAATATTTCGCCTTTTTTTGTTTTTTGTGTATAAAACAAGAATCTTTTCTCATATCTTTTTCGTACCTTTGCACACAAATTAGAACAATTTAAAAAAGCAAATCAAATGTCATTATTGTCAATTGCTATCATCATCGTTTTCTGTATCGGCTATTTCTGCATAGCCATCGAAAGCGTTACCAAGATCAACAAGGCCGCTATTGCCCTGCTGATGTTTGTGGTCACATGGACCCTCTTCATGATTGCGCCTGAGTCATATCTGCCTGATGCCATTGATGCCATGAAAGCCTCGGTGGTCAGCACCACGATCGAGCATCACCTCGGTTCCACTGCCACCACCCTGTTCTTCCTCATGGGTGCCATGACAATCGTGGAGCTCGTTGATCAGAACGGTGGCTTCAACTTTGTGCGTGACACGCTGCAGACCACGTCGAAGCGCTCCCTGCTGTGGCGTATCGCCTGCATGACGTTCATCCTCTCGGCCATCCTCGACAACCTCACCACGTCGATTGTGATGATCATGATCCTGCGTAAGCTTGTCAACGACAAGGAGGACCGTATTATCTATGCCGCTCTTGTAGTGATTGCAGCCAACTCCGGTGGTGCCTTCTCGCCCATCGGCGATGTCACCACCATCATGCTCTGGAACAAGGGTGTTATCACCGCTGCCGGTGTCATCATGGAGATATTCATCCCCTCAGTGGTGTCGATGGTCATCCCCGCCTATATCCTCTCCCTCTCGCTGAAGGGTGCCCTTCAGCCTGTGAAGGAGACGGTTGTTGTCGATGACGACGACCCTCTGACGCCTGCCCAGCGTAAGATCATTTTCTTCCTCGGTGTCGGTGGTCTCATCTTCGTGCCTATCTTCAAGACCATCACCCATCTGCCGCCATTTGTAGGCATCCTGCTCGTGCTCGGTGTGCTCTGGACGGTCACGGAGATCTTCTATTGCCGTATCCACCAGGAAGGCGAAGACGCGAAGAACAGTCCCCAGAAACGCGTGTCAAAGATGCTGTCTCGCATCGACATGGACACCATCCTCTTCTTCCTGGGCATCCTGATGGCTGTGGCCTGTCTGGAGACCATCGGTGCGCTCACCCTGTTGGGACAGACGCTCGATACCGTCTTCGAGGGCAACCACTACCTCGTCACCGGCATCATCGGTGTCCTCTCCTCCATCGTGGATAATGTGCCTCTGGTGGCTGGTTGCATGGGTATGTATCCAGTGGCTGCTGCCGGCGATATGGCTGTCGATGGCATCTTCTGGCAGCTGTTGGCATACTGTGCCGGTGTGGGGGGATCAATGCTGATCATCGGCTCTGCTGCCGGTGTGGTGGTCATGGGTCTTGAGAAGATTACCTTCGGCTGGTATATGAAGAAGATCACCTGGGTAGCGTTTACCGGCTACCTGGCAGGCATCTTCTGCTATTGGCTTGAGAAGACTTTCCTCTTTTAAGAGGAGGGTTTTCTCTTCATTTCCTTTCTGCCTGATCATTTCGAACAAATTCTCAAAAACGTCCTGGGCTCAGAGGTCGGCTGTAATATTATCGTAATCATTCGAAGAACTCGCTTCGCTCAGACAGCTTCTCATGTCGATTTGCTTGTCTCGCTTCCGCGATCCAAGAATCGAAGAAGATTCCGATAATAGTACATCCTATAAATACCTCCTCGTGCGGAATGTTTTTGAGAATTCATTCGAAAAAACATGAAGCACAGTTCGGTTACGAGCTTGCTCGCTTGGCTCGGTTTAGCGAGGCGAATAGCCAATGCGCAGCCAAAAATCAAAAACATTCCGCACGAAGAGGTCTTTAGAGAAATTCTATTTTTTTGAATCGATATTGAGTCTCGGATTGCGAATAGCAATCTGAGCAACGAAATACGAAATGCTGTTTGAGCGAAGCGAGTTCATTGAGTGATTTGAAAAAATAGGGTTTCGGCCTCTGAGCTCAGGACGTTTTTGCACCTTTCTTTGCTTCGTTTCTTTCAGTGATGAAAGAAATGAAGAACTCTTTCGATAACGAAAGAAAAAGAAAGTTTACTCGAGAGGTTGCCTCTCACAAGGAATCCACATCCAGAAGGTGGATCCATGGCCTTCGCCCTCGGAGGTGACTCCGATATGCCCGTTACAACGGTCGGTGATGGCCTGACAGATGCTCAGGCCCAATCCCGTACCCTGCACAAAGTCATTCAGCTTCACGAAACGCTCAAAGACGCTGGCCTGTTTCTCTTTGGGGATACCGGCACCGGTATCCTCACAATAGAACAGCAGCCCGTCTGCCTCCCCCTGTTCATCGAGCGTCATCCTGCGTTCATAGCGATACCCCACCTTGATATGCCCCTCATGGGTATATTTCACGGCATTGGTCGTGAAGTTCGTGAGGATCTGCTGCACGCGTCCCTTGTCAAGGGTGGTCACATAGTGTTCATAGGGATTGTCTTTGATAAACGCCACGCCAGGCTCCTGCACACGCTGTGCCAGTGTCTGACAGATATCATCGAAGACGGTGGCGAAATCCACCTTCTCTGGTTTGATGGCCAGGGCCTGTCCCATGTTCGAGGCCTCCAGGATATCGTTGATGAGACGCATCAGCATATCACAGTTGTTACGGATGATACGGATAAACTCCATG
This sequence comes from uncultured Prevotella sp., assembly GCA_900315695.1. Lineage (GTDB taxonomy): Bacteria > Bacteroidota > Bacteroidia > Bacteroidales > Bacteroidaceae > Prevotella. The sequence goes on along the minus strand of ONAE01000005.1, from coordinate 54,431 downwards.
CGCTCCTCGTGGGTATCCACCATCGGCAACAGGTCGCTGAAGCCCACGATGGCATTCAGCGGGGTACGGATCTCATGGGTCATATTGGCCAGGAACGCACTCTTCATCTTACCGGAGTCCTCGGCACGGGCGGTCTCTTTCTTCAGCTTCTGTTGGGCCACGATAAGTTTGGTGATGTCACGCGACACACCGAAGTAACCGATCTGATGACCATTCTTGTCGAAGGTGGGGATGCCACTCACTGCATGCCACGAAGGCTTCTTGTTGTAGTGACTATAGCGGTAGTGATGAATCACGTTAAAGGCCTTGCTCATGGTTTCCGGATCCCTGAAGGCTTTCAGGGTCTCCTGCTCCTCACCCGGGAAGATACGTTGGATATACTCATCGATGGTCTCCTGGAACTCTGGCTTGCGCAACGAACGGGAATAGGAGAGGGTACGCTCCTGCAGGTTAGAGCGCCAGACGAACATCTCACTGTTCTCCAGCAGATAGGTGAGCTGCTGCTCATAGATGTTGATGGCGTCATAGGTCTTGCGGATCTCGATGTCATGGTGCATCTTCTCAAGATACATCGTGCGCTCGGCGGTGATGTCTCGTGAGGTGATCACATAGAAGAACAGCTCCCCCTGTTCATCGAGGATAGGACGGATCCTGAGCTCGATATACCTGTCGATATCCACCTCCGGGTAGTACATGTGACTGCAGATGTGCAGGGGCTCCCGTGAACCCTTCTCATAGATGTTCACCAGCATGCTCGTATCAAACATGTTCGTGCTTCTGAAGAACTCATACCCTTTGTCATCGAAGCCACAGAGTTCACGCATTTTCTCGTTCGCATCCACAAACCAGCCCTCCTTGTCATAGAACGACATGGCGATGAGGTTGGTCTCAAACATACGGGCGTATTTGTTGCCGATCTCCTGGTTGATGCGCTCCGACTCCACATCCTGGGTGATGTCCTTCACCGCATAGACGAGATAGCGGGGCTTGTGGTTCTCCTGCTCCACGATGGCTGTCCCTTCCAGATGACGCCAGTCTGGTGCTTCTTCCGTACCGATGTTATAGCGGCGGTTAAAGTACCGGTCCTGTTCCTCCCCATTCATCAGCACCTGCGTATGGCGCATGAAATCCTGTTGCATGGCAGGATCCAGGCGTTTGACAAAGGCCTCCAGCGTCTGTTCCTCCTCAGGAATCAGCTTGCCATAGGTGTTACTTATATGACCAGTCTTGATGTCGTATTCGAACACGTAGAAGTTGCCCATCTGCAGGGCCTGTTTCATCATCCCGTTGATATCCTCTGAGCGTCTGGCAGTGGCCTTCACTTTGGCATGGATCAGCCGGCTCAGCAGGAAGGCGATGATGATGGCGATCACCGAACCGATCAGGGCAAAGAGGGCGATGGGTGAGGAGTCGTTATGCACGCGCTCGGGGTTGAACCACTTGTCGTGGATGGGTTGCAGCTCTCCTGACTGCTCCAGTCGGGCATACGCATCATCGATGGCGTCGATCAGCTCCCTGTCATAACCGATGATCCGTAACTCTGCCGGCATGATATCGATATCGTCGAGCTTCAGACTGTCGAGACCATACTCCTTGATCTTCATCTTCAGGGGGATCTCTCCCCAGATGTAATAGGCGCGATGACCATTTCGGATGGCTGCCAAAGCCTCTTTGGGAGAGCGGTATTCTGTCTGGAAGGGCTTATCCTCGATGGCCTGGATGCGCAGAGCCGCGTAGTCGTTCTCCTTCACCATCAGCGTGTCTTTGTCGGTGAACTGACTGACACGATGGATCACCTTCTGACTTTTTCGTCTCACCACTTTCAGGGGATAGTAGGTGATCATGTTCTGCGTCATCACATACGGGGACTTCTTATAGTAGCTGGTCAGGGCGTGGATCAGGTCTGCCTCACGGTTCTCAAAGGTCTTGGTACACTGAAACCACTCCTGCATCACAAACTTGTGGGGAATCTCCAGCTTGTCGAGGATGAGGTCGAGCACCTCCACATTATAGCCGTCAGGATTACCATTGTCATTCCGGAACTCATAGGGTGGGAACTCCCAGTCGCTCACGATGATGAGTGGGTGGTCTTCGGTATAGTCGCGAGCCCATTGTGCTGTTGCAGGCCACAGACCGCAGAACAGCAGACAGGTGAGGAGCAATATCTTTTTAGTCATCATTCGCATCTCTTTTGCAGGTTAGTTACGTTCCATCTCTATCAGCTTACAGGGGATGGTGAACCACACGTTGGTGCCTCGTCCGACTGTGGACGACAGGTTGATCTTTCCACCCATATGCTGGATCAGTTCCTGACAGATACTCAGTCCCAGACCGGCTCCATTGCTTGAGGCGTCAGTCACGAACCGGTCGAAGATATGCTTGATCTGGTCTTCGGGGATACCGCGTCCCGTATCTTCGATGGATACCGCGAGCTGGTCGCCCATATAGTCGTAATGCACCAGCACGGTGCCTTGGGTGGTATGCTGCACGGCATTGTTGAGTATCTTCTCCACCACCATCCCGATATGATTGAAGTCGATGTCGAGCACCAGCTTCTTGAAGGGGGTCTTCACGATATAGTCCACCCCGGGCTTCTTGAGGTTGGCCCACGTACTCTCACAGCGTACGGTGATACTTGTCGTGAAGTCTGTCGGTTGTGGGTTGATGGTGATCATCTCCGCATCCAGGCGTGAGAGGAAGAGGATGTCGTTGATGAGCTTCAGCAACTGGGCCGAGTTCGACTTGATCTCCCTGATAAACACAGCCTCGTCTTCGGCACTGTGATCCATCTGGAAGAGTTCTGCGAATCCTACGACCGTAGTCAGTGGGGTACGGATCTCAAAGCTCATGTTATGGAGGAACGCGTTCTTCACCACCTCCACCTCCTGGGCACGCAGGGTCTCCTGGGCCAGCTTCTCCTCGATGGCTTTCAGCTCACTGATGTCACGGCACATGCCGAAGTATTCTTTCACGTCTCCCTTGTCGTTGTAGAAGGGGATGAAGTGGAACTGCAAATGCAGGGGCTCGCCTTGTCGCCTGATGGTGGTCTTCACATCGAGCTGCACACTGGTGGCGCTCTTGTTGTCCATATTGTTCAGGGTGCGCTCCGTGGTCTTCTTCCACTTCGGGTCGATCAGGTTCAGCATCCTGGTCTGCGTCAGCGAGAGACCGGCATTGTTGGCCTCGCTGAAGAGGGTGAGCGTATGGGTGGTCAGGTTGTATTTCACCATCTTGATACCGCCCACCTTCAACACGTAGTCGATGTTCTGGATATAGTCCGACACCTCGTCGTTGGCCTTCTGCAACTCCTGGATATCTTGCAACAGATGGTGGTACGACGCTGCTATCTCTGTCACATTGCGCCCTGTACCGAAGATGGCGAGCAACTTCCCTTCTGCATCGCGCACCGGGGTGAGCTGCAGCTCGTAGTAGAGCTTGTTGCAGTTCAGCATCTTGTACAGCGGACGGTCGTCCTCGCCTTTGTAGATCTGGGTCACGTACATGTGTTCGAAGTGCTCCACGTCGAGGTCGGGATCACCTACCACGTCTTTGATGGAGATCTTTTGCGCTTTGATCACCTGCAAGTCCACCTTTAAGGCTGACAAGGCTTTCTGGTTGATGTCCACGATATAGCCTTGTGCATCATAGGCCACCATATCCACCATCACAGAGTTGAAGATGGCCTGATAGCGCAACAGCGTGTCTTTCACCTTGATCTGTCGCAACAGCTCTTTGGTCACATCACTGCGGGTACAGAGGATGGTGGTGGGATATCCGTTCTTGTCATGACGCAGCACGCTCAGGGCCAGCGTGTAGTTATGGGCCTCCCCCTCGCCCTCATCATCAAACACCTGGATGTTCAGGTTCATATGGTCCTCCTTCTTCTGGGCAATCGCATCGAGGGCCTGTTGCAGGCGCTGCACATCCTTGGGTCGGTAACGATACACAAAGGCATCGAGGGTGGTGGTCTGTTGGGCCTTGCCCTGTTCGTCCATCCACGTGAACTGCTTGGTCAGGATATGGTAGGTCCACAGGCTCACATGACTGGTCTTCAGGATCAGCGACAGGCGGGCATTGCTCTTTCTGACAGCCTGCGTCAGACGCCGCTCCCTGCTCCGGTACACGATATAGTAAACCAACAGGAACAGGGCGATAACGGCTAAGGAGGCTGCCAGATACCACACCCACACGGGGATACCGGTGTCCTGGCGGTCGGGATAGAACCATTTGTTCTGGATGGGTTGCAGCTTCTCTGCAGCCCTCAGGGCCACGTAGGCACTGTCGATACGTTCCAGCAGCTGGTGGTCGGGCGACATGAACTTATATTCGCCATAGGGCATGTCGATGGGCACCAGTGCCAGCTTGTCGGAGTGATACTTGCGCATGAGCCATTTCAGCGACATCGTGTTCCAGAGGATGATCCCGTTGCCCTGGGTGATGAGTTCCTGGATGGCGCCCTTCATGTCGTCATAGGCGGTGATCTCCTTGGCCAAGCCGTGTTTCATGAGGTAGTGATGACTGAAACTGCCGCCATGCACGATCACACGGTAATTCTTCAGGTCTTTCACCTGACTGATATGGAAGTTCTGGCCGATGGGCACCACGATACTGTGGGTGAAGAGCTGCACGATGTTCTTGCTGTACTGGCTGTTCACCCGTGAGTACTCGGCATCCATGCGCAGCATCAGGTCGCTCTTCCCGTTCGTCAGGTCTGCCTGGGCCTCTAAGGTGGGCTTCAGCTTGATCACATAGGGGATGTCGAGTTCCTTGAAGATCAGCTTCAGCAGGTCGATGTTATAACCGTCTGGCTCTCCGTTCTCATTCAGGAAGACGTAGGGCCACAGGTCCCACGCATCCTCATAGATCAGGGGATGTTCCGTGGTATAGGTTTTCGCTGTCTCCTCCTGGGCTGTGAGTGTCTGCCACGACCACAGACCGGCCACGGCGATGACGATATACCTTATATATTTATAATAGGTGTTCATGCTTCACTTTTTATCTGACATGGGATCCAGAACCAGAAGGTGGAGCCATGGCCTACGCCTTCTGAGTTGACGCCGATCTTACCATGCAGGGTCTCTATGATGGCTTTCGAGATGTTCAGGCCCAGACCGGTACCCTGTACGAAGTCGTTCAGTTTCACGAATCGCTCGAAGATCTTGTCCTGATCCTCCTGCTGGATACCTGATCCTGTGTCTTCGCAATAGAAATACAGTCCGTTGTCCTTCTGCTGATAGCCCACCTTGATATGGCCTTCGTTGGTATATTTTACGGCATTGGTCACGAAGTTCGTGATCACCTGCTGGATACGTTCCTTGTCGAGGGTGGCGATGAGGGTGGTGTAGGGGTTCTCCTTCATAAACGCCACATTGGGATTCTGGATGCGCTGCGCCAGCGAGGTGCAGATATCCTCGAAGTCCTTGGCGAAGTTGGTCTCTACGGCATGGATCTGGATGCTGCTGCCTCCGTCGATGGCCGACAGGACCAGGATGTCGTTGATCAGGCGGAGCAGCATGTCGCAGTTGTTCATGATCACCCTGACGATCTCCTGTTTCTCCTCTGGTGTCTCCATCATCGACAGCACGTCACTGAAACCGACGATGGCATTCAGTGGGGTACGGATCTCGTGGGTCATATTGGCCATGAACATACTCTTCATGCGGCCGGAGCTCTGGGCGCGCTCCGTCTCCTGCTTCAGCTGTTCCTGTTTCTTGATGAGCGGGGTCACATTGCGCATGATACCATAGGTCCCCAGTTGCTTGCCTTCGGCATCGTGATAGGGCACACTGTCGATGATGTTCCACTGCAGCTCGTCGCCTTCGTCGAAGAAGGGGCGACAGAGGGTCAGCTCTGTCTTGGGCTTCTGCAGCTTGTTCTCCGGGTCGAGCAGGTCATCCTTGAAGGTGCTCTGCACGAAGTGGTCTCTCAGCGCATCGAAGCCCATGGGCGGCATGGCGGTCTTCAGACCTTGATAGAAGGTCACGGTCTTGTCGGCGAAGGTTGTCCGCCAGAAGTGCATGTCACAGCTGTCCATCAGATACTGGATCTCGTTCTCCAGGTTCTGTATCTCCTCATTGGCCTTCCTCATCTCCAGGGCATTCTGCTTACTCTGCAGGTAGAGTTCTCGCTCCTGGGTCACATCGCGGATGGAGAAGGTGATATACACTAGCTCCCCTTTCTCATCGTAGATGGGGTGTACGCGCAACTCGGTATAGCAGTTCACGCCTCGGTCGATGATCACGCTCTTCGAACAGAAGTAGAGCTCTTCCACATGGCGGTTCGACAGCACATCCCTGAAGGTGGGCATGTCATAGAGGGCGTTCTCGTAGTAATAGGGGTCATCCTCCGACTGGAACTTCAGGATCTCTCGCATCTTCTGGTTGGCTGTCAGCAGGTAACCGTCCTTGTCGTAGAAGGCCAGTCCCACCAGCGACTGCTCGAAGGTCTTGCGGTATTTGTCGGTCAGCTCCTGTTCCTCACGTTCCTGTATGATCCGTTCGGTCTGGTCTGTCAGTGTACAGAAGATGTTCGTGGGCAGCTTCTGTCCTTCTATGTATTCCGCCACGCCCTGGTCGTGCATATAGCGCCAGTTCCCGGCATGATGCTCCCCACTGGCATCCCAGCGGAAGACGCACTCTGCAGTCCTGACCTGCCCTTTGCTCAGCGTGATCAGGAAGTCGCGGTAGATGTGCTGGTCCTCGGGATGAATATACTGCAGACTGTTCTCATAGCCGATACCTGACTCTGGCAGCATCTGTCCGTGCAGGTTGTAGGCCTTGCGTTCACGCAGGTCGAGTCTCAGCACGTAGTTGTCGTTCTGGTCCAGGGTGTGCTGCATGATGTCATAGATCTCCTTACTCTCACTCACGCGTTTGCGGATTCGCAGGATGCTGATGCGGTTAGCCGCCCATGAGATGATAAAGGCGATGGTCATCACACTCACGATCAGCACCGAGGTGGTGTCGAAGGATCCTATCAGGAGGGGGACAATATGTAGGCTGATGCTGTTCATGGGGCTGCTTAGTTTATCATCTCTGTTTTCTTCTCTCTGCTGATCATCTCACAGGGGATCATGACATAGCAGGTGGTACCTTTTCCGAGTTCCGACTGTATCTCTATCTGTCCGCCCATCTGTTCCACCAGTTCCTTCACGATGGGCAAGTCAAGTCCCGTACTGCTGAGCAGCCCACTGTCATTCCGGGCAAAACGGTCAAACACGTGGGGGAGGGCCTCCTTGCTGATGCCGATACCTGTGTCTTCTAGCACGATGCTCAGTTCGCCATGGTGGTATTCGTATTTCGCACGCACCATCCCTTCCTTGGTGTAGGCGGCAGAGCAGGTGCAGATCTTCTGGATGGCCTGTCCGAGATGCTGTTCGTCGATGTTCAGCACCAGGTGGTTGTAGGGATTGTCCACGATGGCGTTCACGCTGGGTCCCAGGGCACTCCATCCCAGATAGCACCATCCGTCGAAGAGGGTGGCGAAGTCTGTCTTCTCTTTCGTAAACTCCACCATCTTCGCATCCAGACGGGAGATGAAGAGGATGTCGTTCACCAGCTGCAGCAGCTCGTCGGTGTTCCGTTTGATCTCTTCGGCAAACACGGGCTCGTCTTCCACGTCATGTGGACTGTTGAAGAGCTCAGCGAAGCCGAGCACGGCATTCAGCGGGGTTCTGATCTCATAGCTCATGTTCATCAGGAAGGTGTTCTTCAGCTCCTCGGTCTCCTGGGCTTTCATGGTCTCCTCCAGCAGGCGCATCTCGGTATATTTCATCTCGGTCTCATCACGGCACAGTCCGAAATAGTGGGTCACGTTACCCGTCTTGTCGGTCATGGGTATGAGGCTGAAGTTCATATACACGTCTCTGCCCTGTTTGTCGTGGAAGATGGTGTGCAGCACCTCTGAGATGTTACCGGCCTTTCCTTTGTCCATACGTATGAAGAGTCCTCTGAGCTTTCTTCTTTCCGAGGGGTGGATGAGCGCGGCACACCGCAGCTGCGGGAGCCGGTACTGTATCTTGTCCAGGTCGCTGTAGATACGCAGCTCATGACGGGCCGGGTGATAGGTGATCATTCTCACGCCACTGGTCCGCAGGGTGTAGTTGATATTCTGGATATAGGTCTGAATCTGTTTGGTGGTCTTCTGGATGAGCTGGGCCTCTTCTTCCTGTTTGTGATGCGACTCCACCATCTCCGTGATGTTACGGCCGGCAGCCATTACCCCGTGCAGCGTGCCGTTCTCGTCGCGTATCGGACAGAGCATGGCCTCGTAGTAGCAGATGCCGCCAAGTCTCACGTCTGGCACGCGCTCGTCTTCTTGCTTCACCTGACTGATGTCGGTGATCGACGAGAGCCGGACGTTGTCCTTCAGCTCCTCGATGTTGATCTCGCGATAGGAGGGGATGTCATGGATATGCACGCGCTGTTTCAGCAGGCGCTCGCGGTCTGCGATCATAAAGGTCTCACAGGCCTTCTCGTTCAGATCTACCAGGTAACCCTCTCCGTCGTAGTAGATCATGTCCACCAGCGAGGTGTCGAACACGGTCTGGTATTGCAGCGACAGGTTATGCCGCTTCTCGTTTCTGACTTGGCGCTCTGTGATGTCGCGCTGGATACCGAGCAGCACGCTGGGAACATGGTTCTTGTCTCGTTTCAGCACCGAGATGTTGATCTCGTAGGTCTTCTGGTTGTCATGGCTCCTGACGAGCAGGGTCTCCGACACTTTCTCCTGGATAAGGATGCTCGTGAGCCTTTGTCGCAGCTCCTCGAAATCCTCGTGGTTGAAGTATTGTGAGAAGTCGATGGGGGCATACACCTCCTTCGTGGCGGTCTCACTTGAGAGGAGGGTGAAGATCTTCTGGGGGCTATAGGTCCATACCTTGGTCTTGTTCGAGTTCAGCACCAGGGCCAACTGGGTGTTCAGCTGCCTGGCGCGGATATTTACTTCCTGCTCCCTGAAATAGAACAGGCGGTTTGAGAAGATCATCACAAACAAAACGATCATCAGGCCGGCCACCAGATAGGCCGCCAGATGGTGTCTGTCTGCGATGGTATGCCAGTTTTCAGTCTGGGCATATACCGTCGTAGCGCATAGCAACAAGAAGATGGTTGTTGATATCTTCGACATGTCAGTAATAACCTTTATTTATATTATAGGTATGGTTCTGGTGGCGAAATTACGCAATATTTGGCGGATTGACAGAAAAACGCTACTTTTGTCATCAGAAAACGCTAAAACTTAGTAAGATTATGATAGATGTAAAAGAAACTTTGAAGAAAAGTGAGGAGCGCATGGAGATGGCAGCGATGTTCCTTGAGGAGGAGCTGAATCGTGTGCGTGCAGGCCGCGCCAATGTTGCCATCCTCGATGGTGTCCGTGTAGAACTCTACGGTAGTAAGGTGCCGCTGAATCAGGTGGCCAACGTCAGTGTGCCCGATCCGCGTACCATCGCCATCAAGCCCTGGGATCGTAAGGAGATCCGTAACATCGAGAAGGCCATCATGGATTCCGATGTGGGCATCACCCCTGAGAACAATGGTGAGATCATCCGTCTGAACATCCCGGTACCCACCGAGGAGCGTCGTAGGGATCTGGTGAAACAGTGCAACAAGATCTGCGAGAAGGCCAAGGTCGAGGTGCGTAATGTGCGTGGTGATGTCAAGGACAAGCTGAAGAAGGCCATCAAGGACGGCCTTTCGGAGGATAATGAGAAGGACGCTGAGCTGGAGCTTCAGAAACTCCATGACAAGTACATCAAGAAGCTCGACGACTTGATGGCGGCCAAGAACAAGGAAATCATGACGGTATAACTTGAAAGGGTTAGTCATTAAGAATACAGGCAGCTGGTACACCGTCCTCACGGACGATGGCCAGCTGGTTGATTGTAAGATCAAGGGCAACTTCCGCCTCAAGGGCATCCGCTCCACCAACCCCGTCGCGGTCGGTGACCGGGTCACGGTTTCTGATAATTTTATCACCGATATCGAACCCCGCCGTAACTACATCATCCGCAAGAGCATCAACCTCTCCAAACAGAGCCACATCCTGGCCGCCAACGTCGATCAGGCCTTCCTGGTAGTCACAGTCGTCAATCCCCAGACCTCCACCACCTTCATCGACCGTTTCCTGGCTTCCGCCGAAGCCTATCGTGTGCCGGTGGTGCTCATCTTCAACAAGACCGACCTCCTTGATCAGGAGATGTTGCATTATCAGCAGATGATGGTTCGTCTCTACGAGTCGATCGGTTACACCTGTCGGCAGATTGCAGCCTCAAAAGGGGAGGGCGTTGAGGCGTTGCGCCCCTTGCTCGAGGGAAAGATCACGCTCCTGAGTGGTAACAGCGGGGTGGGGAAGTCCACCCTTATCAATCAGCTGGTGCCCGATGCCAACCTGCGTACCGCCGAGATCTCCGATGCCCATAACCTCGGACAGCACACCACCACCTTCTCCGAGATGATACCGATGGGGGGTGGGTGGCTTATCGACACCCCGGGCATCAAAGGCTTCGGCACCTTCGACATCGAACCCGAAGAGCTCACCAGCTACTTCCCCGAGATCTTCAAGTTCTCCCAAGACTGCCGTTTCTCCAACTGTACCCACACCCATGAGCCCGGCTGTGCCGTACTTCAGGCCCTCGAGAATCACTACATCGCCCAAAGTCGTTATCAGTCGTATCTCTCCATGATGGACGACAAGGAAGAAGGGAAATACAGGGAAAAATGAATCGGGTTGTCATCATATTCCTGATGGTGTTGCAGGCAGCGCAGCTGCTTGCACAGCAGCCGCTGCCCAAGCTGCAGTCCACACTGAAGAAGAGCCTGGATAAGGTGGAGACCTACATCGACTCTTCTACCGTGAAGAATATGGATCTGGTGTATGTCGAAGAACCGGAGCGCCCCTGGGCAGTAGAGTTGCGCACCGATGCCAATGAGACCACGATGAAGATGCACAACGACTTCGACTTTGCAGACGGTACGCATGGGGGCATCAACTCCACGTCGAGCAACGGCTTCTCGATGTCGTTAGGTGCCTGGGTAGGCTATCGGGGCTATGGCTTCGGGTGGTCAAAAGAGTTGACAGGCGGTGATGGCTCTACCTTCTCCCTGAGTGCCTCTGGTCGCAGCTATGGTGTCAACTTCCGCATCCGTTCCTACAACAGCAACATGCCGGAGTTCATGACCTCGACCGAAAACCCCATCAGGGTGCGTTCGCTCTTCCTCGATGGTTACTACCTCTTCAACAGCAAGCGCTTCTCTTATGCCGCCGCCTACGATCAGTCGCTCATCCAGCGCCTCTCCGCTGGTACGCCGTTGGTGGGGGCGATGTATCATCATAGCCGTGTGAATTACACTGACGGCTCCAACTGGGACTGGGCCTATTATATGCGGGGCGTGAGTAAGGTGAAGTTCACACAGGTAAGTGTGGGGGCGGGCTATGCCTACAACTGGGTGCCGGCGCATGGTTGGCTCTTCAGCATCCTCGCCATGCCCATGCTCACCTTCTACAACCGCACCTCCCTCTATTATGACAACACCGTGGCTGAGACGCCGACAGAGGAATATACCACGCCCAACAAACTCACGTGGAACTTCAACGCCCGTGCGGCGGTGGTCTATAACTGGCCACGCTTCTATCTGCGTGTCTATGGCTATTTCAACCGTTTCAACTATGGCACCGACGACGTGTGGGGCCATCTTTATGACTGGAAAGTGTATGCAGCACTCGGATTTAGATTCTAAACGTATTGCGGTCCTCCTCTCAGGAGGCGTCGATAGCAGTGTGGTGGTCTATGAGTTTGCCCGACTCGGCCTCCACCCGGACTGTTTTTATATTAAGATTGGTCCTGAGGAAGAGGAAGCGTGGGACTGCTCCTCTGAAGAGGATCTCGAGATGGCGACAGCTGTGGCCCATAAATATGGGTGCAACCTCGAGGTCATCGACTGTCATCGCGAATACTGGGAACAGGTCACGCGCTACACGATGGAGAAGGTGCGGGCAGGCTTTACCCCCAATCCCGATGTCATGTGCAACCGACTCATCAAGTTCGGTGCGTTTGATGAAAAACGCGGACATGACTACGACCTCATTGCCACCGGCCACTATGCCCAGACAGAGATCGATGAGGCAGGTCTGAAGTGGCTTGTCACCAGTCCGGATCCTGTCAAGGATCAGACCGATTTCCTGGCGCAAATCTACGACTGGCAGTTGCGTAAAGCCATTTTCCCGATTGGTCACTACATGAAAGATGAGGTACGTCAGATTGCAGAGCGTGAGCACCTGGTTAATGCCAAGCGCAAGGACTCTCAGGGCATCTGCTTTTTGGGAAAAATCAACTACAACGACTATGTCCGTCGCTACCTCGGCGAGAACCCGGGCGATGTCATCGAATTCGAGACAGGTCGTCGCATCGGGGAGCACAAAGGCCTCTGGTTCCACACCATCGGCCAGCGCAAGGGCATGGGCTTCTCTGGTGGCCCCTGGTTCGTCATCAAAAAAGACGTCCCCCACAACATCCTCTACGTCTCCCACGGCTACAACCCCGCCTCCGCCTACAAGACCTCCTTCCCCATCCACGACCTCCACTGGCTCACCCAAGCCCCCTTTAGAAGGTCGCCTCATGTCCCCAGCGCACTGGGGCCAACCCCCATCACCTTCAAAATCCGCCACACCCCCGAATACATCCCCGGCACCTTGGAACAAACATCTGAGGATACTTTTGTAATCCACTCAACCACCCCCATCCACGGCGTCGCCCCCGGCCAATTCTGCGTCCTCTACGACCAATCCCACCACCGCTGCTACGGCTCCGCCGAAATCACAATATAAACATTGTCATCCCGACCGCTGTCGAGTGATTCTTTTAATCGCAGCAGGGCTTGCTCTCCATAAAAAAATATAATTAAACAAGAATAATTTGGTAAATCCAAAAAATAGCCTTATCTTTGCACTGTCTTTGGTAAAATAATACCCAATCATTACAGTCCTGGTTAAGTGGGCTAATTGGTCTTTGAAACAGCTGAAATACAGTCTTTTACGAGTATTATTTTTAAGAGTGTGATGAGTTATTTGTATCTTTCAGTCAAACCAGATGGCTGCATATGAACAAATCTAAATATGTCTTCGCTCAGTAATCGTGAGAACCTGCGTGACTTGGTTGTTGTTTTGGGGCTTACCATAGTACAACGATCTTAACTTGGAAAGGAATCCTATCTCCAAAACTAGAGAATGCTGTCAGGATTTAGAGCAGTGCTGCCTTCACAGCCTACTCTTTGTGGCTATTGTACAACATGACATGCTACTGGAACGCTCAACTTATGAAGTTTTGCAGATCCTCAGTATATCATTGACAGACAAAACGCCATTCAGAGAACTATTCGAAAAGATTACTTTCAACGATGTCGAAGACTAATTTCGCCTCCTCAGTCTGGGGCTATTTGATTAATATTTAACTCGTCCCAAGTTTGACGGGACACTAATGTGTTAACTTCATTTTGAAATGAACGTAATAAAAACTAAAATTGAAGGTTTGTTGATTTTAGGACCTAGAATCTTTGAAGATTCACGAGGCTACTTCTTTGAATCTTTTTCACAGAAGGATTTTAACCAACAAGTTGGCCCAGTTGTCTTTGTTCAAGACAATGAAAGCAAGTCTTCTTACGGAGTAATGCGAGGTCTCCATTTCCAACGCCCCCCATTTACTCAAGCCAAACTGGTCCGCTGTGTCAAAGGTGCAGTTTTAGATGTCGCTGTTGACATTCGCAAAGGTTCTCCAACCTACGGTCAACATGTAGCCGTAGAGTTGACTGAAGATAATCATTTGTCAATGTTTATTCCTAAAGGTTTTGCTCATGGTTTTGCCGTACTAAGCGGAACAGCCGTGTTTCAATACAAATGCGATGAATTCTATCATCCCGAATCCGAGGGAGGCATCAATATCTTAGATAAAACCCTCAACATCGATTGGCGCATTCCTACAGATCAAGCCATCCTTTCCGAAAAAGATACCAAACACCCTTTCTTGAAGGATTTCGATTCTCCCTTCAACTTAACGTAATTTGTTCTTTTGAGTGCAATTGAGCGCTCGACTATGCCTCTAGCCCAAGAAATCTTAATGAAATAGATAGTTCCTTAAAATTTTGCAAATATCATCACTCATATCAGAACATATTGATCTGATATGAGTGATTGTGGTGATAGATAATTAAAAAGTGGCACTTGTTCTAACGGACAGAGCCGATTCTTTTTGTTATAGAAAACATATTGGCGACACCAAACTAACTTTTCTTGTGATTTTAAAAGGGAATGTATTCAAAAGTGCATGTTGGGGCCTGCTCTTAGTATTCAGATATCTCTCTACTCGCTTTGCTTGGTCAGGATGACAAGGGTATGTAGTTGGGGGGGGAAGTTTCAACTTTTTCTTGATTTCTCTTCGCTTTATCGAAAAATTGTTCTATCTTTGCAACCAGAATGAATGAATCAAAGTTAAACGAACAGGCGCTGCTGTATCCGATGCTGTTTGAACCAAACCTCCACACCGTCGTGTGGGGCGGATCGCAGCTCAGGCCTTATAAGGGAATGCCCCCTTCCGACGAACCGATAGGGGAGAGCTGGGAGGTGAGTGCCGTGCCCACCAGTATGAGCGTGGTGAGTAATGGTCTCTGGAAAGGTTTGGACCTGGGCTTTGTGCTCAAAGAGATGCCCGAGTCTATCCTGGGCAAGGCGGTGAACCGGAAATATCACAGCCAACTGCCCCTGCTGGTGAAGTTTATCGATGCCAAGAAGGACTTGAGTATCCAGGTGCATCCCAACGACGAGATGGCGATGCGCGAGCACGGGAAGATGGGCAAGTCGGAGATGTGGTATGTCATCAAGGCAGAGAAGGGTGCCCACCTCTATGCGGGTTTCAAACAGGAGATTACGCCCTATGAATACCAGAAGCGGGTGGCGGATGGCACCATCACCGAGGTGCTGGCCGATCACCAGGTGAAGGCGGGCGACGTGTTCTATCTGCCGGCCGGCCGTGTGCATGCCATCTGCGGCGGAATCCTTCTGGCTGAGGTGCAGCAGTCGTCGGATGTGACCTACAGAATCTTTGACTACAACCGCCCGGGACTCGACGGGAAACCGCGTGAGCTCCATACGGAACTGGCGGCTCAGGCACTCGACTTCCATGTGGAGCAGAACTATCGTACCGTGTATCCGGAGACCGCCAACCGCGCCACGCAGATCATCGACACCCCTTATTTCGATGTGCGGGTGATGGAGGTATCGAAACCATTCCACCGCGACCTGCGCAAATATGACAGTTTCATCATCACGATGTGCATCGAGGGCAATTGCGTGATCCATGTGCGAAGTACGGGAGATGAGGTGCTGCTGAAAGCGGGGCATAGTACGCTGATTCCGGCGGCCATTGCCGATTTCGATGTCCTGCCGCAACAGGGCAAGACGCGCATCCTGGATGCCTTTATCGACAACCGCGAGAGCCGGCTCGCCACGATGCTGACACGCTTCTTCCATTTCTCAGAGACATAAAAAAATTACAGTCCCGATGTTCCCCTGTCCCGCTGTTTCAATAGGCTCAATAAGTGATATCAATCACGGGCTGAAGCACTATGCCCGGGATAAAGGTGGTGCCATTCACGTAATTCAATGCGCTGCCGGTATCCTGATAGCCGCCCCATTTTAAGGTGGCGTCGTTCTGATAAAAGTAAAAATAACCGTACCCGTTGGTCGGGCTGAACGACATCACATAATCCGTATTTTTGGAGAAAACCTGACACTCAGCTTCTGTAGGCAGACGCCACAGGGCGTTGGCTCCTGCAAAGGCGGGCGTGGCCAGGCTGTTCATAGCAGCATTGATGGCTGCCAACCAATTGGCCTGTGTGTTGTTGGCTGGCGCCGTATAACTGACTCGTGTGTCGTGTAACAGGGTTGCGGTACGGTGGGCGGGGTCGCTGGCCACCACGAAATAACCCTGATAGGGCTGACCGGCAATGGGGAACTCATCGAAGTCGAAGGACAGGTCGTTAGGGGTAGGCTCCCAGTCCTGACCGCTCATCGTGGCCGTCAGCACTATTCCTTGCAACCCCGTAAACGTACCTTCCAGCGTGAGGTGGGTATTCGGTTTGATGGGGTGGGCAGCGGCATAGGTATAGGATTTGTTGGTGGTGGCTTTGGTGAACGTGATCGTGATGGTGGGTTTGTCCAGACTGGGCAGGATGATCTCGTCGGGGGTTGCGCCCCAGTCGCCTGAGCCCAGATCCATCAGGTTTACAGTGTAAGTGCCACTCGGATCAGCGAGGGTACCGTTAAGCAGGATAGACTGGTACATCGGACTGACAGCTACGCTCACCTGTTCCACTTCATCGGGCACCTCATGGATGAGGATGCTGTTGACATGGGTGACCTTTCGTGTCAGTTGGATGTCCAAAGTCTCATGGTCGCCATCGCTCAGGGTGATCGTCTCATGTCCCATCATCAGGTCGCCCATTGGTTGTCCTTCCGCTACTGTGATCGCCATCGTAGGTATGGCATCATCCGCACTGGGCCAGACAAAATGAGAGAGATCGTCACTGCCGATGCCATAGAGGTCATAGGTACCTGCCGGCAGGGTGGTGGTTACCAACTGCCCGTTGGCATCGGGCGACAGTTGCTGCACACACTGGTCGGCAGCGTTGAAGACATAGAGCCGACTCTGGAAAGGCGTGTCTCCGTCTCCACGGGTGGTCACACGTAGTTGGGACTGTCCCGCTCCTGAGTCGGTTGAAGGACCTTCCATGTTCATCACTTCCTCAGAACAGCTGCTGAGGGTTAACACACCGCACATTGCGGTCATACAAATCATACTTAATGTTTTCATAAGTTGTCTTTAATAGAGTTAGACTTAATGATTACTGGCTGCAAAAGTAAACAAAAATCCCGAAACCACCAAATGATTTCGGGATTTTTTAACTGAAATTTAATGTTTAATGTTCTACAGTATCTCGTCCTGTTCGATGTCCTTGAAGTATTTATAGGTAGAGACCTTCAGCTCGTCGGCAGCCTCTTCGTCGCAGACGATGATGCCATGCTCGTGCATCTGAAGGGCAGAGATGGTCCACATGTGGTTCACGGACCCCTCGATGGCTGCCTGCAGGGCGCGGGCCTTGCCATGACCGTTCACTAGGATCATCACCTCACGGGCATCCATCACGGTGCCAACACCTACGGTCAGGGCGTGAGCGGGTACGTTCTCGGGTTTACCGCCGAAGAAACGGGAGTTGGCTATACGGGTGTCGGTGGTCAGCGTCTTCATACGGGTTCTGGAGCGCAGGGAAGAGCCGGGCTCGTTGAAAGCGATGTGACCGTCAGGGCCGATACCACCGATGAACAGGTCGATGCCGCCTGCCTGCTGGATCATCTCCTCATAGTGCCTGCACTCGGCCACGAGGTCGGGGGCATTACCATTCAGGATGTGGATGTTCTCCTTCGGACAGTCGATATGGTCGAAGAGGTTGCGGGCCATGAAAGCATGATAGCTCTCGGGATGGGCCTCAGGCAAACCGACATACTCGTCCATGTTGAAAGTGATCACGTTCTTGAAAGAGACTTTTCCGGCACGGTTGGCCTCGACGAGGGCGTTATACATCCCTACAGGAGAAGAACCGGTCGGCAGACCCAGCACAAACTTGTGATCGGGTGTCGGATTGAACTTGTTGATACACGTGATGACGTGGTTTGCTGCCCACTGTGACATCTTCTGATAGTCGTTCTGAATAATTACTCTCATAATGTTTGTTTTTTAGTTTTATTTGTTATTCTGCTGCAAAAATACAATGAAATATTTTTTTTAAGCACGGATTAACACGGATTAACACGGATTTTTTTTTGCCGCAAAGATAATTCGCTATCTTTGCAGACAATATGAAAGAATTTGTAATATCAGAGGCTAAGGCTGAGACGGCGGTGCTGGTCGGACTCATCACCAAGGAGCAGGACGAGGCCAAGACTAAAGAATATCTCGACGAACTGGAGTTCCTCGCTGATACAGCTGGGGCTGTCACCGTGAAACGGTTTACCCAGAAGGTGGGCGGACCGAGTCAGACAACCTATGTGGGAAGCGGTAAACTCCAGGAGATCAAAGCGTATATCAAGCAACGGGAAGATGCCGAAGACCCGGTGGGTATGGTGATCTTCGACGATGAGCTCTCTGCCAAGCAGATCCGGAACATCGAACAGGAACTGCAGGTGAAGATCCTCGACCGTACCTCTCTGATTCTGGATATCTTCGCCATGCGTGCCCAGACCGCAGAGGCCAAGGCGCAGGTGGAACTGGCGCAGCACCGCTATATGCTGCCCCGACTGCAACGTCTGTGGACACACCTGGAGCGCCAGGGTGGTGGATCCGGCTCTGGTGGCGGTAAAGGCTCTGTCGGTCTGCGTGGACCGGGTGAGACGCAGTTGGAGATGGACCGTCGTATCATCCTGCAGCGTATCACCCTGTTGAAACAGCGCCTGGCAGAGATCGACCAGCAGAAGACTACCCAGCGGAAGAACAGAGGGCGCCTGATCCGTGTCGCCCTCGTGGGCTATACCAACGTGGGTAAGAGTACGATGATGAACCTGCTCGCCAAGAGTGAGGTGTTTGCCGAGAACAAGCTCTTCGCCACCCTCGACACGACGGTGCGGAAGATGACCATCGACAACCTGCCCTTCCTCCTGGCGGATACGGTGGGCTTTATTCGGAAGTTGCCCTCCGACCTGGTGGAGAGTTTCAAGAGTACCCTCGACGAGGTGCGTGAGGCTGATCTGCTCGTGCATGTGGTGGATATCTCACACCCCGACTTCGAGGAACAGATCCGTGTGGTGGAGGAGACCCTGAAAGACCTGGGATGCGCCGACAAACCCGCTATGTTGGTGTTCAACAAGATCGATGCCTATACGTGGGTGGAGAAGGAGGCCGACGACCTGACACCCTTGACGAAGGAGAACTATACGCTCGACGATCTGAAGAAGACCTGGATGGCAAAGAGTAGCGAGAACCAGAGATACCTGGAGTGCTTGTTTATCTCGGCGAAGCAGAAAGAGAATATTGACGAGTTGCGCGAGATCCTCTATAAGCGGGTGCGTGAACTCCATGTACAAAAATATCCGTATAACGATTTCCTATATCAAGATTATGAGTAATTACAGAAACTTAACACAGGCTGAGATTGAGGTCCTGGAAAATAATGTCTGCTGGGCTGAGGACTGGCAGCGAGTTATGGTAGCAGAAGGGTTCCGTCCCTATAACTTCCATCGTGTGATATTCTATGGGGATATCCGTCTCGGCTCCTTCGAGAAGATGGTTGAGGTGTCCAAGGGCTTCGTGAAGCATTCTGGTATCAATGATGCCACGTTGCGGAATGTGACGGTGGGCAACGACTGTCTGATCGAGAAGGTGGGTAACTATATCAACAACTATACCATTGGTAACGACTGTTACATCTCGAACATCTGTACGTTGGAGACAACCGATGACGCCACCTATGGTGAGGGTTCGGTCATCTCCGTACTCAATGAGATGGGTGACGGTAATGTGACGATCTTCCGTGAGCTGAACAGTCAGTTGGCGGCTTTCATGGTGAAGCATGACTGTGACAAGGTGCTGAAGAAAGCCCTCCAGCAGATGATTGAAGATGAGCTCCGTGTGTCGCGTCCCGAGCGTGGCTTTATCGGCAATAATGTGAAGATCATCAATGCGAAGGATATCACCAACACGATCATCAAGGGTGACTGTGAGATCAGTGGTGCGGCTCGACTCTCGGAGTGTACGGTGATGAGTTCGATGGATGCCCCGGTGTTTATCGGTACGGGTGTCATCTGTGAGAACTCGATCATCTGTGACGGTTGTTCGATCAACAACTCAGTGAAGATGCAGGACTGTTTCGTGGGTGAGGCCTGTCAGATCACGAATGGCTTTACGGCTGAGGCGAGCCTGTTCTTTGCCAATTCCTTCATGGCCAATGGTGAGGCCTGTGCCGCCTTCTGCGGACCTTTCAGCGCCTCGCATCATAAGAGTTCTCTGCTGATCGGTGGGGAGTTCTCGTTCTATAACGCCGGTTCTAACACCAACTTCTCTAACCACGCCTATAAGATGGGACCGCTGCACTACGGTACCCTGGAGCGTGGCACGAAGACAGCCTCTGGCGCCTATATCCTGATGCCTGCAACGATTGGTGCGTTCTCCGTGTGTTTCGGTAAGCTGATGCACCATCCTGACACGCGTAACCTGCCGTTTTCTTATCTCGTGGCCTATGGTGACGACTGTTATCTGGTGCCTGGCCGAAACATCACAACGGTGGGTCTCTATCGTGATATCAAGAAATGGCCGAAACGTGACAAGCGTTCGAAGCAGTCGCGGAAGAGTATCATCAACTTCGACTGGCTCTCGCCCTTTACCGTGGGAGAGATCATGGAGGGTATCCAGATCCTGAAGGACCTGCGTCATGCCTCGGGTGACAATGTCTCGACTTACAATTTCCATGAGTATGTGATCAATGCCTCGTCGTTGAGGAAGGGTCTGAAGTACTACGATATCGCCCTGCGTATCTATATGGGTGCTGTGCTGAAGCGTGCTCAGAAAGAAGGGTATGTGGGCAGACCGGTGAGTACCGTCGGCCAGGGCAAGTGGGTGGATCTGAGTGGCCTGCTCCTGCCGGAGAGCGAGGAACAGGGGCTGATTGAGGACATCAAGGGTGGTGTGATCGACAATATCCAACAGGTGCTCGACCGCTTTGCCGATATCCATAACTGTTACAGTGACTACCGTTGGGCCTGGAGCTACCAGATGATTCTTGACTACTACCAGCTCGAGGAACTGGATGCCGCAGCCTGTGAACGGATTCACCAGGATTATGTGAAAGCCCGTCGTGCCTGGATCGCCGAGATCCGCAAGGATGCCGAGAAAGAATATGCCATGGGTGATGTGGAGAAAGAGGTCTTCGATGACTTCTTGGAGAAACTTGATCATGAGATTGATTATGAGAACTAACGTTATGAAGAAAATCTGTTTATGCCTGTTTTGCGCATTTTTAGGACTGAGCGCACAGGCGAAAGACTACCAATTCGAGACCGTCGAGAGCGATTTGACGCATACACGTATCTATACCTTAGATAACGGTTTGAAGGTGTATCTCTCGGTGAATAACGAGAGGCCGAGGATTCAGACGTATATCGCCGTACGGACGGGCTCGAAGAACGATCCCGCAGAGACGACTGGTCTGGCTCATTACCTGGAGCACCTGATGTTTAAGGGCACGAACCACTTCGGAACAATCAATGCCGAAGCAGAGGCACCCCTGTTGAACGACATCAAGGAACGCTACGAGCGCTATCGGCTGCTCACGGATCCTGAACAGCGCAAGCAGGCCTATCATGAGATCGACTCTGTGAGTCAGGTGGCTGCCCAGTACTTCATCCCCAACGAGTACGACAAGCTGATGGCGGCCATCGGGGCTGAGGGAACAAATGCGTTCACCTCGAATGATGTGACCTGTTATACCGAGGATATCCCCTCGAATGAGATTGAGAACTGGGCAAAGATCCAGAGTGACCGTTTTCAGAATATGGTGATCCGTGGCTTCCATACTGAACTCGAGGCGGTGTATGAGGAGTATAACATCTATCTCACGTATGATAATGATAAGGTGATGAGTGCGCTGGGCAAGAAGCTCACACCGTCGCATCCTTATGGTACGCAGACAACGATCGGTACGCAGGAGCACTTGAAGAATCCCTCGATCGTGAATATCGAGAATTACTTCAAGAAGTGGTATGTGCCGAATAATATCGCCATTTGTATGGCTGGTGACTTCGATCCCGACAAGACCATTGCCCTCATCGATCAGTATTTTGGTGGTTGGAAACCCGCCCAGACGAGCGTTCCACAACCAACGTTCCCGGTGCAGAAGCCTCTGACCGCTCCTACCGACACCACCGTGGTGGGCCAACAGGCCGAACAAGTCTGGTTGGGCTGGTTGGCCAACAAAGCCGCCGACCTGCAGTGCGACACCCTCGACGTGATTGCCTATATGCTGAACAACGGCAAGGCCGGTCTGATCGACCTGAACCTGAACCAGGCCATGCGGGTACAGAGTGCCGGTTGCGGACTCCAGGCCATGCAGGACTATTCTTCCTTCCTGATGATGGGCATGCCCAAACCCAACCAGCGTCTGGAGGAGGTGCGCGCCCTGTTACTGGGGGAAATCGAGAACCTGAAGCAGGGCAACTTCTCCGACGACCTGTTGCCTGCAGTGATCAATAACCTCAAACTGAACTACCAGCGTTCGTTGGAGAACAACAGATGGCGCGTGAGTGAGCACCTCGATGCCTTTATCAATGGCGAGTCCTGGGAACAGCATGTAGGGCGCCTCGACCGTGTGTCGAAGCTCACCAAACAGCAGATCGTGGATTTCGCTAACCGCTTCTTCGCGCATGGCTATGCAACGGTCTTCAAGCGTCAGGGGGTGGACTCCCTGCAGAAGAAGATCGATAAGCCGGCCATCACCCCGATTCCCACCAACCGCGACCTCGTGAGTCCGTTTGTGAAGGAGATCCAGAACAGTGAGGTGGAGCCTATCCATCCTGAGTTCGTGGATTTCGACAAGGCGCTGACCATCGCCCAGACCAATGGGAAGTTACCTCTGCTCTATGTGAAGAATACCACTGACGAGCTGTTTAACCTGACCTTCCGCTATGAGTTCGGTCATGAGGATGACAACCGCTATGATATGGTGAGCGACTACCTCAACGTGGTGGGTACCAAGACGCGTACAGCCACAGAGGTGAAGCAGCAGTTCTATAACCTCGCCTGCAACTATAGCGTGAATGTGAATGGCGACAACCTGAATATCTCGCTCTCCGGACTGAGTGAGAACATGCCGGCCGCCCTGAACCTGTTGGAGGATCTCCTGCAGAACGCACAGGGGGATGCCGACTCTTACAACAGCTTCGTGGAGATGATCATGAAGGCCCGTGAGAACCGCAAAAAGGACCAGCGTACGTGTTTCGACTATCTGTATGAGTATGCACTCTACGGACCGCATAACATGCGACGTGACGATATGACTGAACAGGCGTTGCGTGCCGCCAATCCCCAGGCGTTGCTCAACCTGTTGAGTGACCTCAGGCATATGGAACACAGCGTGCTCTACTACGGACCGATGAGTGTGCAGGCACTCTCCGACCTGTTGGCGAAGGCGCATCCCACACCCCAGCAGTTGAAGCCCGTGCCACAAGGCCAGCCCTACACCCGGGAACTGACTCCGAAGAATGAGGTCTGGATCGCACCCTATGATGCGAAGAACATCTACATGCGCATGTATCATAATGAGGATCGGGCGTGGAACCCGGCAGAGAATGGGGTGCAGACGCTCTTCAACGAGTATTACGGGGCTGGCATGAACGGGATCGTGTTCCAGGAGATGCGTGAGGCACGAGGACTGGCCTATAATGCCGGTGCTGCCTATCTCAGACCCGGCCGACAGGGGGAGAAGGAGTATTTCTACACCCATATCATCTCACAGAACGATAAGATGATGGACTGCATCAACCAGTTCCATCAGATCCTGGATACCATCCCACAGAGTGAGGCTGCCTTCCAGATTGCGAAGGAGAGTGTGCTGAAGCTCATGGCTACCAGTCGTGTGCGGAAGGGTGGCATTATCAGCCGCTACCTCATGATGAAGCGGCTGGGACTGGAGAAGGATCTCTCTGAGGCAACTTATCAGGCTATCCAACAGCTGCAGCTGAAGGATATCGTGGCCTTTGAGGCTGCAAACATGGCGCGAAAGCCTTTCCGCTATATCATCCTCGGAGACGAGAAGGAGCTGGATATACCGGCGCTGGAGAAGATCGGTCCGATCAAGCGCCTGACTTTAGAAGAAGTGTTTGGATATTAACTATAAATTAAAACAAGTACAAGTATGGCAAAGAATGTTGAATTTAAGTACGCACCGATGTTTCAGGTGGGTGAAGACAAAACAGCGTATCGCCTTTTGACAAAAGATGGCGTGACAACAGCCGAGTTTGAAGGTAAGGAAATCGTAAAGGTCTCCAAGGAGGCCCTGACCCTCTTGGCCCAGCAGGCCTTCCACGATGTGGAGTTCATGCTGCGCAGAGAGCATAATGAGCAGGTGGCAAAGATCCTGACTGATCCTGAGGCCTCAGAAAATGACAAGTATGTGGCCCTGCAGTTCCTGCGTAATGCAGAGACAGCTGCCAAGGGCATCCTGCCTTTCTGCCAGGATACCGGTACCGCCATCATCCATGGTGAGAAGGGTCAGCAGATCTGGACTGGTTTCGAGGATGAGGAAGCCCTGAGTCTGGGTGTGTTCAATACGTTCACACAGGACAATCTGCGCTACTCGCAGAATGCACCGCTGAACATGTACGACGAGGTGAACACCCGTTGCAACCTGCCTGCACAGATTGATATCGAGGCCACTGAGGGTGCTGAGTATAAGTTCGTGATGGTGGCCAAGGGTGGTGGCTCTGCCAACAAGACCTACTTCTATCCTATGACCAAGGCTACCATCCAGAATGAGGGTACGCTCATCCCCTTCCTGGTAGAGAAGATGAAGAGTCTGGGTACAGCTGCTTGTCCGCCGTATCATATCGCCTTCGTGATTGGTGGTACTTCTGCCGAGAAGAACCTGCTCACTGTGAAGCTGGCTTCTATCAAGTTCTATGATGGTCTGCCTACCACCGGTGATGAGACCGGTCGAGCTTTCCGTGACATCGACCTCGAGCAGAAACTGATTGTTGAGGCTCAGAAGATCGGTCTGGGTGCTCAGTTTGGTGGTAAGTATCTGGCTCACGACATCCGTGTGATCCGTCTGCCTCGTCATGGTGCTTCTTGTCCGATCGGTATGGGTGTCTCTTGCTCGGCTGACCGTAACATCAAGGCCAAGATCAACCGTGATGGTATCTGGCTGGAGAAGATGGACAGCAACCCCACAGAACTGATTCCTGAGGAGCTGCGCAAGCCCGGTGAGGGTGGTAAGGGTATCGAGATCGACCTGAACGAGGGTATCGATGCTGTTCGTAAGGAGCTGTCAAAATATCCCGTCAGCACCCGCATCAACCTGAAGGGTACCATCATTGTAGCCCGTGATATCGCTCATGCCAAGCTGAAGGCCCGTCTGGATGCCGGTGAGGGATTGCCCGACTACTTCAAGAAGTATCCTGTGCTGTATGCAGGACCTGCCAAGACACCAGAGGGCTATCCTTGTGGCTCGATGGGTCCCACCACCGCCAACCGTATGGATCCCTATGTGGATGAGTTCCAGGCTAACGGTGCTTCGCTGGTGATGATTGCTAAGGGTAACCGCAGTGACGTGGTGACAGAGGCTTGTAAGAAGCATGGCGGTTTCTATCTGGGAACCATCGGTGGTGTGGCAGCTGTGCTCTCTCAGAGCAGTATCAAGAGCATCGAGTGCGTCGAGTATCCCGAGCTCGGTATGGAGGCTGTCTGGAAGATTGAGGTTGAGGACTTCCCTGCCTTCATCCTCGTGGATGATAAGGGTAATGACTTCTTCAAGACCCTGAAACCTTGGAAACCCTGCGGGAAGTGATTGAAAATTGAAGATTGAAAGTATATTGATATCGGTGTTGCTGGCGCTGGCTGTGATAACAGCCAGTGCTCAGCGCATTGGCTGTGTGCATACTGGTGACAGGTCATCGACACGTGGGGATAACCAGATGCTTCCAATGCCTTATGACTTTGACCCCCAGAAAACCTATCGCATGCCAGTGATCCTCGTTGCTTTCAGCGATGCGGACTTCACTATGTCTGATCCCCGATCGTATTACCATCGCATGCTCAATGAAAAGGGTTATAACGAAGGGGTAGGGGTAGGCTGTCTGGCTGACTACTTCCGTGATCAGTCGAACGGACGCCTGAACCTGCAGTTTGATGTCTATGGTCCCTTTAAGGTCACTCAGGAAGCTGGCGGTCATGGGAGCACCTACTATGGTGAGGATGTGATGCGGGATGCTGTGAAACAGTTGTATGACACCGAGAAGACCGATTTCTCCGTCTATGACTGGAATGGGGATGGGATGGTGGACGAGCTGTTCTTCGTGGCAGCCAGTTATGCCGGGAACCAGAAGAAGGGGTATGTCTGGCCTAGTTCTCAGAATGAAAAGCTCTTGTTGCCAGGTGATGTCTATAATGCCTTTTGCTCCATCGCCACAGAGTTGTGGAAAGATGGTAACCTCAATGGGTTTGGAACCATCGCCCATGAGATGTGCCATGCGCTGGGACTCCCGGATATCTATCCTCTGGGCTCTGCGACCAGCTTCTCGGCTGTCGATGAATGGGATCTGTTGGATGGTGGTAACTACACCAACAGAGGCTGGTGTCCGCCCAACCTCATGGCTATGGAGAAAATGTATCTGGGATGGGAGCAGCCTGAGGAACTGACACAGGCCACGACCGTCACGGACATGAAATCCGTGAGTGCCGGGGGTAAGACCTATCTCATCCGTAATTCTGGGAATGCCGATGAATACTACCTGTTGGAGAACCGCCAACAGGTAGGCTGGGACTATGGCTGCCCGGGTAACGGCCTGCTCATCGTGCATGTGGATTTCCTGCAGTCGAGCTGGGGTGATAATCAAGTGAACATCTCTGATGATCATTATCGTTACGACCTGTTCCATGCCGACGGTAAGGACTATATGGTCTGGGATCCTAAGAACGATGGTGAAGATCCTGACAAATATACCATGCCCGGCTGTTTGCGCTGCAAGTTTCTCAGTACGTCGGCCTATCCCTTTGGGGAGAACCAGAGTCTGACAAATACCAGCACTCCGGCAGCGGTCCTCTTTTCGCCCAATGCCGATGGCGAACTGCTGATGTCGAAGGCCATCACGAACATCCGTGTAGCCAGTAACGGCACTGTCTCCTTCGATTTTACGACAGATCCGACAGCCATCCGTCGGGTCCTGACAAATGTGATAAATGAAGGCCACACCCAATGGTATGACCTTCATGGCAGACAGCTTCCTGGTGAGCCTCAGACACCAGGCCTTTATATCAATTCCGGAAAACTAATCCTTCGCCAAACTCATCGATGATGATCGGTTTGGTGCGATCCACCTCATCAGCCAGAAGCTTCTTCGACAGGTCGTTGAGCACGAACTGTTGGATGGCACGTTTGACAGGTCGGGCACCAAAGTCGGGGTCGTAACCCTCTTCGGCCAGGAAGGCAATCGCCTGAGGCGTGCATTCGAGGGTGATGCCCTGAGGCGCCAGCATCTCCGTCACCTTCTTCATCTGCAGACGAACCACATCGGCAATCTGCTCCTTCGTGAGCGGGGTGAAGGTGATGATCTCGTCGATACGGTTCAGGAACTCCGGACGCATCGTCTGGCGCAACTGCTCACGTGTCGCATTTGAGGTCATGATGATGATCGTGTTCTTGAAGTTGGCGGTACGTCCCTTGTTGTCGGTCAGACGTCCATCGTCCAATACCTGCAAGAGGATGTTGAACACGTCGGGATGAGCCTTCTCAATCTCATCGAAGAGCACCACGGAGTAGGGCTTGCGGCGCACCGCCTCT
The DNA here is from genome assembly GCA_900315695.1 of uncultured Prevotella sp. Classification (GTDB taxonomy): domain Bacteria; phylum Bacteroidota; class Bacteroidia; order Bacteroidales; family Bacteroidaceae; genus Prevotella. The sequence goes on along the minus strand of ONAE01000005.1, from coordinate 26,844 downwards.
GTGAGCTGTCCACCCTCATCATAGCCCACATAGCCCGGAGGCGCACCAATCAGACGGGAGACACTGTACTTCTCCTGATATTCACTCATATCGATACGCGTCATCATCGTCTCATCGTTGAAGAGGTAGTCGGCGAGTGTCTTAGCCAGTTCGGTCTTACCGACACCGGTCGTACCCAGGAAGATGAAAGAGGCAATCGGACGCTTCGGATCCTGCAAGCCTGCACGACTTCTGCGCACCGCATCAGAGACCGCCGTGATGGCCTCGTCCTGGCCAATCACACGCTGATGGAGTTCGTCTTCCAGATGGAGCAGCTTTTCGCGCTCACTCTGCATCATCTTCGTGACCGGGATGCCCGTCCAGCGCGATACCACCTCTGCGATATCATCGGCAGTCACTTCCTCGCGGACGAGGGAGTCGCCACCTTGGGCAGAAGCCAACTGCTGTTGGATGGCCTTGATGTCATCCTCCAAGACCTTCAGTTTCGAGTAGCGGATTTCCGCCACCTTGCCATAGTCGCCCTCGCGCTCGGCACGTTCAGCCTCGAGTTTCAGGCTCTCCATCTCCTGCTTGTCCTGCTGAATCTTGTTGATGAGCTGGCGCTCACCCTCCCACTTGGCACGGAACTGGGTCTCCTGTTCGCGGAGCTCAGCGATATCTTTATCCAACTGGGCAATCTTGGGTTCATCCCCTTCGCGCTTGATCGCCTCGCGCTCGATCTCGAGCTGGGCGAGGCGACGCGTGATCTCATCGAGTTCCTCTGGCACGGAGTCGCGCTCCATACGCAGTTTGGCGGCTGCCTCATCCATCAGGTCGATGGCCTTATCAGGCAGGAACCTTTCTGAGATATAACGCTCCGAGAGTTGCACGGCAGCGATACAGGCATCATCCTGGATACGTACCTTGTGGTGGTTTTCGTAGCGCTCCTTCAAGCCTCGCAGGATGGAGATGGCACTGAGCTCATCAGGCTCATCGACCATCACGGTCTGGAATCGGCGCTCCAGGGCCTTATCCTTTTCAAAGTATTTCTGATACTCATTCAGAGTCGTGGCACCGATGGCACGCAGTTCACCACGGGCCAAGGCTGGCTTCAGGATATTGGCGGCATCCATCGCCCCCTCACCACCACCGGCACCTACCAGCGTGTGGATCTCATCGATGAAGAGGATGATGCGGCCTTCTGCTTTCGTCACCTCGTTGATGACGCTCTTCAGACGTTCCTCGAATTCACCTTTGTATTTCGCACCAGCCACCAGCGCACCCATGTCGAGGGAGTAGAGTTGCTTGTCCTTCAGGTTCTCGGGTACATCTCCCCGTACGATACGACCTGCCAGACCTTCCACGATGGCGGTCTTACCCGTACCGGGTTCACCGATCAGGATCGGGTTGTTCTTCGTACGACGCGAGAGGATCTGCAACAGACGGCGGATCTCATCGTCACGCCCGATGACAGGATCGAGTTTGCCCTGACGCGCCAGATCGACCAGGTTCTTGGCGTACTTCTCCAGCGACTGATAGTTGTCGTCAGCCGACTGCGACTGTACCTTCTGACCCTGGCGCAGCGCCTGAATGGCCTGCAGCATCTCCTTCTCCGTACAGCCCGCATCCTTCATGATACGACTGGCTGTGGAGTTGACGGAGAGCAGTGCCTGTAACACCGGTTCACACGCCACAAACTCGTCACCCCATTTCTGGGCAGTCTCTTGTGCGCGTACGAGTACATTATTACTATCATTAGAGAGATAGGGTTGTCCGCCCTGTACCTTCGGCAGATGCTGGATCTCGTTATCGACGAGCATCTCGATCTGCTGGGCGTTGACCCCGAGCTTCTGGAAGACGAAGTTGGTTACGTCCTTCGCCTTCTCCAATATACCTTTGAGTATATGTACAGGTTCTATGACCTGCTGACCGTTCATCTGGGCGGTGTTCACTGCCTGTTGTACGGCCTCCTGTGCTTTGATTGTAAATTTGTCGAGTGTCATATGTTTGTCCTCCTATGTTTTACCCTTAAAGCATCAAAGCCTGTGCCTTGGGAAGAATTCATGACAAATTGTCGGATATTGCTGACGATTCGTCAGTGCTTACGATAAAATCCACATAAATAGGGATTGTATGTTTCACGGAAAATCCGTACCTTTGCACCCGATTTTTAATTAATACCATTTAGAGATATGAATTGTAATCGTCTTATCTGTAGTTCTTTGATGGTGCTTTGTCTGAGTGCTCAGGCAGAGGTGGCCAAGGAATTGACAGACTCTTCCCGTGTGATTGACCTCGATGAGGTCGTGGTTATTTCCCAACCCAAAGAACAGGTGCGCCTGCGCCTCCAGCCCGTCAGCTCGAACGTGTTTGGCAGTGAACAGCTTCAGCAGCTTAACGTGCGCGACCTGTCGCAGTTGTCACAGTATGTACCATCGTTCACCATGCCGTCGTATGGCTCGCGCCTGACCTCTTCGATGTATGTGCGTGGTATCGGTTCACGTGTCAACAGTCCGGCAGTGGGTGTCTATTACGATAACATCCCCCTGATGTCGAAGGCTGCCTTCAACAACCATTTCTATATGCTCGATCGTGTGGATATCCTGCGAGGACCTCAGGGTACGCTCTATGGACAGAACACCGAGGGTGGACTGGTGCGTATCTACTCCAAGAACCCCATCAACTATCAGGGTACGGATATCCGTCTTGGCATTGGAACAGGCCTGTATAGTAACGTAGAGGTGGCTCACTACCAGCGTCCCAGCGACAAGCTCGCCTTTACGGTGGCTGGCTTCTATAGTGGACTGAAAGGCTTTATCAACAATGATAACTTCTCAGAGAAGAACGACAAGAGCAATGAGGCAGGTGGTAAGCTGCGCCTGATCTATCAGCCCAACCCGAAGCTGAAGTTCGACTGGACGGCTGACTACCAGTATGTGAATCAGAATGGTTTTGCCTATGGTGAGTTGAATATTGATAATAATGATGTGAAGGATCCTGCCACCACCATCATGAACGGTTATAAGCGTAATATGTTCAACACCGGCCTGAATATCGGCTACAACATGGAGAAGCTGCTCTTCACCTCTACTACCAGCTATCAGCATCTCAAGGATCAAATGCTGATGGATCAGGACTATATGACACCCGACTATCTGCAGCTTCATCAGGATCAGAAGATGAACGCCATTACCCAGGAGTTCGTGCTCCGCTCTCACGACAAGAGCAGCTGGCAGCACGCCACAGGTCTCTTCGGTGCCTATCAATGGTTGAACACAGAGGCACCTGTGTCGTTCGGCGATGCCATCACCGCCCCTATCGGCAATGCCATCACCAATGCCATGCGCGGCGCTATGCAGCAGTCGATGTATCCGCGTATGTACGAGCAGATGCTGGAACAGATGGTGGCTCAGGGCATGCCCCAGGCTGTGGCAGAGAAACAGGCAGAGGCTGCTGCCAATGCCGCTGTTCAGAAAGCCGTTGAAGGGGTGTCGATGAATGTAGAGATGGGCGTGCCTGAGTCGTTTAAGACCCCCACGTTCAACTTTGCCGTCTTCCACGAGTCGAACATCCTGTTGGCTGATCGTCTGAAGCTCACCCTCGGTCTCCGTTTCAATGTCGATCGCGTAAAGATCGAGTACGATGCCCTTGCCTATATGAACATGACTGGTGGCACTGCCGAGCGTCAGGCTACCTATCATCTCACCTCACATGTACAGGACTGTCGCTCAAAGACCTTTACCCAGCTGTTGCCGAAGATCGGACTCACCTACACCTTCGATGAGCAGATCGGTAACATCTACGCCCTTGTGTCCAAAGGCTATCGTGCCGGCGGTTACAACATCCAGATGTTCAGCGATATCCTGCAGACCGACCTGAATGCCCATCAGCAGGATGCCATGCGTGGTGACTATGACGTGGCGCATACCGCTGCCGACTATGAAGCCATCGAGGAGACGATTGTCTATAAGCCCGAGGAGTCGTGGAACTACGAGATCGGTACTCACCTGAACCTCTTCGACTCACAGGTGCACTTCGACCTCGCCCTTTACTACATGAAGATCCGCAACCAGCAACTCTCACAGATGATCCCAGGTTCGAACTACGGTCGTATGATGGTGAATGCCGGTAAGAGTCACTCCTTTGGTGTGGAGGCTACCCTGCGAGGCAAAGCGGTTGACAACGCCCTCGACTGGGGACTGACCTATGGTTACACCAACGCAAAATTTGATGAATATGAGGATTTTAAGGACAACTATGTGCCTTATGTACCACACCACACCTTGAGCGCCTTGATCGACTACCATTTCGGTAAGTTCACCCTTGGCGCCAACCTCTCAGGTCAGGGTAAGACCTGGTGGGATGAGGCTAACACTTACGCCCAGAAGTTCTATGCCCTGCTCGGGGCGCATGCCGACTACGACTTCGGTCCTGTGGTTGTCAGTCTCTGGGGGCGCAACCTGACCAACACGCATTACAATACCTTCGCTGTGGCGTCAAGCGCAGCCGGAGGCCAGCGCTACTTCGCACAGAAGGGTACCCCCGTCCAGGTTGGTCTCGACGTGAATATCCACTTCTAAAACAAAAATCCCCCGGCAATCGCCAGGGGATTTTTGTTTTACATCGTCACTTCTACGGTGTGCTTGCCAGCAGCGTATGGGATGACGGTGCCATCAACCGGTTTGCCGTCGAGGGTGATGCTCTTCACACCCTTCTGACTGCCGTTCGGATGGATGGTAATCTCATATTCTGCCTCACGGAACTTACGGGTTACCACATAGTCGGTGGCTGTCTCTGGCAGACAGGGATCGATGCGGATACCATCGTAGTCGGGTTTGATACCGAGGATAAACTCTGATACCGTGTACCACATCCAAGCGGCTGTACCTGTGAGCCAGGAGTTTTTACCCTCACCGGGTTTGAAGGCATCCTTACCGGCTACCATCTGACAGTTCACGTATGGCTCCACCTTATGGAGCGTCTGGTATTTCTCCTCCACGTAAGAAGGCAGGATCTTCGCGTAGTGACTCCAGGCATCGTTACCACGGCCTGCGATACACTCACCGATGATCACCCAGGGATTGTTATGACAGAAGATACCGGCGTTCTCCTTATAACCTTCGGGATAAGAAGAAATCTCACCATACTCGTAGATGTACTTGCTGAAGGCAGGGTTATTCAATACCATACCATGCTCGCACTCGAGGTACTTCTTACAAGAGTCGAGTGACTTAGCCACCATGCCGTCCTCGGCACCGATCTCTGCCATTGTACACCAACCCTGACTCTCGATGAAGATCTTGGCCTCGTCGCACTCGTTGGAACCGATCTTACGACCATAGAAGTCGTAGGCACGGAGATACCACTCACCATCCCAGCCATGTTTCTTCACAGCCTCGATCATCGCATCGACAGCCTGCTGCATGCGGGCAGCCTCGTCGGTCTTACCGATCTTCTTACAGAGGGCCACATAGTCCTTACCAGTGACTACGAAGAGACCTGCAATCATCAACGACTCTGCCTTGGTGCCCTCAGACACATTCTCAGTGGTCTGGAAGCTCTCATTGGGATCCCAGGAGAAGCAGTTCAGGTTCAGACAGTCGTTCCAGTCGGCACGACCAATCAACGGCAACATGTGAGGACCGAGGTTCTTGATCACATGATCCATCGAGATCTTCAGGTGGTCGAAGAGGGTCACCTCCGTACCGGGCTGGTTGTCGAAGGGCACCATCTCATCGAGGATCGAGAAGTCGCCTGTCTCTTTGATATAAGCTACAGTACCGAAGATAAGCCAGCAGGGATCATCATTGAAGCCACCGCCGATATCATTGTTACCGCGCTTTGTCAGGGGCTGGTACTGATGGTAGCAACCGCCATCAGGGAACTGCGTGGAAGCGATGTCGATGATACGCTGACGGGCACGTGGGGGGATCTGATGCACGAAGCCCACGAGATCCTGATTGGAATCGCGGAAGCCCATGCCACGACCTACACCGCTCTCGAAGAAGCTGGCACTGCGTGAGAAGTTGAAGGTGACCATACACTGGTACTGGTTCCAGATGTTCACCATACGGTCGAGCTTGTCGTTGCCTGTCTTGACCTTATAGATATTAAGAAGCGCATCCCAGTACTCGCAGAGGGCTGCAAAGGCCTTGTCCACCTTCTCGGTGGTGTCGAGCTCTGCAATGAGGGCGTGCGCCTTCTTCTTATTGATCACCTGAGGGGCCTCAAACTTCTCATCCTGTTCGTTTTCAATATAACCGAGCAGGAAGACGAAGTCCTTGCTCTCACCGGGCTTCAGGGTCACCTCGATATAATGTGAGGCAATCGGGCTCCAGCCATGTGCATGACTGTTACGGGGCTTACCCTCCATAACTGCATCGGGATTAGCGAACTCGTTGTAGAGGCCTACGAAGGTCTCACGGTCGGTATCAAAGCCCTGAATGGGGGCATTCACATGATAGAATGCGTAGTGGTTACGACGCTCACGATATTCGGTCTTATGATAAATCGTCGAGTTTTCAATCTCCACTTCACCTGTTGAGAAATTACGCTGGAAATTTTCCATATCGGTAGCTGCATTCCACAGACACCATTCCTCGAAAGAGAAGAGTTTTAAGCTCTTTGTCTCGTTACTGTCGTTCTTGAGTGTGAGTTTCTGCACCTCGCACCATTTCTTCAGGGGTACGAAGAAGAGTACAGAAGCTTCTACACCGTTTTTCTTACCCGTGATACGGGTGTAGCTCATGCCATGACGGCACTCGTAGAAGTCAAGCGGAGTCTTACAGGGTTTCCAACCAGGATTCCACACGGTATCGCCATCTTTGATGTAGAAATAACGTCCGCCATTGTCCATCGGCACGTTGTTGTAGCGATAGCGGGTGATACGGCGGAACTTAGCATCCTTATAGAAGCTGTAACCACCTGCGGTATTAGAGATGAGTGAGAAAAAATCCTCATTGCCCAGATAGTTGATCCAGGGCCAAGGGGTCTGCGGGTCTGTGATGACATACTCGCGATGCTGGTCGTCGAAATGACCGTAACGTTTCTGTTCCATAATCGTGTAAGTTAGATATGATTTTTCGGGCAAAGATACAAAAACTTCTGGATATGCATCGCATTTTTTACAAGAAAAAGTAAGTTTTGGGTTGATTTTTTGGATATTTGGCTGAAAAGGATTACTTTTGCACATTATTTTTAATTATGTAGATTGAAAACGTGATGAAATACGCATTAGTGACGGGTGCATCCCGAGGTATTGGAAAGGCTGTCGCCCTGCGCCTTGCTGCTGCAGGCTGGCCTGTTGTGATTAATTTCCTGAGTAACAAAGCAGCTGCCCAAGAGGTGGCTGATGAGATTGCTGCCAATGGCGGCACAGCAGAGCTGTTGCCCTTCGACACCAGTGATCCCAAGGCTATTGAGACTGCCCTGACACAGTGGGAGGAAGCTCATCCTGAGGACTGGTTCGGTTGTCTGGTGAATAATGCCGGTATCCGTCGTGACAACGTGCTGTTCATGATGTCGGATGAAGAGTGGCATAGTGTGCTCGACACCACCCTGAATGGCTATTTCTATATCACCCGTCATCTGCTGAAGCACATGATGCCTCGTAAGCGCGGTGGTCGTATCATCAACATGGCCTCTCTGTCAGGTGTGAAGGGTCTGCCCGGACAGGCTAACTACAGTGCTGCGAAGGCTGCCATCATCGGTGCCACCAAGTCACTGGCCCAGGAGGTAGGACCCCGTAACATCACCGTGAATGCCATCGCACCGGGATTTATCGAGACCGATATGACGAAGGATCTGCCTGTGGATGACCTGAAGAAGATGATTCCGACAGCTCGTTTCGGTAAGCCTGAGGAAGTTGCTGCACTGGCTGCCTTCCTGGCTTCAGATGAGGCTGGTTATATCACTGGTGAGGTGATTAACATTAACGGTGGACTCTATACTTAAGATAAGAGTGAATAGGGAAAATGAGAAGGGTCGTCATCACGGGGATGGGGATTTGGTCGTGCTTAGGTACTGATCTGGAGACTGTAAAGGAGTCGCTCTTTCAGGGTAGGTCAGGTATTGTGCTCGATCAGGATCGTATCGCCTATGGCTATCGCTCGGGTCTGACAGGACTGGTGGAGACGCCTGTCATCACCAAACAGATGTTAGACCGCCATACCCGTGCCGGGATGTCGGAAGAGGCACAGTATGCCTATATGGCCTCGCGGCAGGCCTTCGAACAGGCGCGGATCGATGATGACTACCTGCGTCAGCATGAGATCGGCTGTATCTTCGGCAATGACTCTTCAGCCAAAGCTGTGCGTGAGGCTGCCATGCTGGTGGATGAACAACATGACACCGCCCTGTTAGGCTATGGACGTGTGTTCCAGTCGATGAACTCGACGGTGACGATGAACCTGACGCAGATCTTCCATCTGAGAGGCGTGAACTTCACCGTCAGTGCCGCCTGTTCCAGTGGCAGTCATTCCATCGGACTGGGGGCGATGCTCATCCAACAGGGCCTGCAGGAGATGGTGCTCTGTGGTGGTGCGCAAGAGACCAATCCCTATTCGATGACCTCATTTGATGCCTTAGGTGTCTTCTCCGTCAGGATGGATGAACCGGCAAAGGCCAGTCGTCCCTTTGATAAAGATCGTGACGGCTTGGTTCCCAGTGGGGGTGCAGCAGCCCTGGTGTTGGAGGACTATGACCATGCCATTGCCCGTGGTGCGACAATTTTGGCCGAGGTTACAGGCTATGGCTTCTCAGGTAATGGCGGCGGTATCTCCGAACCCAGTGAGGACGGTAGTGTGATCGCTATGACCCGCGCCCTGAAAGCGGCAGGACTGGATGTGAGTGACATCGACTATATCAACGCCCATGCCACCTCGACACCACAGGGTGATATGTATGAGGCTATCGCCCTCAACCGGCTGTTCCACGGACAGCACGCCCTGATCAGCTCGACGAAGTCGATGACAGGTCATGAGTGTTGGATGGCAGGTGCCTCAGAGATCGTCTATAGCATCCTGATGATGCAGCATCACTTCGTGGCGCCGAACATCAACTTCGAAGCGCCCGACCCATACACCGAACCTTTGAACCTTGCCACCAAGACGATAGAGACCGAGGTACATACCGTACTCAGCAACTCGTTCGGCTTCGGAGGTACTAACAGTGCATTAATCATTCAAAGCATATGAAAGAAAAAGAACATATTAAAGAATTATTGGAAGACGCCTTGCCCTTAGTGGATTTCGACTCCGACTTCCTCTTCAGTGAACTCGACTCCTTAGGCGTGACCACCATCCTGATGGTTCTCTCCGATGCCTATGGCATCAGACTAGAAGCCACAGACGCCACCCCGCGTAATCTGAAATCACTCGACAGCTTGGAAGCTCTTGTTGAGTCGAAGTTGAAATAAGGTTTATTCGTGACGGGCAATGGCCTGTGCCACGACGTAAGCAGTGGTCCATGCGGCCTGAAAATTAAAACCGCCTGTGACACCATCGATATCCAGTACCTCTCCTGCGAAAAAGACGTGGGGGAGGTGCTTGCTTTCTAAGGTGTTCGCATCGACAGCTGAGAGACTGACACCCCCGCAGGTGACAAACTCATCCTTGAAAGCGGCCCGACCGGCAATCTGATAGTTGTCGTTACAGAGGCAGTTGGTCAAACGGTTCAGATCCTTTTGTGTGAGATGCTGCCAGCGATACTGCGCCCTTTCCCCTAAGGTCTTCTCGAGAAGATAGTTCCACAGTCGGGCCGGGAGGTTGAAAGGCCGTATCGTAGGCAGTTGCTTTTGGGGATGCTGGGTGATGATTGCCTGCAACTCCGCCTGTACTGCCGCATCCTTCTCGCTGCACCAGTTGACAGCCAGCGGCATCTGGTACTGATGCTCGTGCAACTCACGGGCAGCATAACTCGAGAGGCGTAGGATGGCAGGGCCGCTCATGCCCCAGTGGGTGATGAGCAGCGGACCGGAGGCTTTGAAGTTCGTGCCGGGGATATAGGCTGTCGCCTCTTCCACCACCGTTCCCATCAGGGCACGCAGGGCCTCGTCTTCAATGCTGAAGGTAAACAGCGAAGGAACAGGTTCGATGATGGGAACACCAGCCATAGAGGCCGTGCCACCACCTGTCGTCACAGCGATATAATCAAAATCCTTTAATTGATCGAGGCGCTCAATCTTGGTTTGCGTGCGGATATCGATGTGATGTCGTCGGGCTTCAGCCAAGAAGAGGTTGATGATCGTATGCGAATCCTGTGAGGCTGGGAACACACAGGCATCATCCTGTGTGACCAGTCGGACCCCATGCTGTTCGAACCAGGCATAGGCATCCCGATAGTTGAAGGTCTTAAAGAGCCGCTTCATCAACCGGTGCCCACGAGGATAGACCTGTGAGAGGTCACGTACGTCCGCAAAAGAATTCGTGCAGTTGCAGCGTCCACCGCCAGAGACCTCCACCTTCGCCAGTACCTTCTTCGACTTCTCAAAGATCGTCACTTCCATCGTCGGCATCATCTCCTTGAGGTTGATCGCCAGGAAGAATCCCGCAGCGCCTCCGCCTACGATCGCTGTTCTCATTTCTCAATCAATATTCGTGCATCCACAGCTACTACTCCGTTCTCATCCGCCAACAACGGGTTAAGATCCATCTCCTTGATCTCCGTGGCAAAGCGGAGGAGGGTAGAGAGACGTACGATGATCTCGGCATATTTCTGTTCGTTGATGCCCTTCTGGCCACGTGTGCCCTTCAGAATCTTATACCCCCGTAGGGAGTGGATCATCGAAAAGGTCTCGCCATAGGAGAGCGGTGCCAAACCAGACGATACGTCCTTTAGTACCTCCACAAAGATGCCGCCTAAGCCACAGAGTACCACATGGCCGAAGCGCTCCTCATATTTGGCGCCAATGAAGAGTTCGGTACCCTTCAACATCTTCTGGACCATGACCCCTGTAGCCCCTTCAATCTGCATCATACGGTCGTATTCCAAAGCCAGATGTTCCGCTGTACGGATGTTCAGGGCAACACCGCCCACATCACTCTTATGGACAGGTCCCACCACCTTGGCCACCACCGGGAAGCCCACCTTCTGGGCAAAGGTGATGAGCTCGTCTTTCGACGTGCTCACCAGTTCTGGTACCAGCGGAATACCCGCACATTCCAGAATCTCACGTACAACCTGTGGCTGGACATAGCCGTTGGTATGGATGTCAAAGATGATCTTATTGAGTCTGGGGATATCGATGCCATAGAGTTGTACCTCCGGGGGAGCAGGCTGGGGCGTGCGCATGACCTGTGAGAGGGCTGTGGCCAGCGTCACCTCGTCGCTGAAGTTCACATGCCCGCGTTTCAGGAATGCCTCTACTTCCGGTCCTGCCGTATGCAGACTAGGTAATATCGGGAAGATCGGTTTCTTACATTCCTTGATTTTCTGATCCAGCACATCATAGGCCTCAAAGAGTCGGGTGAGTCCGGGGGTGCCATAGATCACGGCAATCGCATCGATCTCTTCGAACTTGTTCTCACAATAGTCGATCACGATGCCTAACTGCTCGGGTGTGCCAGTGGCCAGGAAGTCGATGGGGTTTGCCACTGCTGAACCAGGGAAGAGCTTCTCCTTGAGTTCTTCCGCTAGAGGACCTTCAAGCTTCGGCACATTCAGACCACCTTTTGACAGGGCATCCGTGAGCATCACACCAGGGCCGCCTGCATGCGTGACAATGGCGAAGTTCTTTCCTTTCAGAGGTGGGAGGGTGAAGATACAACCGACGGTCGTCAGTTCCTCTCGTGAGAAACATCGTACGATGCCCGCCTTACGGAAAAGAGCTTCTACTGCCGCATCAGAAGAGGCGATTGCACCTGTATGAGAGGATGCCGCCCTACTGCCACTCTCCGACGAACCAGCTTTGATGGCTGCGATGCGACAGCCTTTCTTGATGAGGCTGCTGGCATGGAAGAGCAGCTTGTCGGGGTTGGAGATATTCTCGATATACAGGAGTTTGACCCTGGAATCGGTCTCAGGATCGAAGTGCTCGTCCATATACTGCAACACATCCTCAATGCCAATCTGTTTGCCATTGCCGATGCTCCACACACTGTTGAACTGCAAGCCTTTGATAACGGCACTCTCCAGGATGAACACCGCCGTCGCACCAGAGCCGCTGATGAAGTCAACCCCCTTCGGATTCAGATTCGGGATGGGGAGCGTGAACACGCTATGGTGGTTGCGGTTCAACAGACCAATGCAGTTCGGACCGATTAGGGCAGCCCCATACTGTTCACAGGCATCCAGGATGCGCTGTTCGAGCAGCGCGCCCTCATGCGTCTCCTCACCGAAGCCTGCCGAGATAATCACAAACGCCCTGACGCCCTTCTCACGACAGAGGTATTCGACATAGTCGGGACAGAACCTCGCAGCCACCACAAGCACAGCCAGATCCGTCTGTGGCAGATCCTTCACATCGTGACAGGCTTTGATACCCTGCACGTCGTCTTCCTTCGGGTTGACGATGTTGAGTTCTCCCTGATAACCGCCATTGATGATGTTTCTGACGATGGCACCACCAGGCTTGTGCACATTATTAGAGCCGCCAATCACGACGATACTCCTTGGATTGAGCAATTGTTCATTGATCATATTAGCTGCAATATTTGTTAGGTGCAAAGATACGAATAAGCGAGCAAAAAAACAAATTTTATTTGATTTTTTTCAAGCGCTAGTATCTTCGAATGAAATTCAAAGATAATATAATAATTCATAATTTCCAAATGAAATTCAAATAAAAACTTTACCTTTGCCAAATAAATATGTGAATATGAGAAAATATGTATTCTTGCTTGTCGTAATGATGTTACCTATGTGGCTATTCGGACAATCATATAGTGAGCTTTGGAAAAAAGCAAATGAGGCAGAGCAGAAAGACCTGCCCCAGACCCAGTATGAGGTGTTGCAGAAGATTGTGACCAAGGCTGAGCAAGAGAAAGCCTACGGACAACTTCTGAAGGCTGAGTTGAATGCTGCTCAGGTGATGAGCCTGATTGCGCCAGACTCCCTGAAGCCAGCCGTACAACGGATTCAGCAACGTGGTGAGACGACACAGGATGAGGTGTTAAGACTGATGTATCAGACAATCCTCTATCGGGTGATCAACAACAACGGTGATCTGGAGATGCAGGCCAAGCGTCCAGAACTTACGCCACATATCTGTGAACAGTTGGCTCAGGTGAAGGAAGTTACTTATGAGCCCTTTGTCCAAAAAGGTGCTGACAGTCACTATTTCAACCACGATCTGCTGAGTGTCGTGGGGTATGAGTTAGACGACCTGAAGCCGCTTTACGACTATTATACAAAGACAGGTAACCGACAGGCCGCCTGTCTCGTTGTGGCGCAGATGAAACGCTATGCGTCTATTGAGGAACTCGATACCCTCATTGCAGCCTACCGTGACCTGAAGGAATGCGGCGAACTCGCCATTGCCCGTTATGAACGGATGTATGCGCTCCCCGTGGCAGAGCGTATCGCCTATATCCATGAGGCCCTTCAACAGTGGGGCAGTTGGAAACGAATCGGTATTTTGCGCAATGCAGAGAAGGAACTCACCAATCCCCAGTATCATGTGTCGTACCATCATCGGGTGGTGACACCCCAACAGTCGCAGCTAGTGAAACTCGAACGTCTGCGCCACCTCTCTTCTGTCACGATGAAGGTGTATCGTCTGGATGCCAATGGTGATCTCGATGCCTCGCCTTCTTATGATTACGGCTACCAGAAGGTGAAAAAGCTCATCAAGGGTGTGGCTGCCGAAGAGACCCGTACTTTTTCGGGGAAGGAACCCTATGAACTCTTTGAGGACTCTCTGACACTCCCAGGTCTGCCTGTAGGTGTCTATATGGTGGAGTTTACCACCGCTCCAAGTACAGAGCCTGTACGTAGCCTCTATTACGTCACAGACGTTTATACCATCATGGAGTCCCAGCCTGACGCCCTGCGCTATGTTGTGGTAAGGGCTTCTACCGGACAGCCCATTGCAGGGGCACATCTGCGTATCAGGGAAAAGAACTACGCCAATGAGCATGTGTTGAATGTGGTGACGGATGCCAAGGGCGAGTATCTCCTGAAGACCGATCGTCCGCGCTATCAGCGTGAGGTGTTTGCCTATACGGAGCATGACAAGGCTTGTCCCGAACTCAATGCCAACAACCAATACAGCTATTACAACGGTCAGGATGACGTGCATCGGACCTGTATCTATACCGACCGGAGTATCTATCGACCCGGTCAGACCATCCATGCGGCTGCCATCCTCTATGAGGTGCAGAAAGGAATGGAACATGCGGTGACAACGAATAAGCACGTGACTTTTGTGCTGAATGATGCCAACGGCAAGAAAGTGGCAGAGAAACCTGCCACGACCGATGAATACGGTACGTGTGCTACTGAGCTCACCATCCCTTCTACTGGCCTCTCAGGACAGTTTACGATACGTGTCAACGGCCAGTCACACGTCATCCGTGTAGAGGAATACAAGCGGCCCACATTCCATGTTGATTTCCCCGAAGTGAAACAAGCCTATGCCGCCGGTGACACCATTACGGTGAAGGGCACAGCTCTGAGCTATGCCGGTGTGCCAGTGCAGGAGGCTAAGGTCAGTTATAAGGTCACCCGTCGTACCGCCTTCTGGTGGTGGTCGTACAGCCGCTACTGGGATTCTGCCATCTTAGGCTATGGCCATGATGGGGTAGAGGTGTATCAGGGTGAGGCGAAGACCGATGCAGCAGGTCAGTTTGAGGCTCAGGTGCCTTTCGATCTGCCAGAGACGAGTCATCCGATGTTCTACACCTTTGTGGTCAGTGCCGATGTCACCGACACAGCGGGTGAGACACATCATGGTGAACTCTCCCTGCCGCTCGGCAACCGCAAGCAGGCGTTGAGTGTCGATCTGCCAGAGAAGGTGCTGCGCGATGATCAGCCCAAGACGATGTTCCACCTGTTGAATGCGGCAGGTAAGGATCTTGAGGCCAGTGTGCGTTATCGTATCGACAAAGGGCAGTGGCAAGCGGTGAAGACACAGCAGACGGTTGTCCTCAGTGAGAAACTGAAGAGTGGCAAACATTCGCTTGAGGCTATCTGTGAGGGCGATACCCTGCAGCGTGACTTCGTGGTGTTCGCCCTCAATGATCAGGTGCCAGCTACAGAGACAGATGACTGGTTCTATCAGTCAGCTACCCAGTTCCCTGCCGACGGCAAGCCTGTCACCATTCAAGTGGGCTCGTCGGCTCCCGACGTGCATATCGTCTATAGCATCTTTGCTGGTGAGAAAGTGCTTGAGAGTGGAGCTGTTGACAGAAACAACCAGCTGATCAACCGTCAGTTTGTCTATAAGGACGACTACGAAAACGGTCTGTTGCTCACCTTTGCCTGGGTGAAGGATGGCCAGTGCTATACCCATACCGCCCAGATCAAACGACCTTTGCCTGACAAGAAACTGAAACTGCAATGGACCACCTTCCGTGATCGCTTGAAACCCGGTCAGCAGGAAGAGTGGACACTGACGGTACTCGATCCTCAGGGCAAGCCTGTTGATGCCCAGCTGATGGCGACGCTCTACGACCAGAGTCTCGATCAGTTGCAGGCACATCACTGGTCGTTGTCACCTTATTATAATCTCCCGATGCCTCATAGTCATTGGACTTTCCCAAGCCGTTATGAGTTCTCTAACGGTGCCTCTTTCAATTGGAAGCGTGTCAATGAGGGGCAGCTGCTGTTCAGTGTCTTTGACCATAGTGTCTATCCCACGCCTTATTACGGACGCTATCATCTCACCAGAGGCACGATGATGGGTTCCCGTATGAAGATGAACAAAGCCGCAGGGATGGTGATGGATGAGGCGATGCCGATGATGGCCATGGCAGAAGTGGAGGAGAAGGCTGTTCAGCAGGAGTCGGCAGATGAAACCAACGAAGCTGTCGATGAGGCTCCACAGGAGGAAGGAACCGTACAGGTGCGTGAGAACCTGAATGAGACCGCCTTCTTCTATCCCCAGCTCACGACTGCTGCTGACGGGTCGGTTGTCTTGAAGTTCACCTTGCCCGAGAGTCTCACTACGTGGCGTCTGCTCGGTCTGGCCCATACGAAGGATCTGTGCTATGGCACCATCGAAGGCTTGTCTGTGGCTCAGAAGGATGTAATGATTCAACCCAACGTGCCGCGTTTCCTGCGTGAAGGCGATGCAGCCACGATTGCAGCCCGTATCTTTAACACCAGTGAGAAGGATCTCACGGGCACAGCTGTACTCCGACTCCTTAACCCTGAAACCAATGCCGTGGTTGTGGAACTGAAACAGTCCGTCGCGCTGAAGGCAGGCGGTACCACACCCGTCGCTTTCGACCTCGACCCCGCCTCATTGCTCACTGCGCAGACCTCACTTCTCATCTGTCAGATGACCGTCAGCGGAACCGGCTTCTCCGATGGTGAACAGCATTACCTGCCCATCCTGCCGGCTACTGAGCATGTCACCCTCACCGTGCCTGTCACCCAGCATCATCCGGGAGTCACCACGGTTGATCTGTCGCAGCTCGTGCCTGCTGATGCTACCCAACCGAAGCTTACGGTGGAATATACCAACCAACCTGCCTGGTTGATGACACAGGCCCTCTCTGTGGTGGGCACCCCTGACAATGATAACGCCATCTCCCTGGCTGCGGCCTATTATGCCAACAGTCTCGGTCGTCATATCTTAAAGCAGAACCCACAGGCTGAACGGGCCTTCCAACTCTGGAAACAAGAGACTGATGCCACCTCGTTGACCAGTGCCTTGGAGAAGAACCTGGAGCTGAAAGACCTGTTGTTGAACGAGACACCTTGGGTGCTTGAGGCCGATAATGAGAGCGAACAGAAACAACGTATGGGCGACTTCTTCGATGAGAACCTCATGCAGAACCGTCTGCAGCAGTCGCTCGATAAGCTGCGTAAGCTCCAGCGCAGCAACGGTGCCTGGAGTTGGTGGCCCGAGATGCCAGGATCGTTCTATATGACCGTCAGCATCAGTGAGATGCTGGTCCGTCTGAATGCGATGACCGGTGAGAACAAAGAGACAGCCCAGATGCTCTCGTCAGCCTTTAAGTTCATGGGTAAGGAGATCATCGAGGAGGTGAATGAGATGAAGAAATGGGCGAAGAAAGGTCATAAGCCTACCTTCCCCAGCTTCAAGGCCCTGCAGTGGCTCTATCTCGCCACCCTCGACGGACGTGAGTTGCCTGCTGACGTACAGGCTGCCAACGCCTATCTGATGCCCCTGTTGAAGAAAGAGATCAAGAACCAGTCGCTCTATGAGAAGGCGCTCACGGCTATTATCCTCTCAAAGACTGAGCCAAAGCGAGCAGCCGAGTATGTGCAGTCGTTGAAGGAATACACCGTATATCGTGAGGATATGGGTCGTTATTACGACACACCCCGTGCCGGTTACTCTTGGTTCGACTATAAGATTCCCACCCAGACCGTCGCCATCGAGGCCATGCAGCGTCTGACACCTGCCGACACAGAGACCATCAGTGAGATGCAACGTTGGCTGCTTCAGTCTAAGCGCACCCAGGCCTGGGATACCCCCATCAACAGTGTGAATGCCGTCTATGCCTTCCTGCAGGGTAGCAATGCCCTTGCACCACAGGAGCTGGCGGTACTCAAGGTCGATGAGAAACCGCTCGAACTGCCAAAGGCCACTGCCGGCATCGGTTATGTGAAGACCAACGTGTCGGCCGACAGCAAGACCCTCACCATCGAGAAGTCGTCTGAGGGCACATCCTGGGGGGCCGTGTATGCCCAGTTCATGCAACCCACGAAGTCTGTAGAGGCCGCCTCTTCCGGTCTTACCGTCACACGTGAGCTGTTGACAAAAGGTGAGTTGAAGGTGGGTGACCGTGTGAAAGTGCGGATCACCATCACAGCCGACCGCGACTACGACTTTGTGCAGGTCATCGACCGCCGTGCGGCCTGCATGGAACCTGTACGCCAGTTGAGTGGCTATACACAGGGTGCCTATTGTACCCCGAAGGACTGTTCCACGAACTACTATATCGACATGCTCTCCAAGGGAAAGCACGTCATCGAGACAGAATACTATATCGACCGTACCGGCACTTACGAGACAGGTCTTTGTACCGTCGGTTGTGCCTATGCGCCTGAGTTCAGGGGTACGGCGAAATCCATGACGATAAAAGTAAAAAAGTAAAAAAACAATATGATGAATCTGAAAGTTAATATGAAGGCATCTGGTATGGTGAAATGGGTGTTGCCCTTTTGTCTCTCTGCCTTTCTGCCTTTAAGTGCTTCGGCGCAGCGAATCGCTATCGACAAATCGACCATCGAGTGTGGGCGTACAGGCTATATGCAGGCTGTCACCGCCACTTTTGAGCTGAAGAACAAAGGGCATCGTCGGCTGCATATCGAGAGTGTGAAACCCGATTGCGGTTGTACGAATGTCGAGTTTCCCAAGGAGGTTGGGGCAGGGGATAAGTTCACTATCAAACTGACCTACGATGCCCGACAGCTCGGCAGGTTCCATAAGATGGCTGCCATCAAGAGCAACGGTTCCAAAGAGCCCGTCTATCTCACGATGAAAGGTATTGTGGTGGCAGAGTTGGAGGACTATACCGGCAATTATGCCTATAAGATGGAGGACCTGCTGCTCGACAAGAATGAGCTCGAATTCGACGATGTGAACAAAGGTGATGCCCCTGTTCAGGAGATTCACATCATGAACGATGGTGCTGATACCATGACACCGACGGTGATGCACCTGCCTTCCTATCTCAGTGCCAAGATTGTGCCCGAGAAACTCTTCCCTGGTAAGACAGGTACCATCAGTGTGACGCTCAACACCGAGAAGCTGCGTGACTTCGGTCTGACGCAATCCACCGTCTATATCGGTCGTCAACTCGGTGAGAAGGTCAGCGAGGATAATAGCATGGGTGTGAGTGTGGTGCTGTTGCCCGACATGAAGAGCTTCGATGCCGCCAACAAAGCCAACGCCCCGAAGTTGCAGATCTCTACCACCGACATCGACTTCACCAACTTCGAAGGTAAGTCGAAGAAAACGACAGAGGTCGTCCTTGAGAACACGGGTGCCTCTGTGTTGCAGATATCCTCTATGCAGCTCTTCACACGCGGTCTGAAGGTCACCCTCGACCAGCGTACGATCCAGCCAGGTCAGTCAACCAAACTCAAGATTACGGGTATCGCCAATGACTTACAGAAGGTACGCACACGTCCGCGTATCCTGATGATCACCAACGATCCCGACCACGCCAAAGTTGTCATCAACATCAAGAAATAATATGGAACATCCCGAGAACAGTTCAGAATATGCAGGTCTGCAGGTGAACAGTGGGGTCGAGCAGCCCTCGATCATCAACCCCTATCTGAAGCGCAATCGCATCCGTCGTCGTGAGCTCTCACCGGCAGAGATGGTGGAAGGCATCCTTAAGGGCGATGTCACCGTGCTCTCGCAGGCTGTCACCCTTATCGAGAGTGTCAACCCCGACCATCAGGCCCGTGCCCAGGAGGTCATCAACAAGTGTCTGCCTTATAGTGGCAACAGCATCCGTGTAGGTATCAGTGGTGTACCAGGTGCCGGCAAGTCCACCTCTATCGATGAGTTCGGCATGCACGTACTCCGTGAGAAAGGAGGTCGTCTGGCCGTCCTTGCCATCGATCCCTCCAGTGAGCGCACCAAAGGTTCTATCCTCGGTGATAAGACGCGTATGGAGAAACTCGCCCAGCATCCTGACTCCTTCATCCGCCCTAGTCCCTCCGCAGGTTCCTTAGGTGGTGTCGCCCGCAAGACACGTGAGACCATCATCCTCTGTGAGGCAGCAGGTTTCGATAAGATCTTTGTCGAGACAGTGGGTGTCGGCCAGAGTGAGACTGCCTGTCACTCGATGGTTGATTTTTTCCTGCTCATCCAGGTGGCAGGCACAGGCGATGAACTCCAGGGTATCAAACGCGGTATCATGGAGATCTCCGACGGTATCGTCATCAACAAGTGCGATGGCGACAATGTGGATCGCTGTCAGATGGCAGCCACGAACTTCCGTAATGCCCTCCATTTCTTCCCCATGCCTGAGAGTGGATGGACACCGAAGGTGCTCTGCTATTCGGGCTTCTACGGCACTGGCGTAAAAGAGATCTGGGATATGATCTACCAGTATATCGACTTCGTGAAGCAGAACGGCTATTTCGAGTATCGCCGCAACGAACAGTCCAAGTACTGGATGTATGAAAGCATCAACGAGCACCTGCGGCTCAACTTCTATAACAATCCGCTCATCAAGTCGCAGTTGGGTAGCGCCGAGCAGACGGTATTGGCAGGTCAAAAGACCTCGTTTGTCGCCGCCCAGGATTTGTTGGATGAGTATTTTAATTTATTAAAGAAATGATTCAAATAGAAATCGATGAAGGCAGTGGCTTCTGCTTCGGTGTGACCACCGCCATTAAGAAAGCCGAGGAAGAACTGGCCCAGGGCAAGACCCTCTACTGTCTCGGTGATATCGTACACAATGGTATGGAGTGCGAACGTCTGCGTAAGATGGGACTCATCACCATCAACCACGACGACATGCGTGAGCTGCACAACGTGAAGGTGCTGCTGCGTGCCCATGGAGAGCCTCCTGAGACCTACGAGCTCGCCCGAAAGAACAACATCGAGATCATCGATGCCACCTGTCCTGTGGTGCTCCAGCTCCAGAAGCGTATCAAGAAACAATATGATGAGAATGCCTCCCAGATCGTGATCTTCGGCAAGAAAGGTCATGCGGAGGTGCTTGGACTTGTAGGCCAGACCGAATCAAAGGCCATTGTCATAGAGAGTTTCGATGAGGTGACAACCCTCGACTTCTCACGCGATATCTACCTCTACTCCCAGACCACGAAGTCGCTCGATGAGTTCCATCGTATCATCGACTATATCCAGTCGCATATCGCCGAGGGAGCCACATTCAAGAGCTTCGATACCATCTGCCGTTCGGTAGCCAACCGCATGCCGAACATCTCCAGCTTCGCCACGAAGCACGACCTGATCCTCTTTGTCTGTGGCAGGAAGAGTTCTAATGGTAAGGTGCTTTTCAACGAGTGTCTGCGTGTGAACCCCAACAGCCATCTGGTGGAAGACCCCTGTGAGATTCAGGCAGAATGGCTCGAAGGTATTCAGACTGTCGGTATCTGTGGTGCCACCAGTACCCCCCGTTGGCTGATGGAGCAATGTCGCGATGCCATCCTTGCCAAAGGGGTGTAAGTGTTATCGTACCGCACGGATGCAGCGACCGCTGAAACGATTGCTTGACAGGTTTCCGAAGTGTACGTTGACGTCAGAGAAATCAAACTCCAGACACCAGGCCTTGGTAGGACTGGGCGTATAAAGGGTTGAAGTCCAGTAAACACCTTTGATGGCGCGGAACTGCACACTCTCATAGAACCGAAAACCGGTAATCGGCAGGAAGATAGACTTTCCCGTCTTTTTACTCGTCACCTTATAGCCGTTAATACCATCCTTGTTGGTCCATTCCCATTTGCAGTTATTGGGATTGACCAACTCCTCATACTCTTCCACGGTGGGCATACGCCAATCTCCGCCCCAGTTGGCATGAGCGGCATCGTCGGAGGGTACCAGCTGAAACTTTCCGTCCCTTATATTATATTTTACCAGGAACTGAGTGTCATCTCTGCTCCAGGCATAAGTGCCCCAAGAGTAGTATTTCTTCGGTTTGGTCTCACCCCATGCGAAGTACGAGCCAAAGCCGGAGTCCTTCGTCGCACCCACATTCATGTTTGCCCACTTCACACTGAGTCCTAAGTCAACAGCCTCCACACCGTCGGGTGTTTTTGCCTCATCCTCTGTTCCATTCACCTTGGCATTGCTCACCGTCGCAAACAGCATGACGGCCAGCGTCATAAAAAACATTTTCTTCATATACTTCTATTGTTTTTGCCGGCAAAGATACGAAGAAATTCAGAAAATTGTGACAAGTATAATGAAAAATCTCCGTAATTTTGTATCTTTGCCTTCAAATTTCAATGTTTATGGATATGAAGAAACAGTTTTGTGCATTATTCACGATGCTCCTGGGCATGAGCCTGAATGCGTCTGCACAGGAGAATTTACAGCGTGGGGCTATTGCCTCGCAGGTGGAGAAAACGTTCACGACGGTAAAGGAGATCCCGATCACAAGCGTGAAAAACCAATGGCGTAGCGGCACTTGCTGGGCTTATGCCACACTGGGGTTTTTTGAGAGCGAGATACTGCGACAGACGGGTAGGACCTACGACCTGTGTGAGATGTTCGTTGTCAGCAAGGACTATATGGACAACGCCACGCACTATGTCCGCATGCACGGATTCAGTCAGATCTCAGAGGGCGGCTCGTGCGACGATGTACTCGAGGTCATCCGCCAACACGGCATCTGTCCGGAGAATGCTATGCCGGCACCAGGTTCGCTGACTGGTGATTCACTGGCAAACTTCAAAGTCTTTTTCCCGGAATTGGAGCGTCAGGTGAGCAGTGCGGTCGTTAAAGATGCCAAGTCACCCAAGTCCCATTGGCAGGATAGTGTTCAGACTATCATCGAGAAATACCTTGGCCGTTGTCCCGACTCTTTCCAGTATGAGGGAAAGATATACACGCCGAAGTCGTTTGCCGAGAGTCTGGGGCTGAACCTCGACGATTACGTGAGTCTGACGAGCTATACCCATCATCCGTTTAACAAGTGGTTTGTCATCGAGGCTCCCTATAAATGGCGTCTGAAACCCAGCTATAATATCCCTATCGAACAGTTGATGGACGTGCTCGACAAGGCGATAGATGCAGGCTATACAGTGGCTTGGGGTGGTGACGTGTCAGGCGACTTCACCCGCACAGGACTGGCCATGCTGCCCGATAGCGTCCAGCCTTCGCAGCAACTTCGTCAGGAACAGTGGAACGACTGGCGCTTCACCTATGACCATGTGATGCTCATCTACGGCAAGGCACTTGACGAACAGGGTAAGCCCTACTATCTCGTCAAGAATTCTTGGGGTAAGACCGGTCAATACAAGGGTATCTGGTACATGTCGCGCGACTACATCGCTCTCAACACCACCTACCTCTTCCTCAACCGCCACGCACTTCCAGAACGGTTGTTATCCACTTTGTTTTAAAAGATTCGCCCCCGCTAAGCCGATGCTTAACGGGGGCGTCTACTTCCATTATGTAGAGGGCAATCGCACACGTGATGAACAGTACTGGCAGCACCACTTTACTGACCGCAGTATAGAATCTTGGGAAGGCTTCACTTTCGAAGAAGTTTGTTTGCGTCATCCGCTCATAATCAAAATAAAAGGAGATTTATTTGGAAGTTTGATGGTTTATTCGTACATTTGCAGGCGAATATTCATCTTTTATTATTTAAATCGATATGGAAACAACAAAGAAGAAAAGAACTCGTGAGGAGGTAAGAGCCGCTGTTAGGGAGACAATCCGCCGCAAGAAAGAATGGATTGAGAAGACCAACAAAGAGTTTGAAATGATTCGGAATGGAGAGCTGAAAGTAGAAGACATTTACAGATTCAGTTAAGTTTTCACCAAAAGCCTTTTATCACTATGAACACATTAAGTTTAGAAAACATCAACAAGCATGCTCCCTATGGAGTAAGGCACAGGGAAAACGATTGTTATTCTTTCTATTTCGAAACAGACTTTGGTCTGAAGTACACTATCAGCTTCATGCTTGAAAACTCCTTTGTACAGAGCGGAGCTTTCCAATTCTGTATCAACGTTGAAGGGGCTGGGCGTTCACCTGGTGACATTAAGTTACGTCAAACTGTATTCGCCATCATCGAGGAGTTCTCCGCTTTGTTTTCACGGAAAGACAATCCAAGACTGAAGGAGTTACTGGCAGAATTTGAGGAAACAATCTCTATTGTATTCGATTGAAATATGTTTTAGAAATCTAGCGGGATGACAAAGGAAAAGCGGGGACGGGCTGATAAAAAGATTCGCCCCCGCTAAGTCGATGCTTAACGGGGGCGATGGTTGATATTGTTAAGTTTTAAACTTAATCGTTCTCTTCAAGACCAGAGTAGCGTACACCCTCCAGATGGTAGATGGTGCCAGGATCATCGCTATACTCCACATCCATCGAGATGAGGTCAGCAGGTGAACCGTTCTTCTGCACACCACCATTCTTCAGGATCTTTGCATTGGTAACAGTTACTGTGCAATCGTCGTAGCTCAAGTTCAGAGCGTCAGTCGCACTAAAAGTGAGACTGTTGACATCACTGGTAGCCTTGATCTTGAAATCCCAAAAATTTCCCTGATCGTCAATAAAGATCTCGTTAGGGTTGTTGGCAGAGGTATTGTAGGTCAAAAGATGGAAGGAACCAGTGATGGCTTCTCCGTCAACCGAAGCCTCAACATACCAGTCGCCAGCAAGGCTCTCTGTTGCTGTTCCGCCAATATCTTCCTTCTGACAGCTTGTAAAAGCCATGCAGAGGAGCATTGTAGCTAAATATAATACTTTCTTCATAATCTGTTACTTTTTATGTAAAATAATATGGAATGTCATTTTGCTATCATTATAGATAGCATCCCATGTAATAGTCTCAGTCGCGGGATCATAAACACCATTTAAGAAGTCATTTAGAGTATCACCCCATGGAGTATTGCTGGAGTTAAGACAAATCACTTCATTATCTTCCGTCAGCTGCATTTGGCCTACGACAGCATAAGCTGCTCCATATCCTGCTCGCTGATCATACCATCCACCGAACAAATCAGAGAACCTGAAGATACCAGGAGCCAGTTTGGAAATCTTGACAGCATATGCACCACCCATAGCTGCTTCTGCTCCATTATAAATACGGTAAGAGGTTGGATCTACATCCCATGTGCCACTCAGGTCAGTGGTAATGTCAGGATCACATACAGCTACGGTACGCTTTTCTGACCATGTATAGCCGTCAGGGCTTGTAGCCGAATAGGTGATAGGATAAAGACCTGCAACATTAATGTCAATCTCGTCAGCACCAGTAATAACGAGGTTTGAAGT
Organism: uncultured Prevotella sp.; assembly: GCA_900315695.1. Classification (GTDB taxonomy): domain Bacteria; phylum Bacteroidota; class Bacteroidia; order Bacteroidales; family Bacteroidaceae; genus Prevotella. Next base: position 1,792 of record ONAE01000005.1, on the reverse strand, counting down.
ATAATCGTTACCTTGATAAAGTGCAGTACAGCCAGGATCTACAAACTCTTCTCCGATGGGCGACACATAGAAGGCATCACCTTGGACGAAAATCTGGGGATACTCAATGATCTTTGAAAGACCCTCAGAGTCCTTGCTACAGCTTACCATCGCGAGTGCGATGAAAGCAAAAAGCATTTTATGTAATATATTCTTTTTCATTTTTATACTATATTTCGTTTTAGACAATCTGATTACTGAGCCCAGAAGATTGGGGTCGTATAGCCAGGGAATGCAGGCGTATTGGTGTTGCGTGCTGAAGAGCTCTCAGCATACGGCCAGCGCTGCAGCAGCTGGTTGTCACCAACAGGACCAAACACCTTGATTGGTGTGTAGAGCGTACCTGCCTTGTACTTGTCTGGCTGGTAAGAGCTGTCATCGGTCTCATTATACATATCGCTACCCTTCACCTCACCGAAGGCTGGATACTTCAGACGACGCACCTCACAGTAGCCCTCGAAGGGGTTCACACCTGCCATTGCGATCCACTTGGCAATACCGATAGACTTCTGATAGTTGCTCTGTTCATAAGGAAAAACTCTCAGGAAATCATCAGCACCTGTAGCCTTAGCTGTAGCAAACGAAGCCTCAACAGCTGCTTTGTAGTGGCTCTCAGCCTGAGCAGCATTGCCTGTACGGGCATAATACTCAGCGATGAAGAACTCGGTCTCAGCCTCAGTAATCATATAGACAGGCATGTCATAGCTGGCAACAGGACGGCACCAGTAAGTTGACTTGTAAGCTTTTGATGTAGAGAAGTTGCTACCAGAGATACCACCTACATACTGACCATCACTGTTAGGATTGAAGAATTTCGTCAGACGACCGTCGGTATAGGCCGACTGCTGCATCGTACCAATGATAGCTACATTAGCCACCACATTGATCTGGTTTGAACCCCAGTTGGTAGCAAACTCCTCAGCGTAGAACGGGCTGATATGACCAGACTCAGAGGTCCAGCAATCCTTGAAGGCGATATCGCTGGTAGGCAGGTCGCCTTCTGAGATAATAGCACCGATCTGAGCGTCAGAACCACCCATACGGCTATAGATCTTCAGCTTCAGGGCATTGGCGAACTTGATCCAGGAATCAGCAGTCTCACCAGGGAACAGGAAGTTCGTGCATACACGATCAGAAGCCTTCACGCTGTTCAGAGCCTCGTCGAGTTCTGCCAGGATACCAGTATAGATGGTCTTTCCATCATCATACTTAGGAGTGGGATTTGAAGCATCCAGAGCCTCTGTATAAGGCACCTCTCCATAGCAGTCAACAAGCACCTGATAGGTGAAGGCACGCAATGTAGTAGCTGCCAGATAGTCTCCCCAGTTCTCATTCTTGGCAGCGATTTCGCGTACAAGCTGAAGGTTCTTCAGTGTGCGGGTGTTCAGCTGTGTATAAGTACTGCTTGAGCGGGTAGCACTCATTTCAAATCTACTATAATCCAGATAGTTGCTCGTACCAAACGACTGTACATAGTACTGAGCGTAATATCCGCCCGTGATGCGCAGGAAGTCACCGTAGCTGCTGGCGAGGTTCATCTCGGCTGCAGGGAACAGGATAGAGGCATTCAGGTCGCTCTCCTTAGGAGAGTTCGGGCTCTCGTTGATATCCAGATAGCTGTTGCATGATGTAGCGGCAAGCCCCAGGATAATTGTTGATATAATTGCTAATTTCTTCATAATGTTCTGTCCTCCTTTAATTAAAACTTAAGACCTACATTGAAACCGAAGGTACGGCAGGCAGGGTTGCTGTA